>JBEPTZ010000121.1:0-13909 GCA_041691815.1 Rhodospirillales bacterium | reverse complement strand
GGCGGTGGCGGCGGCCAGCGCCTCGGCGGCGGCGGCGCGTTGGGCCTCGGCGGCGGCGAGGCGTTCCGGGGCCACCAGTTGCGCCGCCACCCGGTCGCGCTCGGCGCCGGTTTCGGCCGCCTGCTGGGCGATACGGGCGGTGCGCTGTTCGGCCTGGGCCAGCGCCTCGGCCAGCGCGCGGTGGCGGGCGGCGAGGTCGGCGGCGTGCTCGGTGGCGCGTTCGGCGGCGGTTTCGGCGGCGCGGGCGGCGGCGGTGGCGGCTTCGGCGTCGGCGGTGGCGGCGGCCATGCGCGGCGGATGCGCCTGCTCCTCGGCGGCCAGCCGGCGGTCCTCGTCGGACAGCCGGGCGAGGGCGGCGGCGGCGTCGGCCTGGACCTGCCTGGCGTGGGCGAGGTCGGCGGAAACCTGCTCCAGCCGCAAGGTGGCATCGCGCAGCGCCTGTTCGGCGCGGGCGGCTTCCTGGCCGATCTGCTCGGCGCCGAGCCGGTGGCGCTCCAGCGCAGTCCGCGCCGCGGCCGCGGCGCTGCGCAAGGCGGGCAACGCGGCGGCGGCCTCGGTGGCCTGGGTGGCGGTTTCGGTGGCGGCGATGGTGGCGGCGGCGACCGCCAGCCCTGCGGCGTGCACGGCGGACTGGGCGGCGGCGCGGGCCTGCTCGACCCGGGCGCGCTGGATCGTCAGCAGCGCGGCCTCGGCGTCGCGCACCAGGCCGGAGATGGCGCGGTAGCGATTGGCCTGCCGCGCTTGCCGCTTCAGGCCGTCGAGCTGGGTTTCCAGCTGGCCGCGCAGATCCTCGGCGCGCGACAGATTGGCCTCGGCGGCGCGGAGCTTGAGTTCCGCCTCGTGCCGGCGGGCGTGCAGGCCGGTGATGCCGGCGGCTTCCTCCAGCAACTGCCGCCGTTCGTCGGGCCTGGCGTTGACCAGCGAACTGACCCGGCCCTGGCTGACCAGGCCGGAGGACTTGGCGCCGGTGGCGAGGTCGTTGAACAGCGTCTGCACATCCCGCGCGCGGGTTTCGCTGCCGTTGATGCGGTAGGTACTGCCGCGGCCGCGCTCAATCCGCCGCGAGATCTCAAGCTGCGCGGCGGCGTGGAACGGCGGCGGGGCGATGCCGTTGGTGTCGTCGAGCAACAGCGTCACCTCGGCGATGTTGCGCGAGGCGCGGGCGGCGGTGCCGGCGAAGATCACATCGTCCATCTCGCCGCCGCGCAGGCTGCGGGCGGAGTTCTCGCCCATCGCCCATTGCAGCGCCTCCACCACGTTGGACTTGCCGCAGCCGTTCGGGCCGACCACGCCGGTCAACCCCGGCAGAATCTCCACCACCGCCGGTTCGGCGAAACTCTTGAAACCGGCGATGCGCAGACGGCTGAAGCTGACGGGCAACTGGCTGGGTCCTGTGGGTTATCCGGCCGCCTCGGCGGCCCGGTGTTTATCCGGCCGCCTTGGCGACCAGAGCGGCGAATTCGGGGTAGGCGACGTCGCCGGCTTCCTTGAGGTTCTTAGCCTTCGGTCCGTTGAAGATGAACGTTGGCGTCGAGTCGACCTGATACATTTTTTGCGCCTCGTCCTGCGCCTTCAGGATGGCGCCCTGCAGTGCCTTGTCGGCGATCGCGGCGTTGAAGGAGTCGCGCGACAGCCCGGCGAGGGCGGCCATCTTCCACAACTCGCCGGTGGAGTTGACGCCGCGGGCGAACGCCCAGCGGTCCTGCGAGGCGAGCAGGGCGGAAACGAACGGCTCGTAGCGCTCGGGCGGCAGATAGCGGGCGACGGCCGAGGCGGTCAGCGCCAGCTGGTCGAGCGGGAAATCGTGGAACACCACGCGCAGCTTGCCGGTTTCGATCAGGTCCTTGCGGACCTGCGGCAGGGTCCGCATGCTGAAGGCGGCGCAATGCGGGCAGGTCAGCGAGAAATATTCGTCCGCCCTGACCGGGGCCGAGGCGTCGCCGATGCCGCGTTCGGCCATCTGGTCGTCGATCGGCGCGGCCCGGGCGGCCGCCAGCGGCAGCCCAGAAAGCGCGGTGAAGCCCCCAACCTGTAGTAGAAAACGCCGTGAAACGCGCATGGATACCTCTATATGTGGTAGTTTAGCCGGAATCCCCCGGCGGTGTCGAGCGCCGCGATGCGGAGTGGCGGCTAGCCGGGCCGCCGCGTCAAGACCACGCGGCCCAGCGCTTCCAGCGCGTCGCGCAACGGGCCTTCCGGCAAGCTGGCGACCGCCGCCCGCGCTTCGGCTACTGCCTGAGGCGGCGGTGACTGCGGCGGCCTGGGCGCCGGCGGGGCATCCTGCACGAAGCGCAGGCGGGTGACCGTGGCCTTGCCCAGATGGGTGTTGATCCGCTCGATCAACTGGCCCGAGAGGTGTTGCAATTCCAGTGCCACCGGGCCGGGGCAGGTGATCGTCAGGGTGCCGGCGAACAGCCGGCGGGGGGTGGTGACGGCGGCGATCGCCGGGCCGACGATGACATCCCAGTCGGCCAGCACCTGGGCGGTGGCCGGCGCCCGGCGGCGGAACGCCGGGCGCACAAGCGCCGGCACCAGCGCGGACACCTGGCGCGGGCCGTAGACGTGGCGTTCTGGCGGCGGCTGGGAGTGCTTGCCGGGGGGCTCCTGCTTCGTCATACCGCGCCGATGTCCTCCGTCTCCGCCGCCGATCTGCTGGGCTGGTACGACCGGCACCGCCGCCGCATGCCGTGGCGGGCGTTGCCGGGCGAGCCGGCCGATCCGTACCGGGTCTGGCTCAGCGAGATCATGCTGCAGCAGACCACTGTGGCGGCGGTGCTACCCTATTATGAGCGATTCCTCACGCGGTTTCCCGATGTCGCGGCGTTGGCGGCGGCAGAGGAGGGCGAGGTGTTGGCGGCCTGGGCCGGGCTTGGCTATTACGCCCGGGCGCGCAACCTGCATGCCTGCGCCCGGGCGGTGGCGGCCGCCGGCGGGTTTCCGCGCACGCTGGACGGGCTGCGGGCGCTGCCGGGGATCGGGCCGTATACCGCGGCCGCCGTCGGGGCGATCGCGTTCGGCATTGCGGTGGTGCCGGTGGACGGCAATGTCGAGCGGGTGGCGGCCAGGGTGTTCGCACTGACCGAGGCGCTGCCGGCCGGCAAACGGGCGCTGGACGCCGCGGCGGCGCGGTTGGGTGAGGATACGGCGGCGCAGGCGCGGCCGTCCGATTTTGCCCAGGCGCTGTTCGATCTTGGGGCGACGATCTGCACCCCGACCTCGCCGGCCTGCGCGCTGTGTCCGTGGCGGGCCGGGTGCGAAGGGCACCGCCAGGGCATCGCCGCGACGCTGCCGCGCAAGCAGGCGAAAAAGCCGCGGCCGCTGCGTCATGGGGTGCAGTTCTGGCTGCTCGATGCGGCCGGGCGGGTGCTGCTGCGGCGCCGGCCGCCGCGTGGCTTGCTGGGCGGCATGACCGAGTTGCCGGGCACACCGTGGCGGGAGGTGCCGTGGTCGGCCGCCGAGGCGCTGGAAC
This sequence comes from Rhodospirillales bacterium, assembly GCA_041691815.1. GTDB lineage: Bacteria > Pseudomonadota > Alphaproteobacteria > Acetobacterales > Acetobacteraceae > 70-18. Next base: position 10,440 of record JBEPTZ010000121.1, on the reverse strand, counting down.
ATGCGCCGATGCGGGCAAATTGGCGCGATCTGGGCCAGATTCAGCACGGATTCACTCATTTTGAGCTGCATCTGGCGGTGTTTTCCGCCCAGGTTTCGACCGTTCAGGCAGAGGGCTGGCTGTGCCCGGTGGACGCGCTGGCGGACGAGGCGCTGCCCTCGGTGATGCGCAAATGCGTCAGGCTTGGCGCAGCGGGCGGAAGCGGGTGAACAGGCTGAACAGCGCCGCCACGCCCAGGCCCCAGAACAGATGGATCAGCAGGATGCGGAGCCAGGTGTGGACGCCCCAGGCGGTCAGTGGGCTGAAATGCTTGATTGGCGCCACCACGAACACCAGCACCACCACCGCCAGCGCGCCGAGCAGCAGGCCGCAGAGCCAGGCGGGCAGCGCCAGGCGGGGGGCGACGAAGGCGTAGACGATGCCGTAGAGGCCGCCCCAGAAGGCGGCGTCGAGCACCGCCGGCACACCGAACGGCGGCACCGGGCGCAGCGACCACGCCGGCCCGCCGCCGAGGCCCGGCGGGTTCAGCAGGTGCAGCGCCTCGACCATGCCCTGGAAGAAGATCAGCACGGCCACGAAGGCGGCGACGAATCCGATGACCAGGCGAGCCGTTGTACTCATCGCGGTGTTCCTTGACCCGCCGCGGTGTGCGGCCGTGGCGGTAACGCAGTGTTGCACGATGACAAGCCGGTGGCCATATGCATCGGTTTGCCCGATATAGGCAGCGGTGGCGGGTAAGAGGCGGTGCGGGTGACGAGGCTGACCAACGAGGACATCGAGCGGCTGGCCAGCCGGGTGGCGATGCTCGCCTCCGATGACGGCGAGGCGGACAATGCCGGCCGCGCGGTGGGGCAACTGGCGCGCCGGCTCGGGCTGACCGGCGGCGACCTGAAGCACATGTTCCTGGACGGCGCCAGGCCCGACGCCCAGGCCAGCCGGGCGCGCGGGCAGGAGGTGGAGCGGCTGGAGCGCGAACTGGATGAGTTGCGGCGCAATCTGCGCGGCATGGAAGCCGCGGCGCGGGTGATCCAGTGGGAACGCGACGAGTTGCTGACCGAGAAGGGCGAACTGACGGTGCGGCTGTATCGCGGCCGGGCGCAGCGGCGGTCGCGGCGGATTGCGCTGGCGGCTGGGCTGGTGGTGCTGCTGCTGGTGGGGGGCACGGTGGCGATGCTGGGGCCGGACCTGAGCCGCCCGCGCGCCTCGGTGGATCGGCCGACCACCGGCATCGCGATCGTGCGCAGTGCGAATGCGAAGTTGTTGGGCGCGCCGAAGGCGGATGCGGTGCTGATCGTGGCGATGCCGCCGGGCACAAGGCTGGTGGTGCGCCGGGTGCTGTGGAACATGATGATGCAATGGGCCGAGGTGGAGATGGGCGGGCTTAGCGGCTACGTGCCGACCACCGATCTGGAGATGTTCTGAGCCTGGGCCAGCGTGGGCTGTTCGTCTTTCAGCGCGACGCCGGTGAGTTGCAGGCGGCGCATCGCGGCGATCAGCCAGAGCAGCTTGGAAGCGGCCTGCGGGATTGGCAGGCCCTCGGGGCGGATGTTGGAGATGCAGTTGCGCTCGGCGTCGGTGCGGCCGTGTCGGGGCTGCCAGGTGAGGTAGATGCCGAGGCTGTCGGGCGTCGACAGGCCGGGACGTTCGCCGATCAGCACCGCGACGGCTTCGGCTTCCAGCGCGGCGCCGATGTCGTCGCCGAGTGCCACGCGGCCCTGGGTGGCGATGATGATCGGGGCGGGGCCGAGGGCGCCGATGAGTTCGGCGAGCAACGGGGCGGCGTGGCGCTGCACGGCCAGCGCCGAGAGCCCGTCGCAGACCACGAAGGCGATCTGGCCGGGAGCCGGGGTGAGGCTGGCGCGGTCGGCGGCATCGAGGCGGCGGCCGAGATCGGGGCGCAGCAGGTAGGTTCGGCGGTCCGGACAGGCGCTGCGGACGGTCTGGCTGGGCAGGCCGGCGGCATCCAACGCGGCGGTGAGGGCGGCGAGGTCGAGCGGGGTGTGGACGGCGTCCCGCGCGGCGGCGTGGGCGGCCTGGAAGGCGAGATGGGCTTCTGTGGGCTGGGCGTTGCCGGCGCGGCCGAGCGCGATGCGGGCCGGGGTGAAGCGGCGCAGGTTGCGCCAGAGGGTGGGGGCCTGGCTCACCCGAGACCGATCAGCGCCGGGGAGAGGGCGGCGGGGAGGGTTGGGGCGGGGGTGTTCGGGGGGGCGGGGGGCCCCGGGGGGGGGGCGGGGGGGCCCGCCCCCCCGCCCCCGCGGGGGGGCCCGGGGGGGGGGGGGGGTGGGGGGGGGGGTGTTCAGGCCCATTTTCTCCAGCCAGGCCTCGAATTCCGGGGCCGGGCGGCGGCCGAGCACGCCGCGAACATAGAGCGCGTCGTGGAAGCTGGTGGATTGGTAGGATAGCATCACGTCGTCGGCTCCCGGGACGCCCATGATGTAGGTGACGCCGGCGACGGCGAGCAGGGTGAGCAGGGTGTCCATGTCGTCCTGGTCGGCCTCGGCGTGGTTGGTGTAGCAGACGTCGCAGCCCATCGGCAGGCCGAGCAGCTTGCCGCAGAAATGGTCCTCCAGCCCGGCGCGGATGATCTGCTTGCCGTCATAGAGGTACTCCGGGCCGATGAAGCCGACCACGGTGTTGACCAGCAGCGGGTGGAACGCGCGGGCGACGGCGTAGGCGCGGGCCTCGAGGGTCTGCTGGTCGACGCCGTGATGGGCGCCGGCGGACAGCGCGCTGCCCTGGCCGGTCTCGAAATACATCACGTTGTCGCCGACGGTGCCGCGCTTGAGCGAGAGGGCGGCGTCGCGCGCCTCGGCGAGCATGGCCAGGGTGACGCCGAAGCTGGCGTTGGTGGCCTGGGTGCCGCCGATCGATTGGAAGACGAGGTCGAGCGGGGCGCCTTGTTCGATGCAGCGCAGGCTGGTGGTGACGTGGGCCAGGATGCAGCTCTGGGTGGGGATGGCGTAGCGGATGCGCACGTCGTCGAGCAGGTGCAGCAGGGCGGTGGTGGCGGCGACGCTGTCGGTGGCCGGGTTGACGCCGATCACCGCGTCGCCGGCGCCGAGCAGCAGGCCATCCAGCGTGGAGGCGGCGACGCCGCGCGGATCGTCGACCGGGTGGTTGGGTTGCAGGCGGACCGACATGCGGCCGGGCAGACCGATGGTGTTGCGGAAGGCGGTGGTGACCTGGCATTTGGCGGCGACGGCTATGAGGTCTTGCAGGCGCATGATCTTGGAGACCGCGGCGGCCATCTCTGGGGTGACGCCGGGACGCAGGGCGGCGAGGGAAGCGGTGGTCGCCTCGCCCAGCAGCCAGTCGCGAAAACCGCCGATGGTGAGGTGGGCGATCGGAGCGAAGGCCTTGTGGTCGTGGCGGTCGAGGATCAGGCGGGTGACGTCGTCCTGTTCGTAGGGGATGACCGGGGCGTTGAGGATGGCGGTGAGCGGGGTGTCGGCCAGCGCGTATTGCGCGGCGGCGCGTTCGGAGGCGGTTTCGGCGGCGATGCCGGCGAGCTGGTCGCCGGAGCGCAGCGGGGTGGCGCGGGCGAGCAGGGTGGCGAGGTCGGGGAAGCGGTAGCTGGTGCCGTTGACGCTATGCCGCCAGGCCATGGGAGACGCCCCTTAAATCGCTGGACTCGGGTTCGACGGTCCTGTAGACCGCCCGGCTCACACCGGAACGCGGGAGACTTCCGGGCGATGACGTATGGCCGCGGCCTGAAAAGCTGCGGTTCTGACGTCTTCGCCCCGGTCGCATGCACCGCGGTCCCACCTTAACGGCTGCCTGCCCCTCTGCCAGAGGGAAAGCGCCAGGGGATAAGGGATAGATTATGGCGAAGAAGATCGTCGGCTACGTCAAGCTGCAAATTCCGGCCGGCAAGGCCAACCCGTCGCCGCCAGTCGGCCCGGCGCTCGGCCAGCGCGGCCTGAACATCATGGCGTTCGTGAAGGAATTCAACGCGGTGACCGCCCAGATGGAGCCGGGGATGCCGATTCCGGTGGTGATCACCGCGTTCGCCGACCGCACCTTCACCTTCATCACCAAGACGCCGCCGAACACCTACTTCCTGAAGAAGGCGGCCAATATCACCAAGGGCACGCTGACCCCGGGCAAGGGTGCGACGGTCGGCCAGGTGACGATGAGCCAGCTGCGCGAGATCGCCGCGAACAAGATGAAGGACATGAACGCCAACGACGTGGAGGGTGCGGTCAGCATGCTGGCCGGCTCCGCCCGATCGATGGGTATCGCCGTGGTGGAGGGCTGATCCGATGGCGCACAACAAGCGACTGAAGGCGGCCGCCAAGACGGTTGACATCAACAAGGCCTATGCGCTGGCCGAGGCGATCGCGCTGGTGAAGGCCAACGCCACCGCCAAGTTCGACGAGACCATCGAGATCAGCATGAACCTGGGCATCGACCCGCGGCATGCCGACCAGATGGTGCGCGGGCTGGTCGGCCTGCCGAACGGCACCGGCAAGACGCTGCGGGTCGGCGTGTTCGCGCGTGGCGCCAAGGCCGAGGAGGCGCTGGCCGCCGGGGCCGACGTGGTGGGCGCCGATGACCTAGCCGAGCGCGTGCAGGCCGGCGATATCCAGTTCGACCGCTGCATCGCGACGCCGGACATGATGGCGCTGGTGGGCCGGCTGGGCAAGATTCTCGGGCCGCGCGGCCTGATGCCGAACCCGCGCCTGGGCACCGTGACGATGGATGTGAAGGGTGCGATTACCGCCGCCAAGGCGGGCCAGGTGGAGTTTCGCGCCGAGAAGGCCGGCATCGTGCATGCTGGCATCGGCAAGGCGAGCTTCTCCGAGGACAAGCTGCTGGAGAACGCCAAGGCGTTTGCCGATGCGATCACCAAGGCGCGGCCGACCGGCGCCAAGGGCACCTATGTGCGCAACGCCGCGCTGAGCTCGACGATGGGGCCGGGCGTGCGGGTGGATGTGGGCACGCTGGCTTGAGGGCTGGGGCCTGATTTTTGAGATACCCCGGCAGGATAGCGCCGGGGGGCAGGGGGCGGGAGCCCCCGATCCTGTCCGAGACCGCACGTAGCCTCTCAAGGCTTTAATGGGCCGTATCGCCCGCGCGCGACAGACGGGGATGCCAAGACATTCGGGCCGTATGGTCCGTATGCCCTGGTGGTTCCGGCTAGGACAGGCGAACCGGGCTGGCCCGGGCGCCTGCGAGGCGCCTGAGTGAGCCCAGAGGGCAACCCGGCCGGGTGCGGTCCATACGCATCTGGCCACCGACGGAGACGGGATTTGGACCGTACGGAGAAGCGGGACTTTGTTGCCTCGCTGGCGTCGGTGTTCGCCGAGACGTCGATGGTTGTGGTCACCCAGAACAAGGGTCTGACCGTGGCCGAAGTGACGGATCTGCGGCGCCGCATGCGCGCAGCCGGGGTGACCTACAAGGTCGCGAAGAACCGGCTGACCGCTCTTGCTCTCGAGGGGACCTCTTTTGACGGCATCGCGCCGCTGCTGAAGGGGCCGACCGCGCTGGCGTGGTCGACCGATGCAGTTGCGGTGGCCAAGGTGGCCGTCGAGTTCGCCAAGACCAACGAGAAGCTTGTGGTGCTTGGCGGCGCCCTGGGAACCCAGATGCTCGATGCGTCGGGGATCAAGGCGCTGTCCGAGTTGCCGTCGCTGGATCAGTTGCGCGGATCGCTGCTGGGGATGCTGCAAACCCCGGCCACGCGGATTGCGGGCATCCTCCAGGCGCCGGGCGGGCAGATCGCACGGGTTTTGGCGGCTTATGCCAAAGAGGGCTCGACCGAGGCAGAGGCGGCTTAGCCGCGCCTACTCGCTCATGCTGACGCGGGCCTCGTTTGGTGCGGGGCTTGCATGGAACCGATCAGGGCTTAGATTAGAAGGACTATCGAGATGGCCGAACTTGCGAACCTGGTGGAGCAGCTCTCCAGCCTGACCGTGCTGGAAGCCGCCGAGCTGTCGAAGATGCTGGAAGAGAAGTGGGGCGTTTCCGCCGCCGCTCCGGCTGCTGCCGCCGCTCCGGCTGCCGCCGCCGCTGCTGCCGCTCCGGTCGAGGAGCAGACTGAGTTCACGATCATCCTGACCGCCGTTGGCGACAAGAAGATCAACGTGATCAAGGAGATCCGGACGATCACGGGTCTCGGCCTGAAGGAAGCCAAGGATCTGGTCGAGGGCGCTCCGAAGACCGTCAAGGAGAGCGCGACCAAGGACGAGGCCGCAAAGATCAAGAAGGTGTTGGAAGAGAACGGCGCTTCTGTCGAAGTCAAGTAGGCTGGCATCGCGCGGCCTGATCCGGGTCTCCGGGTCCGGCCGCGCACCGGACTGGACCGGGCGGCGACCACCATCGGTTTCGATGGTCGGGTTGCTGCCCGCGATCCTGTTTGGGGATATCGAGACCAAACCCTGGCCGCCTGGGGTGTGTGCGATGGCGGCGGCATGGACGGACGGCCTGGTCGTGGCGATGTGGCAAGGCTGGGGCTTCGGACGGTCGACCGGCGGTCGATCGGGCCACGCAACCATGAAATACGGGGCAGCAGGACAGGCATGAACGCGATCACCAAGTCGTTCACCGGGCAAAAGCGCATCCGCAAGAGCTTCGGGCGCATTCCCGAAGTGGCAACGATGCCCAACCTGATCGATGTGCAGCGCGCCAGCTACGAGGCGTTCCTGCAGATGAACACGCCGCATGACAGCCGCACCAATACCGGGTTGCAGGAGGTCTTCACCTCGGTGTTCCCGATCGACGATTTCGCTGGCCGCGGCCGGCTTGAGTTCGTCTATTACGAGTTGGAAGAGCCGAAATATGACGTCGAGGAGTGCATCCAGCGCGGGCTGACCTTTGCCGCGCCGCTGAAGGTGATCCTGCGGCTGATCGTCTGGGACCTCGATGAGGATACCGGCGCCCGCTCGATCCGCGACATCAAGGAGCAGCCGGTCTACATGGGCGACATGCCGCTCATGACCGATAACGGCACCTTCATCATCAATGGAACCGAGCGCGTCATCGTCAGCCAGATGCACCGCAGCCCGGGGGTGTTCTTCGACCACGACAAGGGCAAGACCCACAGCAGCGGCAAATACCTGTTTGCCGCCCGGGTGATTCCGTATCGCGGTTCGTGGCTCGACTTTGAGTTCGACAGCAAGGACCTCGTCTACGTGCGCATCGACCGCAAGCGCAAGCTGCCGGTGACGACGCTGCTGTATGCGCTGGAGGGGGCGGCAACCGAGGCGCTGCGCGCGGCGCGTGGCGCGCAGAAGCTGGAGGTGGAGCCGGGTGAGGTCCGCGGCATGGATGCCGAGGAGATCCTGAACTACTTCTATGGCCAGGTGGTGTTCACCCGCACCGCGAAGGGCTGGGCGCGGCCGTTCGATCCGGATGCGTTTCGCGGCATCAAGCTGCTGGAGCCGCTGGTGGACGCCGATACCGGCGAGGTGGTTGCCGAGGCGGACGCCAAGCTGACCCAGCGCAATGTGCGCAAGATTGCCGAGAACACCAAGGTGGTGCTGATCGGCCGGACCGACCTGCTCGGCCGCTACATGGCCGAGGACTTGGTGAACGAGGCGACCGGCGAGATCTTCGCCGAGGCCGGCGAGGAACTGGCCGAGGCGCGGCTGGCGGCGCTGGAGGATGCCGGGATCGAGCGGCTGCCGACGCTGGCGGTTGATCAGTCGAACGGCGCGTGGATCCGCAACACACTGGCGGTGGACAAGAACACCCACCGTGACGAGGCGCTGGTCGATATCTATCGGGTGATGCGGCCGGGCGAGCCGCCGACGCCGGAGACCGCCGAGTCGCTGTTCCGTGGCCTGTTCTTCGACAGCGACCGCTATGACCTGTCCGCCGTCGGCCGGGTGAAGATGAACATGCGGCTGTCGATGGACGTGGAGGATTCGGTCCGCGTGCTGCGCAAGGAGGATATCCTGCGCACCGTGAAGATTCTGTGCGAACTGAAGGACGGGCGCGGGCAGATCGATGACATCGACAATCTCGGTAATCGCCGGGTGCGTTCGGTCGGCGAGTTGATGGAGAACCAGTATCGCGTCGGGCTGCTGCGCATGGAGCGGGCGATCCGCGAGCGCATGGGCTCGGTGGATATCGATACGGTGATGCCGCACGACCTGATCAACGCCAAGCCGGCGGCGGCCGCAGTGCGGGAGTTTTTCGGCTCCAGCCAGCTCAGCCAGTTCATGGACCAGACCAACCCGTTGTCGGAAGTGACGCATAAGCGGCGTTTGTCCGCACTTGGGCCAGGCGGTCTGACCCGAGAGCGCGCCGGCTTCGAGGTGCGCGACGTGCATCCGACGCATTACGGTCGCATCTGCCCGATCGAGACGCCGGAGGGGCCGAATATCGGCCTGATCAACTCGCTGGCCACCTTCGCCAAGGTCAACAAATACGGGTTCATCGAGACGCCGTACATGCTGGTCAAGGATGGCGTGGTGCAGCCGGGCGCCCGCTACCTCTCCGCCATGGAGGAGGAGAAGCTGGTGGTGGCGCAGGCCGACGCCAAGATGGACGGCAACGGCCGCTTTACCGATGAACTGGTGTCGGTGCGCAAGCAGGGCGACTTCCGGCTGGTGAAGCCGGAGGACGTGACCGCGATCGACGTGTCGCCGAAGCAGCTGGTTTCGGTGGCGGCGGCGTTGATCCCGTTCCTGGAGAACGACGACGCCAACCGGGCGCTGATGGGCTCCAACATGCAGCGCCAGGCGGTGCCGCTGATCCGCGCCGATGCACCGCTGGTGGGCACCGGCATGGAAGCCGCGGTTGCCCGTGATTCGGGGGCCACCATTATTGCGCGGCGGCCGGGGGTGATCGACCAGATCGACGGTGCGCGCATCGTGGTGCGAGCCACTGCCGAGGATGGCACCACCAAGGGCGTGGATATCTACCGGCTGCGCAAGTTCATGCGCTCCAACCAGTCGACATGCATCAACCAGCGTCCGCTGGTGCGGGTAGGCGACCGGGTGGCCGAGGGCGACATCATCGCTGATGGGCCGTCGACGGAACTCGGCGAGCTGGCGCTGGGGCGGAACGTGCTGGTCGCGTTCATGCCTTGGAATGGCTACAACTTCGAAGACTCCATCCTGATCAGCGAGCGTATCGCGCGCGACGACGTGTTCACCTCGATCCATATCGAGGAGTTCGAGGTCATGGCGCGGGACACCAAGCTGGGCCAGGAGGAGATCACCCGCGATATCCCGAACGTCGGCGAAGAGGCGCTGAAGAACCTCGACGAGGCCGGCATCGTCTATATCGGCGCCGAAGTGAACCCGGGCGACATCCTGGTCGGCAAGGTGACGCCGAAGGGCGAGAGTCCGATGACGCCGGAGGAAAAGCTGCTGCGGGCGATCTTCGGCGAGAAGGCGTCTGACGTGCGCGACACCTCGCTGAAGCTGCCGCCGGGCACCACCGGCACGATTGTCGATGTGCGGGTGTTCTCCCGCCGTGGCGTCGACAAGGACGAGCGCGCGATGGCGATCGAGCGGTCCGAGATCGAGCGGCTGGCGAAGGACCGTGACGACGAGAAGGGCATCCAGGAGCGCAGCTTCCTGAACCGGTTGCGCGAGAAGTTGCTGGGCGGCAAGGCGGCAGGCGGGTTCAAGGGCATCAAGGCCGGCACGCCGATCACCGATGAGTTGCTGGCCGAGCATGTTCGTGGCTCGTGGCGGCATATCGCGGTGCAGGATGATGGCACCATGGCCGAGATCGAGACGCTGAAGCGCGAGTTCGATGCGGCGGTGGCGCGGCTGCAGGCCCGTTTTGACAGCAAGGTGGAGAAGCTGCAGCGCGGCGACGAGTTGCCGCCAGGCGTGATGAAGATGGTCAAGGTGTTCGTGGCGGTGAAGCGCAAGCTGCAGCCGGGCGACAAGATGGCCGGCCGTCACGGCAACAAGGGGGTCATCTCCAAGATCCTGCCGATCGAGGACATGCCCTATCTGGAAGACGGCACCCACGTCGACATCGTGCTCAACCCGCTGGGCGTGCCCAGCCGGATGAACGTCGGCCAGATCTTCGAGACCCACCTCGGCTGGGCGGCGGCTGGCCTCGGCAAACAGGTCGCGGCCCTGCTGGAGGCCTGGCAGAACGGCGGCCAACGCAAGGCGCTGATCGACTACCTGGTCGGCACCTACGGCTCCGAAGAGGAGCTGCCGGAAAGCGATGAGGAACTGCTCGAACTCGCGCAGAACCTGTCGAAGGGCATCCCGTTCGCCACCCCGGTGTTCGACGGCGCCCACATCGACGACATCGAGAACCTGCTGGAAAAGGCGGGCCTCGCCCGCTCCGGTCAGTCGTACCTCTACGACGGACAGACCGGCGAGCAGTTCAAGCGTCCGGTGACCGTCGGCTACATCTACATGCTGAAGCTGCACCACCTGGTGGACGACAAGATCCACGCCCGCTCGATCGGCCCCTACAGCCTGGTCACCCAGCAGCCGCTGGGCGGCAAGGCGCAGT
>JBEPTZ010000120.1:0-13910 GCA_041691815.1 Rhodospirillales bacterium | reverse complement strand
CGGCTATGTGCGGCGGGCGCAGGCCAATCTGTTCCAGGCCGGGCCGGCGGCGAACTGAGGGAAATGTCATGCGCATGGTGACGGTGGTAGGCGGCAACCTATTCCGGGTGGCCGCCGAGCAGCTCGGCGATGCAACGCAATGGATCCGCATCGCCCAGGCCAACGGGCTGTCGGACCCGATGCTGTCCGGCGTGGTGATGTTGCGGATTCCGGCCACCGACCCGCAGGCGGGAGGCGGCATTGCCGTTCAATAACCTGCTGGCCGATGCGCGGGCGCCGCGGTTGCGGCTGCTGGCCAATGGCGGCGAGGTGCCGGGGGCGGTGGAGGCCGAGATTCGCAGCAACAACCACTATGCCGCCGATCGCTTTCGGGTGGGCGTGGCGTTGGGGGCGATGGCTGCGGCACCCTGGGCGGCGAGCGACGATATCGATGCCGAGATCAAGGTTTCGCTGGATGGCGGTCTCTCCTGGACCAGCCTGGTGCAGGGCGCGGTGGATCGGGTGGAGATCGACCCGGTCAGCCGCCTGCTGTGGCTGGACGGGCGCGACCGGACGGCGGCGCTGATCGAGGCGCGGACCCAGGAGACCTTCGCCAACCGCACCGCGAGCGAGATCGCCACCTTGCTGGCCGGGCGACATGGGCTGACGGCGGATGTGCAGACCACCACCACGCTGGTCGGGCGCTACTGGCAGCGCGACCATGACCGGATCACGCTGGATCAGTTCAGCCGCGCCATCACCGAGTGGGATTTGCTGGTGACGCTGGCGCAGCATGAGGGTTTCGACGTCTGGGTCAGCGGCGCCGTGCTGCATTTTCGCGCCGCACAGCAGGCGGATGGGCCGGCGGCGGTGCTGCGGCCGGCGGCGTCGTGGAGCGGGCCGGCCAATCTGGTCGGGCTGCGGCTGGAGCGGTCGCTGACTCTGGCGCGCGATATCGAGGTGGTGGTGAAAAGCTGGAATGCCCGTCAGCAGGCGGCGTTTCAGCAAACCGCCAGGGCGGCGCGCGGCGGCGCCAAAGCCGGCCGGCCGCCGCAGCGCTATGTCTACGTGGTGCCGAACCTGACGCCGGACGCCGCCCTGCAACTGGCGCAGCGGCGGCTGGCGGAACTGACCCGGCATGAGCGGGTGATCACCGCCGAGATGCCCGGTGACCTGGTGCTGCAGCCGCGCATGCAGGTGGTGCTGGAGGGCAGCGCCACCGGCTTCGACCAGCTCTACTGGATCGACGAGGTGGACCGGCATCTGTCGGTGCATGGCGGCTTCACCCAGCAGGTTCGGGCGCGCAATGCCAGCGTCGGCAGCCAGGCGACCTCGCCGGCCGATCTGGTGCAATTGCAGGAGGGTGAGGCGCCGTGGACCGCTTTCTGAACATCGTCAAGGCACACGCCGCGGCGCTGGACCGGGCGCAAGGGCAGCCGCGGTTCGCGCTGGTTTCCAGCGTCGACCCGGCGCGCTACGCGGTGCGGGTGAGCCTGCAGCCGGAGGGTGTGCTCACCGGCTGGTTGCCGGTGCTGTCACAATGGGTGGGCGCCGGCTGGGGTGTGGTGTGCCTGCCGGCACCGGGCGACCAGGTGCTGGTGCTGCCGCAGGACGGCGAGGCCGAGCATGGCGTGGTGGTCGGCGGCGCCTATTCCGACCGCGCCTTGCCGCCGGCGGCACCGGCCGGCGAGTTGTGGCTGGTGCATCGCAGCGGCGCCAATCTGCGGCTTGCCAATGACGGCACGGTGCGGGTGCATGGCGATCTTCATGTCGAAGGCTCGGTGTTTGCCAGTGGCGATGTTAGCGACGGCCACGGCAGCCTGGCACGGCTGCGCGGCATCTATGACCTGCACACCCATCCGCCGGGCGGCAACGCCGCCAGCCCGCAGGATTGAATTTTCCGTCGCTCTGGAGGGATCACCACATATGGCCGATCTGGCGCATGGCTTCGGGGCCGATCTGGCGGTCGGGCCGACCGGCGACCTGGCGCTGTCCGACGCGGCGGCGCTGACCCGTGAGCGGGTGCTGCGCCGGCTGCTGACCAATCCCGGCGATTATCTCTGGCAACTCGACTACGGCGCCGGGCTCGGCCGGTTCGTCGGTTCGCCGGCCGATGCCACCCGCATCCGCGCCGTGGTGCGCGGGCAGATTTTCAAGGAGGCGGCGGTGGCGCGCACGCCGGAGCCGGTGGTCGCCGCGCGCGACGACCACGCCGGCGGGCTGGCGGTGGAAATCCGCTACGCCGATGCCACCGATGCCGGGCCGCAACTGCTGTCGTTCACCGTCGGGAGTGTCTGAACCATGCAGTTGCAGCTGCAGAATTTCTCGACCCTGGTCGGCAACGCCGCCGCCGCCGTACAGGGCAGCGCGCGGGCGTTGCTCGACCTCACCGTTGGCTCCACCTTGCGCGCGCTGCTGGAGGCCAATGCCAGCGTGGCGCTGTGGATGCAGTGGCTGATCCTGCAGGTGTTGCAGGCGACGCGGGCAGCGACCAGCACGGCGGCCGACCTCGACAGCTGGATGGCGGATTTCACCGTGGTGCGGCTGCCGGCGACGGCGGCGCGCGGGCAGGTTGCGTTCTCGCGCTTCGTGCCGTTTGCCGCCGCCCTGGTGCCGGCCGGCACCCTGGTGCGTACCACCGACGGCAGCCTGTCATTCACGGTGGATGCCGATCCCGCCAATCCGGCCTGGGACGCGACGCAGACCGGCTTCGTGCTGGGTGCCGGGGTTGCCTCGGTCAGCGTGATGGCGACCGCCGCGGTGGGCGGGGTTGGCGGCAATGTGCAGCCGGGGGCGGTGGCGCTGATCGGCGCGGCGCTGCCGGGCATCGACAGCGTGACCAACGCGGCCGGGTTCACCGGCGGCCTGGATGCCGAATCCGATGATGCCCTGCGTGCCAGGTTTCGCAACTTCATGGCCAGCCGCTCGCGCGCCACCCCGCTCGCCGTGCTGTCGGCGGTGCAGGCGGTGCGGCAGGGGTTGCAGGCGACGATCCGCGAGAACCAGTTGCCCGATGGCAGCCTGCGGATGGGCGCCTTCACCGTCACCGTCGATGACGGCACCGGTGCGCCGGCGCCGAGCCTGCTGGCCAGCGTCGCCGCGGCGATCGAGGCGGTGCGACCGGCCGGCAGCAGCTTCGACGTGCAGCCGCCGGTGCTGCTGCCGGCAACCATCGTGCTGTCGGTGGCAACCGTCGCCGGGGCGGCGCATGACGATGTCGCGGCCTCGGTGCGGCTGGCGCTGATCGGCTTCGTCAACGGGTTGCCGATCGGTGGGGCGCTGGCCTGGTCGCGGCTGGCGCAGGTTGCCTATGACGCCTCGCCGCTGGTCGCCAACGTCACCGGGGTGACGCTGAACGGGGCTGCCGCCGACCTGGTGCCGCCGCCCTCCGGCGTGGTCAAGGTCGCTACCGTGACGGTGTCCTGAGATGGCGGCGGAGCTTGGCTCAACCGGCGATATCGCGGCCCGGCTGCGCGCGGCGCTGCCGCTGCACTGGTTCGCCGATGACGCGCCGGTGCTGGGCGCGGTGCTGGACGGGCTGGGCGCCGGTTGGGCACGGCTCTACGACATGTTGCAGTTCGTCCGCCGGCAAAGTCGGATCGGCAGCGCCGAGGGCGCCATGCTGGACATGGTGGCCACCGATTTCTTCGGCGCCTGGCTGGGCCGCCGGCCGGGGCAGGGCGACGATCCGTTCCGTGCCGCGGTCCTGCGCGAATTGCTGCGCGAGCGCGCGACGCGGGCCGGGCTGGCGGCAGCGCTTGCCGATCTCACCGGTCGGCCGCCGGACATTTTCGAGCCGAGCCGGCCGGCCGATACCGGCGCCTGGGGGATCGCACTCGGCTATAATGCGGCCGGCGGCTACGGCTCGCTGGCGCTGCCGTTCCAGTGCTTCGTGCGGGTACGCCGCCCGACCGGTGCCGGCATCGCCAATGTTGCCGGCTACGAATGGCTGCGCGGCGACGGGCTGATCGACGCCCGGGCGACCACCACGCGCAGCACCGGCGCCAGCTATTTCGACGCGACCGGCACGCTGCAAGTCGCCGCACCCGGCGTGGCCCGCATCGACTGGACCACCGGCGCACCGCTGCTGCTGAGCGAGGGCGCCTCGGCCAACCAGGTGCGCAACCCGCGGTTTGAGGGCGCCAGCGTCGGCACGCCGGGCATCGCGCCGGCCAGCATGTCGCTGGGCGGCATCAACGGGCTTTCGTCGTCCATCGTCGGCACCGGCAGCGAGAGTGGTATCCCGTATCTGGATTTCCGCATATTCGGCACCGCCACCGGCGCGGGGAATTGGGGACTGCAAATCGAAAGCCCGACGCAGATCGCGGCAGCGGCCGGGCAGACCTGGACCGTCTCCGCCTATGCCCGTCTGGTCGCCGGCGCGCTTGGCAATCCGGCGACCGGGCCGCGGCTGCAGATCATCGAGAACAACGCCGGCGGCGGATACGCCTCCGGTGGGTCCGGCCCGGCCCTGGCACTCACCAATGCGCCGCTGCGCACGCAATACACCACCTTCACCCGCACGCTGGCCGGCGGCACGACCGCCTATGTCATGCCGGCATTCGGCGGCGGCTATGCTGTCGGTGCGGTGGTGGATTTCACGCTGCGCATCGGCGCGCCACAGATCGAGCAGGCGGCCTCGGCGTCCAGCGCGATGTTGCCGCCGGCGGGCAGCCCAGGTGTGGCCACCCGTTCGGCTGAAACCATCGCCATCCCGGCGACACTGCCCGGCGGCTACGGCGCGGGGGCGATCGAATACGCATCGGCGGACATGGTCCAGGGCCAGGTGACCGATGCCGACATCTACGCCGCCGCCGCCCGCGCCATGCCGGCGGCGGCTATTGCCTGGACGGCGATTTCATCATGAGGACACGCTGAATGGACCGTAGCATCGTCTATCCCGGCAGCATTCCGCTCGACACGGATCTGCTCAATACCAACCGCAACACCATGGTTGCCCTCGGCGCGCTGATGCAGGCGGTGCTGGGCTCATCGACCGTGGTCGATGGCCTGGCGGTGGCGCCGAGCGTGCCGGCCTCGCTGGCGATCAGCGTGGCGCCTGGCAGCGTCACCCAGCTCGCCACGCTGGACGCTGCCGCCTATGGCTCGCTGGCTGCCGATACCACCACCGCCCTGGTCAAGATGGGCGTCAACCTGGGGCCGACCAGCTTCACGCTGACCGCACCGGTGGCCTCCGGCCAGTCGGTGGCGTGGCTGATTGAGGCGAGCTTCCAGGAGACCGACAACAGCCCGGTGGTGCTGCCGTACTACAACGCCGCGGCGCCGACGCAGCCCTATCTGGGGCCGGACAATGCCGGCATCGCGCAGAATACCCAGCGGACGCAGCGGGTGCAGTTGCAGGCCAAGCCGGGGGCGGCGGCCAGCACCGGCAGCCAGCTGGCGCCGGCGGTGGATGCTGGCTGGGTGGGGCTGGCGGTGGTCACCCTGGTCTATGGCCAGAGCAGCATCACCGCCGCCAGCATCGCGCCGATGGCAACCGCGCCGCTGTTGCGCTTCAAATTGCCGGCGCTGCGACCAGGCTTCTCGGCCCAGGTGGCGTTTACCAGCTCGGGCAGTTTCCTGGTGCCGGCCGGGGTGAGCGCGGTGAAGGTGCGGCTGGCCGGCGGCGGCGGCGGTGGCGGCGGCTCGTCCGCGTCGGGGGCGGCCGGGTGCGGCGGGGCGGGCGGCTATGGCGAAGGCATCTTCGCCGTGGCCCCCGGCCAGACCATCGCGATCACCGTGGGGGCCGGCGGTGGCGCCGGTGCCTCCGGCAACAACGCCGGCGCCAACGGCGGTAGTTCCATTTTCGGCGCCTATATCTCAGCCACCGGCGGGCAGGGCGGGACAAATACAGGCACGCTCTGGTCCGGCGGCGGCGGCGGCGTTGCCACCGGCGGGACGATTAACATCGCCGGCTCATACGGCTCGGATGGCGGCAGCGATGGATCGACCATCAACGGCCTCGGTGGCGCCTCGGTGTTTGGCGGCGCCGGGCGGGCCGCCAAGGGTGGTGGCACGCCGGCCAATGCCTTCGGCCCCGGCAGCGGCGGCGGCGGCGCCGGCGGCGTCGCCGCGGCCGGCGGGGCGGGTGCCGCCGGTATCGTCATCGTCGAATATTGAGCGGAGAGCACAGCATGTCCGCAACCGTAACCCCGGTCACCCATGTCTGGCGGCCGTCAAGCGCCCGCTGCCTGGTGCTGGACGGCTTCGCCCCGGTGGCGCGTGGCGCCACTGTCTCAGCACCGCTGCCGCTGACCTGGCCGGGCAAGGACCCGGCCGATGTGCTGGACTACGAGTTTGACATCTCGGCAGCTCTGCTCGGCAATGATGGCGACCAGATCGCCTCGGTGGCGGTCACCGCCTCGCCCTCCGGCCCCGGCGACCTGGTGGTGAACAGCGTTGCTGCCGATGGCGCGGTGCTGGTGTTCTGGCTGTCCGGCGGCGCGGTCGGCACCACCTACGTGCTGCAGGTGACGGTGGTGACCCAGGCCGGCCGCACGGTCGGGCGGGCGCTGCTGCTGCCGGTGATCGCACTGGCCACCACCACCGCGCCGGTGAGTGCCCTTACCACCAATACCGGCGCCGTGATCAGCGACCAGAACGGCAATCCGATCCTGTTGGGAGCTTGACGCATGCCGACACTCACCGAGTTGCCGCAGGGCCAGGCGGCGGCGGACAGCGACCTGTTGATGGTCAGCCAGGGCGGCCAGTTGCGCAGCGTCACCCGCGCGCAATTGCTGGCCGGCGTGCAGCCGGAGATCGTGCTGTCCAAGGGCCAGATGCTCGGCCGCGCGGTCGGCACCGGCGACGTGCAGGCGCTGACGGTCGGGCCAGGGCTGGCGATGGCGGGCACCACGCTGATCGGCGTGCCGCTGCTGCCGCAGGACGCGGTGCCGGCTGAGAGCTTCGGCGCCAAGGGCGATGGCAGCACCGATGACAGCGCCGCCCTCACCCTGGCGCTGGCCTCCGGCAAGCCGGTGCGGCTGGGGGCGCGGACCTATCTGGTCAACGGCCAGTGGACCATCACCCAGCCGAACGCGGTGCTGCTCGGCAGCCCCGGCCTGTCGGTGCTGAAGCGCGGCGCGCAGGTGGGCAATGGCGCGTGGATCGCAGTCCAGGCCGATGGTTTTCGCGCCGAGGGGGTGATCTTCGATGCCAACAATGCCCAGGTGAGCGAACAGAGCTGGGGGGTGCTGCTGACCAGTGTCTGCGCGAATGCCGACATCGCCCGCTGCCAGTTCCGTAACGCCTCTGGCAACGTGCTGGGCAGTGGCCTCACCATCCAGGCCAGCGATCCGGTGGTTGGGCGGATCGTGCTGCGCAACTGCGAATTTTCCGGCAACGCCGCGCACGGGCTGTGGGTGCAGGCCTGCGTCGGGGTGCAGGTCAGCGGCTGCCGCGCCTGGGATAACGCGCAATACGGCATCAATGTCGATTTCAACGACGCCGCCTTCGTGCAGAAGGCGCGGCTGGTGCAGGTGCTCGGCAATCGCTGCTGGGGCAACCAGCGCGGCATCGCGGTGGGCAACTATAACTCCAGCAACGCCGAGCCGCCGGTCTGGGGCAATGCCAATCCGGATGCGCTCGCGGTGCTGGTGTCCGGCAATATCTGCCACGACAACGCCATCTATGGCATCGCCGTCTCCGGCCATGCGCTGTCGGTGCAGGGCAATCTGCTGGCCGATAATGGCGGGCCGGGCAATGGCGGCGGCGGCATCCTGGCCAACGCCGCCGGCAGCCGGGTGTGCGGCAACACGATCACCAATGCCACCGCCGGCGGCGCCGCCTACGGCATCGATTGCGGCGGCTCGATGGACTGCGACATCTCGGCCAATCTGGTGCAGGGTGCCATGTTCGGCATCAACTGCGGCGGCGGCAGCAATATCCGGGTTGACGGCAATACCGTGCAGGGTTGCACGATGTTTGCCATCGCCGCCAGCAATGTGGAGGCGGACGGCAGCGGCGCGAGCTTCGGCATCGTCACGTCGAACCTGGCGATCACCGGCAACTGGATTGGCTTCGGCGCCGGCGCCGGCGGCGTCTGGCTGCGCGACGGGGCGCAGGGGGTGCAGGTGGCGCGCAACAGCTTCGTCGGCGGCGGCGACGTCAATGACTGCCTGCGCGCCGACACCGACGCGGTGCTGGTGCGCGACAACAACTACAACTTCACCGCCCGCTTCACCGCCAATCCGGCGCTGGATGACGGGCTGCAACGCATCGTGTTTCCCGATATCGCCGACAGCATCATGATCACCACCGCACCCAATGGCGTCGACAGCATGCTGCTGGCCAGCCAGGCGCGGGCGCAGGGCGGCATCAGCTTCGTGCGTATCACCGACGGTGGCAGCGGCTATACCCAGGCAGTGCTGACCATCGGCCCACCCGGCAGCGGCGGCATCCAGGCCAATGCCCAGGCGGTCGTCTATGGCGGCGCGGTGATCGGCGCCGTGGTCATCGCCGCCGGCAGCCTCTACGGCCGCCCCGGCACCGCGGTTGCCGTCGCGGTCAGCGGCGACGGCAGCGGCGCGCAGGCGGTTGCCTATCCGGGCGGGCGGCTACCCGAGGAGCGCCGGCTGCTGGTGCGCTGCAATGTCGACGTGCTGTTCCGCCGCGCCGGCAGCAACCCGCAGCAGGACAACTGGACCTATGCCGACCTGCCGGCGGTGGCCGACAGCGACGTGCAATGGACCGCCAGCTGGGGCGCCTGGCGGGCCGGCGGCTTCGCCACCACCGGCTGGGTGCGCGGCGACGGCGCCGGCGGCACGCTGCTGACCAGCAGTGCCAACACCGACGTGGTGCTGCGGCCCGGCGCCGGCGGCCGGCTGCGGCTGACCAGCGACGCCGAACCGACCGGCTGCCTGTCGCTGGTTGGCCGCGGTCTGCCCGAAGGCGGCCAGGTCGCACCGCCCGGCTCCGATTATCGCAATCTCGATGGTGTCGCCGGCGAAACTCTGTGGATCAAGACCGATGGCACCGATGCCACCGGCTGGGTTCCAGTGGCTTAACCGCCCCGCTTCCCTCCTCCCGCCCACCCCCGGCAGGCTCCCCGCGCGGAGCCGGAAAGGTTTCTGCATGCCCACGCTGGAGCAACTGCCGCAGGCCGTCGCCACCACCGATGACGACCATCTGCTGATCGGCCAGGACGGGGAGCTGCGCGTCACCAGCGCGGCTGCCCTGCTGGCCGACACCCAACCTCGCCTGACCCTGGCGCAGAACACGCTGCTCGGCCGGGTCGGCGTGCGGCCCGGCGGGCCCGAGCCGGTCGGCGTCGGCCCCGGCCTGCGCATCAGCGACGGCCAGCTGGTCACCGATGCTGATTACCTGGCCCCGGTCAGCTCGCCGGCGTTCAGCGGCACCCCCACCGCGCCGACCCAGCCGGCCGAGGACGACAGCGACGCCATCGCCACCACCGCCTTCGTGCAGCAGCATACCGCCCAGGCCTCGCCGGTGAAGGCGGTGGCCGGGCGGACCGGCTATGTGGCACTCGCCGCCAACGATATCGGCGGGCTGGCCAATGTTGCCAGCTCCGGCAACTATGCCGACCTGTCTGGCCCGCCGGCCGCCGACCATTTCAACGCGATGAACTTCCCCGGCGCGGTGACCGATGGCGTGACCCATACCGCGGATGCGATCAACGCCGCGATTGCCGCCGCCGCAGCCCTGCCCGATGGCGGCACCGTGCTGTTGCCGGCCGGCACCTGGCGGATCGACATGGGCCGCGGCTATATCAAGGCCCGCCCGAACGTGGTGCTGTGCGGCGCCGGGCGCGGCCGCACCGTGCTGCTGATGGATGACGCCGCCGGCGCCCCGGCGGTGCCCGGCTATGGTGGGGGCATCAGCAACGTGGTGCCGCCGGGCACGCCGGGCGGTGTGTTGCAGAGCTTCGGCGCCACCTTCATGCCGCTCAGCGATTTCCATCTGCGCGACCTCACGGTGCGCGGCCGCGCCGACACGCTGCGCAGCAGCGGCGCGCAGATGGTCTCGCTGGTCGGCACCAATATCTCGGTGACCAACTGCGAGTTTCAGTATTCCCGCGCTTTCGGCATCGTCATCCGCGCCTCCGACCAGGTGACGGTGCGCGGCTGCCGTGTGTTGCGCAGCATCGGCGACGGCATCGCGCTGTGGGACGTGGCCAACGCCATCGTCACCGACAATATCGTCATCGGCAGCAACGACGATGCGATCAGCGCCCATTCCGACAATAGCACCCCGGCCCCGGTGCGCTCCGGCCTGGTGATCGCCAACAACCTGATCGCCGAGAGCCAGGGCATCAAGGTGCTGGGCGCCAAGGTATTCAGCATCACCGGCAACGTGCTGCGCCGGATGATGGGCTACGGCATCTTCGTCGCAGCCGACACCAATGCCAGCCAGGGCGGCACGCCGGTGATGGCGGTGAAGGTCGCCAACAACATCATCACCGACGTGTTCCGCCGGTCGGAACCGAATTACCGCAACCTGGAACAGTATTATATCCGCATCGAAGGTTCGTCGAAGAACGCCGGCGGCGGTGCCAGCCCGCCCGGCGAACCGGCGTTGGGCAGCGGGGCGGTGACGCCGCTGTATGGCAGCGGCTACGGCGCGTTCTACGCCAACAACACCAACGCCTCGGTGATACCCTCGCCCGGCGGCTGGTGGGTGGAGGTGAGCGACAACCAGTTGCTGCGCACCCTGCCGGCCCCCTCGGCGATTTCCGACTGGGGCTATTCGGCCAGCGGGCTGTGGGTCGGCAATAACGGCGACGGCAGCGGCTTCTATAACGGCGCCATTGCCGAGACCAGCATGCAGACGCGCGGCATCTATGTCGGCCCGTCGCTGCACAACGCGCTGTTTGCCGGCAACCTGATCCAGACCGGCGGCGCCCGCGCGATCGAATTTTTCGACGGCAATGGCGGTGCGGCGATCACGGACGGGGCATACCAGGACGTGGCGTTCGAGGGCAACCGGATCAGCGATTTCACCGAGGCGGCGATCTACTGGCCGACCGCGACGCAGAGCCGCCAGCGCCTGCGCATCGAGCGCAACGTGTTTGACGGCGACCCGCAATTCCGCAACGCCAATCGCGGCGGCGGCGGCACCTGGCTGGCGCTCGGCAATCCCTCGGCGGTGCGGATGACCACGCTGAGCGGTGCCTATGTCGCAGGCAACCATTTCCGCAACCTGGCCTCGCCGCTGGCCTCACCCGGCGGCGTCAACAACGTGCACGGCAACATCATCCACGGCCAGCCGGCCGCGCTCGGCTTCTCGGTCGCCAACAAGGGCGTCGGCTATGTCTATCCGGCCGGCGAGGCCTGGCGTTACGTGATCGAGGAATGCGACCCGTCCGCCGCCGCCTACGGCCAGACCGCGAGCGAGACGCTGCTCGCCAGCACCGCGATGCCGACCAGCGGACTGTATGTCGCCGGCCAGATGGTGGCGCGCAGCGATTATGCAGTGCTGAACGGCCAGACTCAGCTTGGCTGGAAGCGCCTGACCACCGGCAGCAGTCATGTCGCCGGCACCGACTGGCAGGCGGTTTATGCCACCAGTGGCACCGGACTGGTCACCGCCGCCGGCAACCTTGCCGAACTGACCAGCCCTGCCGCCGCGCTGGCCACCCTGGGCGGCGCGCCGCTGGCCAACCCGGTGCTCACCGGCATTCCCCGCGTGCCGGCCCCGGTGCCCGGCAATAATTCGCTGCAGATCGCCACCACCAACTACGTCGTCGGCTCATTCGCCTCGCCGCCCGGCATCGGCGTCGGCACCCCGGCATCCGGCCGGTTCACCGCCCTGTCGGTCGGCTCGCCGACGGCGACCTTCCAGACCGGCAGTGACCCCAACGGCAACATGATCCTGGGCGGCTATGGCGCCGCGATCACCCCGCATATCGATTTTCGCGGCAATAATCTCGGCGCCGGGTTCTCGGTGCGGATGATCAATGATGCCGCCGGGCAATTGTCGGTGCAGGGCGGCACCGGATCGATCAACCTCAATGTTGCCGGCAATCTGCTTGCTACCGGGGTCAGCATCGGCGGCAGCACCGCGGCCACCCAGCCCTGGGTCGCCGCACAAGGCTACCAGAGCACTACCGCCAAAGGTGCGGCCAACGGCTATGCCGGGCTCGACGCCACCGGCCGGGTTCCCGCCGCCCAGTTGCCGGGCTCGCTGGTCGGGGCACTCAGCTACCAGGGCGCCTGGAATGCGGCGGGCAACCTGCCGCCGCTGGTCTCCGGCGCCGGCACCAAGGGCTTCTACTACACGGTCGGCACCGCCGGCGGCACGGTGCTGGACGGGATCTCGCAATGGAATCTCGGCGATCACGCGGTGTTCAACGGCAGCACCTGGGAGAATTTCCAGGGCACGCCGGCCGATGTGGTCTCGGTCGCCGGGCGCACCGGGGCGATCAGCCTGGCGGCAGCCGATATCGCCGATCTCGGCCCGCTGGCCACCCAGCCGGATGGCGGCACCGCGATCAGCGGCGGCAGCCTGTCCGGCATCACCACGTTGAGCCTGGCCAACCCGGCCGGCAGCGGCCCCACCGAGGGCGCCGCCTACGCCATCACCGCGCCGGCCGGCAAGGCGCGGCAGTTGTTCGTGCAGAGCGACGGCAGCAACCGCTGGGCATTCGGCGCCGATGCCGCCGGCGAGACCGGTGGCCAGGCCGGGTCGGACTTCGCCATCGACCGTTACGACGACATCGGCGCGCTGCTCGACACCCCGTTGGCCATCACCCGCAGCAGCGGCGCGGTGGATATCGGCGCCGGCGGGCTCAATGTCGGCGGCCTGCCGGTGGCGCTGCGCTCCTGGGTGCTGGCGCAGGGCTATGAGCGGCCGGCCAATAAGGGCCAGCCCGGCGGCTATGCCGGATTGGACCCGCACGGCCAGGTGCCGCTGGCGCAACTGCCGGCCGCGGTGGTCGGCGCGATGAGCTACCAGGGCGGCTGGGATGCTGCCGGCAATGTGCCGCTGCTGGCCTCCGGCGTTGGCACCAAGGGCTTCTACTACGCGGTCGCCGCCGCCGGCAGCACGGCGCTGGACGGCATTTCGCAATGGGCGGTCGGCGATCAGCTCGCCTTCAACGGCGTCACCTGGGAGCGGTTGCGCGGCGCCCCGAGTGCGGTCACCTCGGTGGCCGGGCGCACCGGCGTGGTGACGCTGGCGGCCGCCGACATCGCCGGCCTCGGCAACCTCGCGGCACAGGATGCCGGGGCGCTGGCGGTCAGCGGCGGCAGTCTGGCCGGCATCACCGCGCTGGACCTCGCAAACCCGTCCGGCAGCGGCCCGCTGGAGGGCGCGGCGTATAGCGTCTCCGGTCCGGCCGGGGTGGCGCGGCAGATCTTCGTGCGCAGCGCGGCGGTGTCGCGCTGGTCGTTTGGCGCCACCGGGGCGGCCGAGTCCGGCGCCAATGCCGGCTCGGATTTCGCCATCGCCCGCTACAGCGACGCCGGCGGCTGGCAGGACAATCCGCTGTCCGTCAGCCGGGCCACCGGCGCGGTGGCGGTGGGCGCCGGTGGGCTGACCATCGACGGCGCGGCGGCGGCGACCCAGCCCTGGGTGGCCAGCCAGATTCCGGCGATCCCCAGTGCGCCGCTGCTGTCCGGCGCCGGCGGCGCGCTGGGCGCGGTGGTGCTGGGCGGCAATCTGGTGCTGGCCGGCGGCGTGCTGAGCAATGCCACCACGCAGGTCGCGGTCTACACCGGCAATGCCGGCGGCATCGCCATCCCGGCCGGGGCGCAGGCGCTGCGGGTGCAACTCTGGGGGCCGGGCGGCGGCGGTGGCGGCAGCGTGCGGGTGGCAGCCGGCACCGCGGCCTCGGGCGGCGGCGGCGGCGGCGGCGGTGGCTATAGCGAGGAACACATCACCATCGGCAGCGCCGCCGGTCAGATGCCGGCCGGCGCCACGCTGGCGATCACCGTGCCGGCCGGCGGCCAGGGCGGCGCTGCTGTCTCTTATAC
>JBEPTZ010000119.1:0-13920 GCA_041691815.1 Rhodospirillales bacterium | reverse complement strand
AAACTATATCCGGCACGCCGGATATGAGCCAAGGTGACCCGGACATGCTCTAGAGGCCCGCAAGGTGGAGTTGACCCGGCAGGCGACCGAGGCGCGGACGCCGAAGGCGCAGATCCATCTGCACCCGAATGCGGCGGCCCTGTATGCCGCCAAGGTCGCCGATCTTGAGACGGCGCTCAATGCGCCGGACTGCCGCACCGAAGCGGCCGGCATTCTGCGTGGCCTGATCGATCGCGTGGTGCTGACGCCGGACCCAGCAGCACCGGACGGCCTAGCGGCGGTGCTGCATGGCGACCTGCCGATGATCCTGTCGCTGGCCGCCTCGGCGGAGGCTGGCGGTTCGGGCGGTGCCGGTAAGGTTCTGAGAACGGGGAACAAAAAACGCTCAGGAACATTTGTTCCTGGGCGTGAACTGTCGGTGGTTGCGGGGAGGCGATGCAACCTTTGTCGAATATCGCTTCGCTGGCACGCACGGCAAGGGGGTAGGAGCGTGACGCCCTCGGTATGAGGCACAGTGTTACCCAGCATCCGAATAACCGTCGCCGATGCAATAGGCGCACGGCAAGTGCCTCAATGCGACGGCAAAGCACCCGGCACCCTGTAAACCCTGGCGCGCTGCTCCTCGCAGACGAGCCACCTTCTCGCACGAAGCTGATGGGCAAACCCTGGCGGTGTTGAGCGTATGTTGCGCGTGTCCCGCCGCGGAGGTTCCGGCCGACAAATTTGCACCATCTCCCAGCTGCCGCGACGTTTGCCGGTTTGACCGACGGATCGACTTGCCTGGCACTTCATCGGCCGGCCTCTGAACCACCACTCATATCGCAGCGCCGCGTGCGGGGCGGTGTCGCTCGATAATTTCGTCTCTGGCGACGCTGCGGTCGACGATTATCAGGAGAGTTGGTGTCGCTGTAGCAGTGGCTTATACTTTCCGGCGGCGGGATGCGGCATCTGGCCATAATGCTCGCGCGGCTGCTGGAGACACGAGATGGCCTTGGTCAAGACCTCAAAAATTGCGCGCGACCCCGCGAAAGCTTTGGTCGCGCAGGCGGGCTCCGCGCCAGCGATGTCGCCGCCTTCGCGTTCCGCGGGTGCCGCCGCGCCACGCGAGCGCAAAGCCACCGAGCGGCTAGCAGCGGCAACCGGGGAGTTGGCGGCAGGGCTGGTCGAGGCGGCTGCGGCGGCACAGCAGCTTGGGCGCTCCATGGAGCAAATCGCGGCTGGCGGGGAGGAAGCGGCCGGCGCAGCGCAGGAGCAGTTGGCTGCGGTCTCGACCATGCTCTCTAATCTGGCGCTTGCCCGGGCGGAGGCCGACACCTCTCAGCGCCTCACCGAAACTGCACAGCGCACCCTGGCAGAAATGTCGGCGCAGATCATAACTTCGGTCCGCGCAGTGGAACAGAATGCGCAACGCCAACAGGCATCGCTCACGACGAGCGCCGAACTCGACAATCGCACCCTCCAGATCGGTGAGATCACCAGTGTCGTCAGTCGCATTTCGGACCAAACCAACCTGCTGGCGCTGAATGCTGCCATCGAGGCAGCCCGAGCCGGCGATCACGGGCGCGGCTTCGCAGTGGTAGCCGAAGAGGTGCGCGCGCTCGCCGAGGCATCGGAGAAAAGCGCGAACGACGTACAGGCCCTGGTGACCACGATCGGCGGCCAAGTGCGCGAGATCGTAAAGACCGCCGACGCGGCCGCCAAACGCGCTACGACGGAGGCTTTGAGCGGCAAGGCGGTGGTCGAAACCCTCACCGCCATGCGCCACGACCTTGCCGCCATGGCCGAGGGCAGCCGCGAGGCCCTGACCGTGGCGGCGGAAATGGAGCGGGCGGCGGGCGAGGCACGCAAGGCCGCCGGGGAGGTCGCCAGCGCAGCGGAAGAGCAGGCTGCCGCGGCCGGGCAGGCCCAGGTGGCGACACAGGAGCAAGCGAAGGCGCTGGACCAGGGACGCACCGCCGCCGCCGCGCTGGCGGAGTTGACGGAACAGCTACGCATCGGCCGCGGCGGCTTCTCGGCAGCCGAGCAGGTTGCATCCAGTGCCGAGCAACTGTCAGCGACCATCCAGGAAATGTCTGGGGCGGCGGCGCAGATCATGACCGCTGTCGCGCAAATCACCCGGGGCGCGCAGGTGCAGGCGGCGGCGACGCAGCAGACCTCCGCGGCACTCAGTCAGATAGAGAGACGCGCCACACTGGCGCAGACCGGTGCCGCTACGGCGAGCCAGCAGGTTGCCACAATGCAGGTAACGCTTGCGCAAAGCCGGAGCGGCGTTGTCGCGCTGGTCGACGGTGTGAGCCAGGCGCTGGATGAGACCCGCGCGAGCCTGGCCAGGATACTGGATCTGAAAGGGCTCGGGCGCCGGGTCAGTAAAGTCGTTGATAACATTGCGCTCGTCGCGGTCCAGACCAGCATGCTGGCGGTCAGCGGCGCTGTGGAAGCCGCACGCGCCGGCGACGCCGGACGGGGCTTCGTCGTGGTTTCCGGCGATATTCGCGCACTGGCGCGCGAAGTCGCTGAAAGTGCGTCACAAATCAGCGATATGGTCGCCAGTATCATGGAGCAGATCAGCGCGCTGGGGAACGATCTGGAACGGATCACCGCCACCGGGCAGATGGAAATCGATAAGAGTCGGCTGGTGTTCCCGGCGATGGATCAGGTGGACGTCGACATCACCGGGATGGCCCAGTCTTATGGGGCGATCGAACGGAGTTCGCAGGCAACGCTAGGGGCTGCTGGCGACATCGCCGCCGGCGCCCGGCAGATCGCCACCGCAGCCGAACAGGCCAGTGCGGCGGCGCGACAGGCCTCGATAGCAGCCAGCGAACAGGGGCGTGGTGCGGAAGACCTGGCGGCGGCGATCGAGGAAATCGCATCGCTTGCCGGCGAACTTGGTCAGCACGGTGGCTAGGCGTGCAATGCCGGAAACCGGCCCTGCGCAGCAATTTCTGACATTTCGCGTCGAACGGGATCTGTACGCGCTGCCTGCCGAGACGGTCTCCGAAGTAATACCGATGCCGGCGGTGGCACGCCTGCCGTTGGGGCCTAGCGGGCTGCTGGGTATGGCCAATTTGCGCGGTGCGGTGGTGCCGGTGGCGAGTTTGCGGGCGCTGTTGGCGCGCGCCGACGGACCGCTCGGCCAAACGACGCGTGCGATCGTACTCGCCGGGGAGGCGCCCATCGCCGTCGCGGTGGATGCGATGGACGGGCTTGTTTCGGTCACTTCCGAGCGTATTTCGACCCGTGCATGCGAATGCACTGCGGCGGAAACCGGCCATTTGCGCGGCACATTCGAGACTGCCAACGCGGAAGTCGCGAAAGTGCTGGACGTTGCCAG
Source organism: Rhodospirillales bacterium (assembly GCA_041691815.1). Lineage (GTDB taxonomy): Bacteria > Pseudomonadota > Alphaproteobacteria > Acetobacterales > Acetobacteraceae > 70-18. The sequence goes on along the minus strand of JBEPTZ010000119.1, from coordinate 10,586 downwards.
TCTGGTGGCGGGCGCCTTCGTGCAACGCGCCCGCCCGGCCCGCAAGGCGCCCGCGTTGCACGAGGCTCTGGCCCCGAGGGGTGAGGTCGGCATTGAGGCGCAATCATTGGTCTGCTTCGATGTGGCCGGGCAGGTTTATGCGCTGGAGCTGGATGCGGTGGAGGAGATAGCGCCGGCGCCGATGGAACTGGTCTCCACCCCGCACGCGGAAACCGTGCTGCTTGGCATGACCATGTTTCGCGGCGCGGTTCTGCCGCTGCTGTCGCTGCGCGGTTTGCTTGGATTCCCGCTGGCGCTCGCGGAGCACGCGCGGTGGCGGCAAAAGATGATCGTGATTTCGGTGGCTGGGGCAAAGCTCGGGTTGGTGGCCGATCGCATGCTGGCGATCCTGGCGGCCAAGCAGTCGGCGATCGACCCGCTGCCGTCGATGGTGGCGGCGCGGACCGGCGGCGAAGCGAGAATCAAGGCCGTCTATCGCGGTGGGGAGGGTGTCGGGCTGGTTTCCATTCTCGCTCCCGGCCAATTGTTCCGCGAAGATGTCATGCAAAGACTCACCGAGGCGCCACAGACGATGCAACCGCACGGCAAGTCAGCCGATATCGCCCAGGAAAGCCTGCAAGTGCTGGTGTTTCAGCTCGGTGATGAAGAGTTCGCGCTGCCGATCGGGGCGGTGGATCAGGTCGCACGGGCGCCGGCTACAGTGACCCGTATACCGCGGGCGCCGAAATTTCTTGAGGGAGTGATCAATCTGGATGGCGAAGTGTTACCGGTGGTCGATCAGCGGCGACGGTTTGGTCTGGCCGAGTTTCAGGGCGAACGCACTCGTCAACGATTGATTGTGGTGCGCAGTGCACAGCATCGCGCGGGGCTGATTGTCGACAGTGTTCGCGACGTGCTGCGGGTGCCTGCCGACGCGGTGGAACCGGCGCCCGATCTCGCCGGGGAGGCTGTGCGGCTGGTGCACGGCGTCATCAACCTGCAGTTGCGCAACCGGATGGTGCTGCTGTTGGACCCGGCCGAACTGCTGAGCCGCAGTGAGCGCCGGTTGCTCGACAATTTTGCTGCGGTGGCGCGGGCAACACGGTGATCAGGCTATTGGTTGTCGATGACTCACCGTTGATGCGCAAGTTGATCGGCGAGATTTTTCGTGAGGAAGCCGACTTCACACTGCGCTACGCCCGAAATGGCCGCGAGGCGTTGGAGTTGCTTGCCGAGCAGGCGGCCGACGTGGTGACGCTGGACGTGCAGATGCCGGTGATGGGCGGCCTTGAATGCCTCGACCGCATCATGATCGAGCGACCATGCGCGGTCGTGATGGTCTCATCGCTCACTGCGGAGGGCGCAGAAGCTACCTTCGAGGCGCTGCGGCTTGGCGCGGTGGATTTTGTCGCCAAGCCCGGCGGGGCGATTTCCCTGGCGATGCACACCCTGGCGCCGGTTCTGGTCCGCACCGTGCGCGCCGCCGCCGCGGTGGCGCTCCTCCCAAGCCTCCGGTTACGCGAACGGGTGCGCCACCGAATCAGCGACGGCGCCGCCCAGCGTCGGGTCAGCGCCAGACCCGGGCAGCGCGGCGAACGGCCAGCCCCGACCGGCGACGGCCTGGTGCTGGTGGGAGCGTCGACTGGTGGGCCGCCGGCGCTGGAGGCCGTGCTGGCGCCGCTGCCAGCTGAGTTCCGGTGGCCGATCCTGGTGGCGCAGCACATGCCGGCCGGTTTTACCAGTTCACTGGCGCAGCGGCTGAACCGGGTTTGCGCGTTGCAGGTGGTCGAACTGACCCAGCCGACACAGCCACGCCCAGGCTGCGTCTATATCGCGCGGGGCGACGCCGATATGATAGTCTCGCAGCGTGCAACACGGTTAGTGGCGGTGCCGAACCCAGGCCGCGCCGATTACCCGTGGCACCCCAGTGTTGATCGGCTGGTGCGCAGCGCATTGGAACGTCTGCCGGCCAGCCAGCTTATTGGTGTGTTGCTTACCGGAATGGGAAATGACGGTGCCCAAGCCATGACTGCAGTGCACGAGGCCGGAGGGCGGACGATCGCGGAGGCCGAGGAGACCGCTGTGGTATGGGGTATGCCGGGAGAGTTGGTGAAAGCCGATGGCGCCGACTGGGTGCTGCCGATCTCCAGCATAGCCGCGCAGCTACAGAAATTGCTCCCCTGACATGCCGCTGGTACGCAAGGCATCCCAGGTCGCTCCTCCGGCCGGCAGTCCTGACCGCGCTGACGCGCTGCGGGCACTCGGAAGTGGGCCCGCCAGCGCACGCTGGAGCGCCGCCCGCGCGCTGGCCGATTTCGTCGATACGGCTCCGGAGTTGGGCCGCGCCCTTGCCGCCGAAACCGACCAGCGCGTTCGCGCGGCAATTTTCACCAGCCTGATCCATTTTGGCGACGCCGCCAGTGTGCAAGCCGTGGTGCCGTATCTGGGCGCCCCCGACGCCAACCTGCGCAGCGGCGCGCTCGACGCGTTGAGAGCGATGCCGGCCGCCATGGGCGCATACCTGGCGGGGTTGCTGCGCGACCCGGACCCGAACGTCCGCTTGCTCGCCTGCGAATTGACTCTGGAGGTTCCGTCACCGGCGACCGCTATGCTGCTGGCTGAGGTGCTGGAGCACGATCCCTCGGTGAATGTGTGCGCTGCGGCGCTTGATGCGCTGGGCGAAATCGGTGGGCCGGATGTATTGCCCGCAATGGCGTGCTGCGCGGAACGCTTCGCTGACCAGCCGTTTATCCGATTCTCGGTCGACACTGTCAGGACCCGAATCGAGCGTAGCCATTGACCATGCCCCCGGCGGTTGACGACGAGGACTGCCGTAAGATTGGTGAATTCCTCTATCGCCGTACCGGTATGGTGCTGCCACGCCACCCGGATTACATTATTCGCCGGGTGATCGACCGGATGCAGGCCACCGCAACGACCTCATTCGATCAGTATCTTGCGCGGCTGCGGGCCGATTTTGATGACGAAATCGAGCATTTTATCAATGCATTCACCATCAACGAGACATATTTCTACCGCGAAGAGTACCAGCTTCGGTGCCTGACCACGGATCTGCTCGCACAATGCATCGCGACCAAACCGAGCGGCGCGCCAGTGCGAATCTGGTCGATCCCGTGTTCCACCGGTGAGGAGCCGTATTCGATCGCCATGTGGCTGCTGGACACCTGGCCGGCGGTCGACAGCTACGATGTCGAGATCATCGGCTCAGACATCGACACACGGGTATTGGAGGCGGCGCGTGCGGGCCAGTACGGCCAACGAGCGCTGATGCGCCTGCCCAAGGCAACCATCGCCCGCTATTTCGAAACCATCGACGACCAGACCTGGCGCATTATCGCCGATCTGCGGCAGTCGATCGGGTTTTCGGCAACCAATGTGGTGGCCGCCACCGAAGTGCGCCAGCTCGGCCGATTTGATGTTATATTTTGCCGCAACATGCTGATATATTTTGATGATGCCTCACGCCGCATCGCCGCTGAAAATCTCTATGAAAGTCTGGTTCCGGGCGGTTTCATTTGCCTGGGGCACACGGAATCGATGAGCCGCATCTCCCCGCTGTTCGAGGTGCAGCGGTATGCGGACGCGGTCGTCTATCAGCGCCCGCTGGATCCCCCCGATGTCTGAGGCCCCGGCCAACCGAGTGCTGGTTGTCGACGATGCCGGGCTGGTGCGGCTCTATTATCGCGAAGCGCTGCAACGCGCCGGCTTTGAGGTCAGCGAGGCGAGGAACGGGTTGGAGGCGCTGGAGCGGTTGTTGGCAGCGCCGGTCGACCTGCTGATCATCGACGTGAACATGCCTAAAATGGACGGTATTACCTGCCTGAAGGCATTGCGACGTCATGACCCGGCGATCGCCTCGGTTCCAGCGCTGGTGACCAGCACCGCCGGCGCACCGGAGGACCTGGCAGCGGCATATGCGGCCGGCGCGAATTTCTATCTGGTGAAGCCGCTCAGCCAGGATCAGCTGGTTTGCTATGCGCAGATGCTGACCGGCCGGCCAACATGAACGAATTCCTCGAACAGTTCCAGATCGAGGTGCGGGAATTGACCGAGCAGGCCACCGACGACCTGCTGCTGCTGGAGCAGGCACCCGGCGATCGCGAATGTCTGGAGCGGGTATTTCGTGCGTTTCACACGCTCAAGGGCTCCGCCGGCATCGTCGATTTTACCGCGATGAGCCGCGCGATGCACGCAGCCGAGGAGTTGCTGACAGCGGTGCGTAACGGCGGCACGGAGGGCAGTGCCGCGCTGATCGGCGGCTGCCTTGCCTGCCTGGAACAGGTGACCCAATGGCTGGTCGAGATGGCTGCCGCGGATGCGGTTCCGGCCGGCGCGGACGCCATGGCCGATCGGCTGATCACCCGCCTGCTCGGCCCAGCGGCAGACCCGCCTCGGGCAACCGAAAACGCCGACTGGGTCGATCGGCTATGCGAAGCACACCCGGACGCCGGATCGGCCAGCCTGGCGATACGCTACGTGCCATCGGCGGATTGCTTTTTTCACGGCGACGACCCGCTGGCGCTGCTCGCGGCAATGCCTGGGCTGCGTGCGTTGGAGGTCCTGCCGGTTCGCCCTTGGGCACCGCTGGACAGCTATGATCCGTTCGCCTGCAACATCGTGATCCGGGCTCTGGCGGATGCCACACCGGAGCAGGCGGCGGCACATTTCAGCGGCGTGCGCGGCGAGGTTGCGCTCGCTCCGATAGCGCCCGCCGCGAACTCGTCGCTCGCCGAACAGGCGATTGCGGTGTTGCGGGCACAGGTGACGATGTTGCAACACGCCACTGGCGAGGATTTAGGCGTCCGGTTGGCCGCCGCTGGGCGGGTTGCCGGTAATGTGCTGCGCCATAGCGGGCAAGTGTCGCAGGCGCGCGTCGTGGCTGCGGCGTTGGCCGACGCCACCGAAACCCTCGACGCGACCCCGTTGTTGGCGGCCTTACAGCATCTGCTGCAGCCGCCGTCGCAGCCGGTGGCGCAGCCCGATGCGGCCCCGCGCCGGCCGACGGCCGCCGGCACGCTGCGGGTCGATGCCAATCGGATTGATGCGATCGTCAGGGTGGTGGGCGAGTTGACGGTGGTGAAGAACGCGCTTGGCCACGTCGCCCTGCTTGCCCGGGCGGGGCACGACCCGGCCACGGTCGCGGCGTCGCTGAGCCGCGAACAGCTGCTGCTCGATCGCCTGACAACGCAGTTGCAGCGATCTGTCCTGGAAATTCGCGTGCTGCCGATGCGCCATAGTTTTCGCCGGTTTCCACCGTTGGTGCGTGATCTGGCGACGCGGCTGGGCAAGCAGGTTCGCCTGGAGATCAGCGGCGAAGCGACCGAAGCCGACAAGACCGTGGTTGAAGCGCTGTTCGAGCCGTTGCTGCATGTGCTGCGCAACACGCTTGATCATGGGATCGAAGCCGTGGCGGGTCGGGTTGCGGCCGGCAAACCCGCGGTCGCCCGGGTCGGGCTGCATAGCCGCCGCGAGGGCCAGAACGTGATCGTCGAGGTGAGCGATGACGGCGCCGGGCTTGATATCCCGGCCATTCGTCGCCGCGCCGAGGCGCAGGGTGCGCTGAGCTCGGAGGCGGTCACCGCCCTTTCCGATCAGGCCGCGGCCGACCTGATCTTCACTGCCGGCTTGTCCACCGCCACAGAGGTGACCGAGGTCTCCGGCCGTGGCGTCGGAATGAATGCTGTCCGCACCGCCATTGAGCAGCTTGGCGGACGGGTGGCGATCGACAGCCGGCCTGGCGAGGGGGTTACGGTCCGCTTCACGCTGCCCTTCAGTGTGGTGATGACCAGGGTTATCACGTTGGAAACCGCCGGCCAGATGTTCGGAGTGCCGTTCGATGCGGTGACCGAAACCCTGCAACTGCCCCGCCAGCATATTCAGCGGATTGGCGCCACCGAGGCATTCGTGCTCCGGGGCCGAACGGTACCGCTCATCAACCTGATCGAGGCGCTGGGCCTGACCCCGGATGTCGCCAGGGGCGAGCCGGCGGCATCCGCCACATTGGTGGTTACCGCGCTGGACGGCGAGCCGGCGGCATTTGAGGTGGATGCGTTCCACGAACAGCTGAACGTCATGCTGCAGCCGGTGGGTGGCCTCCTCGCCGGGGTGCGCGGCATCGCTGGAACCACCTTGCTGGGCGATGGGCGCGTGCTGATCGTGCTGGATCTGCCGGAGTTGCTGCGATGAGCGTACAGAGGGCGCCGGAAGGGACAATCGTGCTGGGCGAAACCTGCCCGGTGGAGGACGCCGATGCGTTGCTGCGTCTGCTGTCGCACTCCCCGGCAGCGACCGTTGACTGGCGTGGCTGCCGACACGCCCATTCGGCGGTGATCCAGGTGCTGCTGGCGCTGCGTCCGCCGCTGCTGGGACCGCCGGCGGGCCGTTTCCTGCGCGTTCATGTGGCAGCGTTGGTTGGCTGCTTGCCGGGTTAGCGCCCTTCCGTCCCGAGGTTTTTTGTGCCAAAGATTACTGTATTCGCCTGCACCGCGGCGATGCCTCTTGCCATAAGGAATGGCCCCGATGACATACAAGGTGCTAATCGTCGATGACAGCAAATTGGCACGGATGATGACCGCCAAGGCATTGCAAACGTTGCAACCGACCTGGCTCTACCGTGAGGCGGCGAATGCCGATGAAGCGGTCGCGCTGGCCGACCATCAACAGTTCGATCTCGCACTGCTCGACTTGAATATGCCCGGGCGAGACGGGTTGGAACTGGCGGCTGAACTGAAGCAGAACAGTCCGCTGATCGAGTTGGCGCTGATTTCGGCGAACACCCAGCTTGAAGTGGTCAACCGTGCGCGTGCGATCGGCGCCACTTTTCTGATCAAGCCGCTGGGAATGCCGGCGCTGGAGACCTTTTTGACGGGGATCGAGCAGCGCTGGAAAGCAGCGGCGGCGTGACCAGCGTGCATTTTTGCCTCTCGGAGTTGGAACTCGATGCGCTGACCGAACTTGCGAATGTCGGCGTCAGCCAGGCGGCCGGCAGCCTGCGTAACATGATCGGCGAAGAGGTCTTTCTGTCGGTGCCGTCGGTTAAGCTGATCACCCAGGAGGTTGCAGCAGGCGTTGTCATTGGCCGCGGTGGTGAAAAACTGGTGGGGATCCACCAGAGCTTCAACGGCGACCTATCCGGCGGGGCGCTGCTGATCTTTCCGGAGACCAACAGCCTGGAACTGGTGCGGGCGGTGGTGGGAAGCGGCCTTCCGATCCAGGACATCGTCGAATTAGAGCAGGAGGCATTGGCGGAGACCGGCAATATCATCTTGAACAGTTGCATCGCGACCATGGCCAATATGCTGAACTGCACCATGAGAACGTCGTTGCCGGAAGTGCTGCGCGGGACCTGGGGAAGCTTGCTCGGCTCGCCGGTCAGTGCAGGGAGCGGAGAGTCCGTACTCTTCATGTATATAAATTTTGTCGTTAAGCAGCGCGATATAAGCGGCTATATCGCCATGATGATGCAGTTGCCGGCATTGGAATCGCTGCGGGCCCGGCTTGGCACACTGATCGCCCAAACCGCCGATGAGGCACTTTAGTGGCATGGAATCTGCCGTTCACGACCCTGGAAGAGCTGTTTGATTCGGTCGACTGCGGGCTGGTCGTTCTCGACGCGAACAGCCGGGTGCGCGGCTGGAACAGGTGGATGCAGGATGCCAGCGGCATCGGGGCGGCCGATAGTCTGGGGGAGACGCTGGAGCAGGTTTTCGCGGCGCCACTCAACAGCCGCCTGAGCGAGGCCATCGCAGGGGCGACGCAATCCGGAACGTCGAGCATTCTCACTCACCTGCTGCACAGGCAGGTGTTTCCATTGCGCACATACGCCGGGCGCGCGCTGCTTCACACCGTAATCGTGCGTGCGGTGCCAGGCCTCTCGTCATCTTGTCTCATCCAGATCAACGACGTCACGGTCGCCACTGAACGCGACAGGGTACTACGTGAACGCCAGAACGCACGGTACGATGCGGTGGTCGATAGCGCGCCGGATGCCATCATCACACTGGACATCACAGGCATCATCCAGATGGCGAACCCGGCAACCGCACGGGAATTCGGCTATGAGGTCAGCGACCTGATCGGCCAACCAATCACCTTGCTGCTGCCCGATCAGCAGGTGTGGAACGAAGCCGGAGCCACGCTATTGGGCGACCAGGCTTCGATTCAATCGCTTGAGCTTGTGGGTCGGCGCTCCGACGGCTCGTCGACCCATCTGGAGGTGGCCGCATCACAGTGGCGCGCGGAGACGCGGGTTTTTGTCACCGCCATCCTGCGCAATGTCAACGAGCGACGGGCCGCCGCAGATGCGTTGCAAAGTCTCAATCAGACGCTCGAGATGCGTGTGGCCGAACGTACTGCAGAGCGTGACCGGATGTGGCGCCTCTCATCAGACGTGATGCTGGTGGCACGCCTCGACGGCCAGATCACTGCGACCAATCCGGCCTGGAATACGCTGCTGCAGTGGGACGCGGCGACGCTGAAGGGGAAACGACTCGGCGAGCTTGTGGTTCCGGAAGATCACGATACCCTGTCAGCGGCCCTGCGGCGATTGGCAGAGGTTTCCACTCCGTGCCGGTTCGAGGTGCGCCTGCGCAACCCGGAAGGCGTCAGCCGATGGATCGCGTGGAGCGCAGTTGCAGCGGATGGGTTGTTGCAGGCGGTTGGTCGCGACGTTGAGAATGAACGGGCCGCAGAAGCAGCGCTTAAGCATGCAGAAGAGGCGCTGCAGCAATCCCAGAAGATGGATGCCATCGGGCAGCTGACCGGTGGAATTGCGCATGATTTTAACAATATGCTTACCGGAATCATTGGCGCGATGAGCATCATCAAGCGCCGGATTACTGCGCAACGCTACAGCGATCTCGATCGCTTTATCGACGCGGCGATAACATCGGCCGAACGGGCTGCAGCTTTGACCCATCGCTTACTGGCCTTCGCCCGCCGCCAGCCGCTCGACGCGCGTCCGGTCGATGTCAACCGGCTGCTGGTAGATATGAACGAACTGCTGCGCCGTTGTGTTGGCGAGCAGATTCACCTCGAGATAGCCTGCGAAGAAGACGTTTGGCCAGTGCACACTGACGCGCATCAACTGGAAAATGCAGTGCTCAATCTTGCTATAAATGCGCGCGATGCAATGCCGGATGGTGGGCGTCTTACGGTCGAAACGACGAACGTTGCCTTAACGGATGCGCCAGCTCTCGGGCTGAATGGCATGCCCGCCGGTGACTATGTTCTGATAAGCGTCGCCGATACTGGCGTCGGTATGTCCGCGGAAACGCAGGCGAAAGTGTTTGAACCATTCTTCACGACCAAGCCGACGGGGGAAGGAACTGGCCTGGGGCTCTCGATGATTTATGGTTTTGTCAAGCAGTCCGAAGGATTTTTATGGATTGACAGTCGGATACACCACGGCACCAGGGTAAGGCTGTATCTGCCCCGCTATCACGGCGCACCACCAGCCACTGCAGCACGCCCTGTCGAGCAGGCACCTGAAGGGGCCGGCGAGACGGTTCTATTGGTGGAGGACGATCCGGCGGTCCGTCTGCTGATCGCGGAGGTGTTGGTGGAACTCGGGTACACTTGTCTGGAGGCGGAGGATAGCGATTCGGGGTTGTCCATTCTTGCGTCGGACGCGCAGATTGACATGATGATTTCTGACGTCGGGCTGCCAGGTCTCAATGGGCGCCAATTGGCCGATCTCGGCCGCCAATACAGGCCAGACTTGAAGGTGCTGTTTGTGACCGGCTATGCGGAACACGCGATGAGCGTTCGCGGAGATTTCCTCGCTCCAGGCATGGAGATCATCACCAAGCCGTTCGCATTGGAGGCGCTCGCGATCAAAATCCGCATGATGATCCAAGGCTCCTCGCCGGGGTCACGGAAATGCTTGTAGAGCGGGTGCTTGGCGAGTTGGTAGCTGACGGCGCTTGGGCGGGTGGCGCCGAGGTGCTTCACGTCCAGCGTGACGCCCTCGCCGACGATGCCTTCCAGCAGCACGGTGCAGGGGCCGACCAGTTCGGGGGTGAGGTGCAGCACGTGGTCCGGGCCGAAGCTGGCGGTGACGCGGTCGTTCGGCAGTTCCACCCGGTAGCCGGCGACGCGGGGGAAGGTGAGTTCCAGTGCGGCACGCTCCGGCAGGGCGCGGACGTTGATGGTCTCGCGCGGCGGCGCCGGCTTGACCACCACCGGCTTGGCAGTGAAATCGAACGGGATGCCGAGGATGTCGGCGTATTCCGGGTTGAACAGGTTTTCCTCGTTGAGGTCGTAGGATTGCCGGCGCAGGGCGCGGCCGACCACCTGCTCGCAGAGGAGCTGGGTGCCGAAGGCGCGCACGCCGAGCACGTGGGTGACGGTGTTGGCGTCCCAGCCCTCGGTGAGCATGGAGACGGAGACGACGCAGCGGATGGAGTCGCCGAGGCGGCCGGGGCGGCCGACGGTGTTCATCACCTCACGCAGCAGGTCCTGGTCGGTCAGCTTCTCGGCGGCCTGGGCGCCGTCGCGCTGGATGATCTCACGCTTGAACTGCTCGATCTCCGGGCCGGCGGCGGCGCGAAACTCGGGGTCCAGCGCGTCGTCGGACTCGATCTGGG
>JBEPTZ010000118.1:0-13970 GCA_041691815.1 Rhodospirillales bacterium | reverse complement strand
CGCTGGCAGCGGGCGCTCCGCCGGCGGCGTTCGTGGCCCCCGCCGCCCCGCCGGCCGCCCCGCCGCCCGCTCCGCCGGCAGCAGCCGCACCGGCGCCGGCTCCGGTCCCGCCTGCTCCGCCTCCGGCACCCATGGCGGCCGCTCCCGCCCCGGCCCCGGCTCCCGCTCCGGCTGCCCCGTCCGCGAAGGTGTGGGGCTCCGCGCCCGCCGCCCGCGCGCCGGCGGCACCGGCTCCTGTGGCGGCTGCTGCGCCCCCTCCGGCGCCAGCGGCTACCGCGCCCACCCCGGCCACGGCACCCGCCCCTGCGGCGGTTGCTGCGGCCACTGCGCCCGTTGCCGTCCAGGCGGCGCCGCAGGACTTGGAGGCCGCGATCGACGCGCTCCTGGGGTGAGCTGACTACGGGGGAGGTGGGGCGGCCACCCCGTCTCCCCCCTTTGCTTAGCAGGGAGGGCTGCAGTGGATACCGCAAATTTTCTGGCGCGAGTCGTCCCCCCGGGGAACTACCTCGCGATCTCGCACAACAAGACGCCCGGTGCTCGAGGCGGGTTCCAGGTTCGCATGTTCCCGTATGGGAGCTTCACCGAGGCTGCCGGATACGCCGCATGGGGCGCCAGCAAGGGCTGGGACACCTACCACAGCAACGCCAGCTTCATCACCGCCGAGACCGCCGGCGCCGACAAGCGCGGCAACCCGAAATTCAAGGGCAGCAAAGACGCTGCCAACGTCATGTCGGTCAAGGCGTTCTGGATCGACTTCGATGTCTCGCGGCCGGGCGACAAGAAGACCGTCCAGCAGTGCTACCCGACGCAGGCAGCGGCCCTGGTGTGGCTCACCAGTTTCATCAAGGCAGTCGGCCTGCCGCGCCCCAACCTGGCGGTGAACAGCGGCTACGGGCTGCATGTCTATTGGGTGCTCGAGGACGCCATGACGCCGGCAGCCTGGACGCCCTACGGTCTGGCACTACGTAGTGCGCTGATCGCCAATGGCTTCCTTGGCGACGCCGGCATCAGCAGCGACGTGGCGCGCATCCTGCGGCCGCCTGGCACGGTCAACGCCAAGGTGGCCCCGCACGTCCAGGTCACCGCGTTGCCCAGGCTGTCGGGTGCCGACGTGCCGAACCAGCTCATGCTGGCAGCGCTCACCCCCTTCCTCGGGGTCGCCGCGGTGCGGACGGCAACCAGCATGTCCGCCGCAGGCGCCTCCTCCGGGACCGCTGTCGCGCTGGCTGGCGGCGGCGCGTCGGTGACCTCGATATTCGCCAGCGCCGGCACCCGGACCCCGAACATGGGCAGCGCCGCCCAAGCCAACCTGCCGGTACGCAGCGCGCCGCGCGAGATGAGCAAGATCGCCACGCGCTGCCTCCAGGTCGCGTCCTCGCTGGCGAACCGTGGCGCCACAGACACCTACCCGCTGTGGTATCTGGGCCACCTGACCCTGGCGCATTTCTGCTCCGATGGCCCCGCCCATGCTCATGCACTGAGCGACGGGCATCCCGCCTACCAGCCCGCGAGTGTCGACGCCGCGATGCAGCAGATCGCCGGCGAGGTGGCGCGCAAGCAGTCCGGGCCGCCGACCTGCGACCACTATGAGCGCGCCCGGCCCGGGGTATGCGGCGGCTGCCCGTTCTTCAAGCAGATCAAGACGCCGTGGGAGCTTGGCGTCGACCAGGACGACCTGCCGCCGCACTACCGTAGGGCTTCCGGCAGCATCGAGGTCGAGGTTCGCGACCAGCAGTCGAAGGATTGGGTGTGGTGGCCGCTGGTGCAGGGCGACCTGCGTGACCCGGTGCTCGACCAGCTCCCGGGTGGGGGTCATGCGCTCACCTTCACCTACGAGCTGCAGGGGATTTCCTACACCGTGCGCGTCGACACCGACGAACTCGGCTCAGACGGCGGCACGATATTCCGGCTGTTCGCCCGCAAGATGATCACGCTGTCGCCGGGCAGCGAACTGCGTTTCAGGGGGTTCATCGTGGAGTGGATCAGGCTGCTGCGGGAGCGTCGCAAGACGCGGGCCGATATCGTTCACCCGTTCGGGTGGCACACCAAGGCGTCGAACTTCCTGGGGTTCGCCGTGGGCGGCACGCTGTATATGCCCGATGGCACATCAGCCCCGGTCGGCGGCGGCGATGGGCAGATGGTGTCGATGTACAGCGAGACCGGCGACCTCGACGCCTGGAAGCGCGCTGCGGCCCTCGTCTCGGCCGGCCGCCCCGATCTGCAGGCGATCATCGCCACCTCGTTCGGCGCCCCGCTGATGCAGCTTATGGGCTACCAGGGCATCGTGTTCTCGGCCTGGTCGCGCATGGGCGGCGAGGGGAAGTCCTCCGCGATAGCGGTCGGACAGGGGGTGTGGGGCGATCCCCGTGGCACCAACGCCCTCAACGACACCGTGAACTCGGTCATGCGCAAGATCTCCGAGCTCCGCGCCCTGCCCTGCTACTACGACGAGGTCCGTGTCGTTAAAGCTAACGAGGCGGATTTCGTGAACCACATCTTCATGCTCACCCAGGGCAAGGAGAAGTCGCGCATGACCCGCGACAACGCCGTGCGCGAGGTGGGCGAGTGGCACACGATCCTGATGCTGGCCAGCAACCGGCCGATGATGGACATGGTCCTCGGCGCCACGCAGGGCACCGACGCCGGCGCGCTGCGGTGCTTCGAGTGGGAAGTCTCCAAGCCGGCCCGGCCGATGGACCCGGCGGCGCACCCGATCATCAGCGCCGCCAAGACCAACTACGGTAGTGCCGGCCGTATCTACGCAGCCTTCCTCGCGGCCAACTCCGCGAAGATCCAGGCCGCCCTGGCGCACACCCTGGCGGCGCTCACCGCGGAGCGCAAAGCCGAGCAGTCGGAGCGCCTGTTCATCGCCGGCATGGCGGCCTGCATCGTCGGGGCGTCGATCGCGAACCGGCTCAAGCTGGTGCCGTTCGATATGCCGGCGTTGCGTAGCTTCTTCGCCACGACGTTCGACAGCCTGCGGGCGATGCGCAAGCTGGATGTCGCGGTGTCCGGCGGCGGCTACGACCTGCATCAGCTTTTCGGCAACTTCATGGCCGACAACATGGGTCGGCGGATCGTGACCAACACCTTCGCGCGGCCCGGCCCGACCGGGCGGGTGGAGGTGCTCTGGCACCCGCAGGATCGCCAGCATGTCGACATTCAGGTGTCGCAGCATGACCGGATGATCCGGGTCAGCCGGGTGGCGTTCACCGAATGGTGCCGCCGCAAAGACCTCCCCGGCCGCGACGTGGTGCAGGCGCTCATCATCTCGTGGAAGGCCATGGAGCGTCGGTCGGTGCTGGCGGCCGGCACTGGATACACCGGCGGCCAGATATACGTCCTGGACGTCCCTGTGACCTCGTCTGACCTCGAGCCCTACCTCTATCTGGATGGCGCCGCCACCGCCGCCAGTGCGGCTACTGCTGCCGCCCTGTCACACCCCGTCGCGCCGAAGTCTGCAACCAAGGGCAACACGCCCACAACCCCGTGAGGGATATGATGATCCTGCTCCTGGTCTTGGCGATGCTGATCTCGTTGGGCTCGGCGTTCTACATGCTGCCGGGGATTCTGTTCGGTGTGGGGAAATCCAACCCCGCGCTGTTCGGGGCGGCGGTTGCGGTCTCCATAACCTGCGTCGTGGTGCTGGTAGTGGTGTTGTTGTCCGCGGCGTTCTAGTGGTCGAACTTCTTGCGGTTGGCCGTCCGCGAGATCACCTGCAGGTTTGACTTCGCGCCTGAGCCGCCCTTGGCCAGCGGCTTCTTGTGGTCCACCTCGCGCGGGTCGTGCTTGCCGTGCAGGGCACCCGACGCGATGGCGGCCCGGCGGCCGCGGGCGCGCTCGGCGCGCTTCTTGACGCCCTCCGGGCTCGCCTCGCGGGCGAGATAGTAGGCCCGGTTCTTCTGGTAATCGGCGGGGTCTTTCGGCATCACACGCCCTCCAGGGCGCGGCGATCCCAGGCCGAGGCGACCTTGAGCTGCGTCTCGTACATTTCGGCGTGGCGCTCCCGGGAACCGGGCAGCGACTCCGCCGGCGTCGGCGGGAATGTCGGCGCCGTGTTCTGACTGAGCCAGAGATGGCTCTCGGCGTTCTCCCGCGCCCTGGCCGCAAACCATGCAGCCATTTCCGGGACCGTCGCGGTTGTCGGCAGCTCGTCCGGCATCGTTGCTCTCCTATGCCCCTACGTTGGCAAATGCGCCCGCCTTGCGGTATTCGTTCGATCCTCTACGCGGCAGGTTCAACCCGACCCCGCCCCCTACCGTAGAGGCCGCTTTCTTGCGGTCGTTGGCCTGCTTCAAAAGCTGTCCCATTGTGATGCGCTCCGCCGGGTGCGCGGCGTTGAACGCCTGGATCTCCTGGTTCACCGCGGCCCGGTCGCCCGGGGAAGCGTCGAGCCACTGGCGGGTCAGCGTGTTGCGCCCGTCCTTGGCCTCCTGGAGGCTCTCCCGCACCGCGTTGCGCCCCTCGCGGGCCTCGCTGACCACGGCCGGCTGGAAGCCCAGCGCCTGCGCGACATAGTCGCCGGCGCCGAGGCGTTCGGCCGGCAGCACCGCCTTGCCGCGCGGGTCTACCACACCGTCGCTGGCGAGCGCGCCGGCCTTCACCACGTCGCGGATGACGCGCGGTGCCATATCCTTGATGCCGCCAGCCCAATCGCCGTGCATGACCTTGCCGACACCGCCAGCAATCGAGGCGGCGTCCTCGCCGGCGGCCCCGGTCATCGCGGTCGCGATCACCTTGAGGAAGCCCTTGCCGTCGAAGCTCTGCAGCTCCGGCACCGCCAGCATGTCGTTCAGCCCGACGCGACGATGGATGTCGATGCCGAGCGCGTGGGGCAGGCCCCGCGAGATCAACTCCCCTACGGTAGGGCCCAGGTTCTCGGCCAGGAACTCCCGCACGTTGTTCTGGTAGTCATGCACGCTGCCGCGGAAGGCGAAGTCGTAGATGCCGCCGATGTAGCGCAGCGGGTCAGCGATCAGCGACATGCCGCCGGCCATCAGCGCGTGGGTGGCGAGCACCCCGGCGAGCGCCCGGCGGGCCTCGGTCTTCGCCTCCGACGGCGCACCGGTGAACGACTCCTTGGTGAGGTTGGCCAGCATCCCATACATGTGGATGCCGTATTGCTTGAACTGCGTGAGCGGGGCTGCGAAGCCGCCAAGCACGCCCTTCGAGGTCGAGATGCGGGCCTTGTTCGAGAGGTTGTAGTTTGGCGCTGCGTTGCGCACGGTGTCGACCGCGTAGGCGCGGGACGCCGCCTCGTCGCCACCGCTCTTGCGCATCTCCAGGTCGAACGCGGCCTTAGCCACAGCCGACTTGTTGGCCACATCGACTGCGTGGACGCCGGCAGCGTTGAGGTCCAGGAACCGCTGCCAGCTCTTTCCCACTACGGTAGAGGCGATCCCCGACGGGTTGGCGATGCGCTGCAGCTCGCGATCCTGGGTGTGGTCGATCAGGCCCGCTTCGTCGAGCGCCTCGAACAGCCGCCCCATCTGGCCCTTGTCCGCACCGTGCGCCACCAGTTGATCACGCGCCACCCGACTCAGCCGCCAGTCGGCCGCCTTGAGTCCGCGCCCCATCGCGGCGAAGGTGTTGGTCAGCCCCCTGCCCGCCAGCGTCGGCATCACCTGCCGCATAGCCTTGAGCAGGGCGAGGTTCGCGCCGGCCCCGTGTCGGGCGCCGAGCAGCGGCACCGCATTCATCCCCATCTCGATCGAGTTGACCAGCATGTGCGATGGGCTCATCAGGCTCTGCACGTAGCCGAGCGTGGTGGCGCGGCGGGCGAACCCGGCCATGGTCGAGGCAGCGTCGTCGCCGGTCGACATGCGCTTCTGCGCCTCCTGCAGGACCGCCTCCGCCCTGATCTGTTCGCCGGGCTTGCCGCGGTTGAGCCCGTCGACGGCGAGCCGCATATCGGCCAACGCCTGCGACCGGTCCAGGCCGTGCTCGAGGTGGGCGATGCGGTGCCCGGACGCCAGGAACTCGGTGGCCAGGACACGCGCGGCGTCCTCGCCGGCGCCGGCCACCTTGCGGCGGCGCAGCCGGGTGCGCGCAGCCTCTGAGCGGGTGGCGGTCTCGAGCAGGATGGAGTTGGCGAGGTCGCGCACCTGATCGGCGTGCTTGCGCAACTCCGGCCGGCTCTCCATGGCCTGCGCCAGCCGGTTCACGACCGGGCTGTCGGGCACTAGGTCCGCGAGGTGGCTCTCCCGCTTGGACAGCACCTGAGACAGGTCGGGCGCGTCCTGCGCCGCCAGCTCTGCGCGCCGCGCCTCGGCGTCACCGCGCTTCTCGAACATCTCGACGCCGAGGTTGTTCTCGGCCGCACTACCGTAGCGGACCACATAGTCGCCGAACCGGCGCAGCGGGAAGTAGTCACCCCGCACGAAGCCCTGGCGGTGGAGTTGGGCGATGCCGCGCACCAGGTCGCGCTGGCCTTTCCAGTCGGCGCCGAACGCATTGGCGACCTCCTCCTTGCCGCCGGACAGGAACTCGTCCAGCCCCTTGCGGGTCTGCATAAGCGAGCGGACCGTGTCGGCCTGCGCCGGCGTCGCGTCGGGCAGCACCGACCGAATGAGGGCATCCACGCGCGCCTTGCGCTCCATGCGGAACACCGTGTCGTAGTGCGCCCGGGTCTCGCCGTAGGCCGTCTTGGCTGCCGGTGACAGTGCGTCGTAGCGGGCCTGCAGCGCCGCCAGCTTGTCCTGCGCCTCCGGCGTCGTGTGGTGCGCGTTGGCAGCGGCGTCAGTGGTGCCCAGGCGGGCCTCGGCCAGCGTGGCGTCATTCATCAGTCGCGACAGGCCCTCGCTGTCCCCGGCGCGCAGCTTGCCGGTCAGGTCCGCCACGGTGTCGGAGAAGCGGGTGTGGAACTCATTGGCGCTGTGTGCGATCGACTCCATGGCGGAGCGGAGCTGGACCAGCCCATTCTTGCCGTCCCGGGTGAACAGCTTGCGGTTCCACCGTACGATGCTGTCCATGTTGGCGCCCTGCAGCAGCGCCCGGCGGAAGGTGTCACCGACGCCCTTGGGGTCGGCGGAGTGGATCACGTCCATAACCGTGTCGGCCACATCCCTACCGTAGTGGGTGCGTTCCTCGGAGGTTGGCGCGGAGCGACGGGCGTAGGTGCTCGGGCCGAAGCCGTCGCTCTCGCCCTTCCATGCGTTGTTGCCGTGGCGGTCCTGGTTGAGGTTGTCCTGGTGGGCACGGTCGAGCACCTGCGCGCCGACCCGCAGCGCATGGTCGAGCATGGTGTCGGTAACCGGGCCGCCCTTGTCCGGCAGGCCCAGGGCGCGGCGCACGAACGCCTTGAAGTAGCCCCAGGCGCTCGACACCGGCTCCGTGAAGCCGAGGTCGGCCAGCTTCTGCGCCAGCTCCTTGGGCGGCTTCAAGTTGCGCAGCGCCGCCTGCGTGGACGCATCCGTCATCATCATGGTCAGCATCTCATGCGGGTCGCTCGCCGCATACGCGACGTCGTTCTCGTTGACCATGTGGTTTTTGGTGACGCGCTCCATATCCACACCCCGCTCGGGGTTATAGAGCACCTCCCCGAGTTCGTGCCGGATAAGCTCGAGCGCCTTCATGGCATCACGGCCGCGCGGGCTTTCCAGGTAGTTCACGCTCGCCGCGTGGACACCCTCATGCACCATCGTCGCGGCGATGCCAGCCCGGTCGAGGCCCAGGTATATCACCGCATCCCGCGTGCCGAATTTGGTGAAATACATGCCGGACAGCGTCGCGGTCTCAGCCTTGTCGATGTCACCGAGCCTGACGCCGTCCGCTATGCTCCTGACCTCGAGGTTCGGCAGCCGGCCACGCAGCACCCGAGCGAGGGTGGCGAGCGAGTGGTTGACGCCCAGGTCTTCGTGGGGTCGGGCCTTTATGATCGCATCCAGCGCGTCGTGAAGACCCAGCGACCTGCCCGCGCCGGAGGCTTTCTGCAGGGCGGTGTTTATCTGCTGGTCGGCACTACCGTAGAGCGAGTTGAGGATGTGCGAGATTTCGCGCTGCATGTCCCGCTTCGCGTGCGACGATCCGCCGAACTGGTCAAACAGGAACTGCAGCGCGGTGTCGATGTCGGCCTCGTCGATTTTGCCGATGCCCTCGCGCATCTTATCGACAGCCGTCATATCCACGCCGTTTTTGCGCGCGGCGGCGGTGTCGCGGCGGTTCTGTTCCTCCGCCGAGATATCATGGCCCTCGTTGGCCTGATGGTCGCGCTCGACGGCCAGCAGCGTCTTGATAGCCGCCCGGTCGCGCGCCGAGGCGACCATGCCCTGCAGGCGCTTGATGGTCTTGGGCTCCACGCCGGTCAGCTTAGAGGCTGCGGCCAGCGCCTTGTTCTCGTCGGCACGGCTGCGGGCATCCTCCTGCGCCTTCTCGCTGACGCGCGCAGCGGTCTCAGGCTCGGTGAGTTCCTGGTGGGCGCGCTCCAGCTCGCGCAGCGTCTCCGGCGAGGTGCGCTGCATCTCCCGCTCGAGCTTGTTGATGATCGCGGTTTCGGCGCTCTTGGCCTGGGTGCTGGTGCCCTGCTCAGCACGTTTGGCCCGCGCGGCGTCGAGCTGCTCGAGGAGATCCTTTTTGGTGGCGTCCCTACCGTAGTGCTCGATCTGCTGCTTGAGGAAGTCCGCGAAGCTGGAGAACGCGCGGCGGCGCCCGCCGGTGCCCTTGAGCTGCTCACCGAACTCGAGGGCCGCTTCCTCGGGGGACAGCACGCCGAGACGAAGCTGGTCGAGCAGGTCATGTCCCTTGCGGGTCGTGTTGGAGCCCTCGGCGCGCTCGGCCGCCTCGCCGCTGCCGTAGTCCATCACGCCGCGCGACGGCTCGTCGCCGCCGAGAAGCTCGTCGGCGGCGCCGTCGGCTTTGACCTCTGGCTTGTCTTTGAGGCTACGGATGTCGCCCTTAGCTTCGGCGATAGCGTCCTCGTCGGGGACCGCCACATCCTTGTCGCCGACGTGGATATCGTCACCGTGTGCGACGTCAATGTCGTTGGCCGCCCGCGCATCGTCGATCGCGTGGTTGTCGCCGGCTGCCGCTTCGGCGTCGGAGGCGCGAGCGATGCGGGCATCTTCCATCTTGTCGGGCTGCGAGCGCGCCTCAGCGCGCGCCTCGGCCGCCACCTTTGCGGTATCGTTCAATCCGCGGTCCTTGAAGCGCCGCAGCAGCCGGTCAGCAACCTCGGCCCGCCGCACCGTGGATCCGGCCACGCGGTCACCGGCCTTGCCCGCCCACTCCCGTAGTGCGCCTTCCAGGTCGCCGTGCTTGAGCGCCATGAGGTTGTCGATCTGCTCGAGCGCGCGCTTGAGGATGCCGGGCGGCAGCTCGCCATGCAGCACCTTGGCGGCGGCGTCACGGTCCAGGCGTGCTGGCGGCGCTGGCGGCTCGACCGGCGGCTTATCCTCGCCCTCGGTGACGTGGGGTTTTGCGGTGGTGCGCTCGACCGGCGTGCCCGTCTCGGACATGCGTGCCTTCTCGGCGGCGCGTTTGGCGCGCAGGGTGTCCTGCAGCTTGGGCTTGAACGCCAGCGCCCCGCTCAGGTCACCGTGGGTTGCCCACTCCTTGAACCGATCGAACGGCATCTCGACGATGGCGCCGCGGCGCTTCGGCCCCGACCCGTCGGAGAAGCTCTTGTCGTAGGCTTCGACCGCAGCGTCGCGGCTGGCGAAACCGATTTGCGGCTTGTGCTCGTCGAACAACCCGGTCTTCGGGTTGATCTGGTCGATCACCCATACCGGGTGCTTCTCGGCTTCGTGTGCCTGCGGCCCGAGATGCGCGTCGAGCGGCTCACCATCGGCGCCCTCGGTGCGCAGGATTTCGCCGTAGTGGCCGGGCATCTCGACCGACCAGGGCTTACCGTCGGGGCCGATGCCAGAGCGCGTCCCGCCCTTCGCCGTCTCGATATCGACCGTCAGCCCGCCAATCTTGGTGCGGCCCTTCTTGTAATCACCGCTCTCCTTCTGCGCCTCGGTTGGATCAGTCTCGGTCTTGGCGGCGGCGCGGTCGACGCGGGTGGGCTCGGCCGGCGGCTCCACTACGGTAGGGGACTTTTTTCCTGCCGTGGGGTCGAACGGCTTGACGCCGGGGGGTGCAGCGGCTGGTTCGGGTCCGGCCGCCTTCTTGGCCAGACGCGCCGCTTTCAGCTCGTCCATCTGCATCGTCGCGGCCACCGACCGCAGCGTGGCGACGTGACGCTCGACGTTCTCTGGCGAGACGCCCATCGTTTTCAGGTTGGAGGCCAGTTTCGCCGCGACGGCGCCGACGTTCTTGGGGGTAACCCCCCGTGCCGCGCTGTCGCTGAGCGTGGCAGCGGTGCTGTCGAGCGCCCGGCTCGCGTCACGCGCGTCGCGGGCAGCGTTCGCCGCCGGGCTGTTGGCCGAGGTGAGGTCGTTGAGTCCGGCCTGCGCTTCGGGAGTGATGACCGATGACGCGACCGGAGGTGCGACCGCAGCTTCTGTGGGCCCGGCAGCCGCCGGCTTCTTCACAGCGGGAGCACGCCGTGTTGGAGCCGGCGGCGGGGCCACTGCGCCCAGAGCCGGAGCAGGAGGGGCGGCTCCTGCCGGTGGCGGCGCAGCAGGGGGTGGCGCGGCCTGGACTGGCGGCGCGGCGGGGGGTGGTGCGTCGGGGGGTGGTGCGTCGGGGGGCTTGGGCGCGCTATCCAGCGCACCGCGCGGAGACAGCGGCAGTTCAGCCTGCTTGGGGGCAAGCATATCGCCCTGGCCGGGCACTACGGTAGGGGGCGCCTCGGGAGCACCCGTCATCGGCGGGCTCCACGGCTGCCCGTCGCCGCCACCAGGTGCCCCGGGCGGCGGGCGCGGCGGTGCGCCGGGAGTCTGATCCTGGCCGCCGAACATATCCGGCTGGACGCGCGGGATATCCCCCTCGTGCCCCATCTGGCCCGGGGTGAACATCTCGGTCTGCGGCTGGCTCGGCGTCGGCGCCGTCGGCTCGCGGGCACCGAGAGCCGCAGCGGCGGCGGGATCGACCGGCGTCTCGGCCGGCTTGGCGCGGGTCGGGCTACTGCCGTGCAGCGCCCCCAGGCCGGCGCCCAGCACCGCGCCGCCCAGCACGCCGCCAGCCGCCGCCTTGGCGATCGCGGCGGCATCCATGTTCGGGCTGACGCCAACCTTGACGTTGGCAGCCTGCTGCGCCGCCGTGCCGGCACCGGCCTGGAAGCCCATGAGGCCGCCGCCTTCGGCCGCACCGGCAGCGGCACGCCGGCCCAGCGTGCTGGTGATGGCCGACGCACCCTTGCCAGTGACGAGGCCGCCGAGCCCGACACCAGTGACGGCGCCAATCGAGAACTGCGCCGCGACCAGTACCGGCGCGATGGCCGAGACCAGAGCCTTGCGAGCGTCGGTATCGCTGGTGCCGCGAGCGATCAGCTCCTTGTAGATCGGCGAGCCCATCAGATCCTCGGGCTTCGCGTGGTCGATCGCATCGGTGAAGGAGTTGTAGGCGTCGCCTGCGGACAGCGTGCCGGAGACACCGCCGGTCGTGACGATGTTCGCCGCGGTGCCGGCCTTCGCCGCCAGTGACACGGCGCCCTCGGCCCCTACCCTCTCGGCGGCCGAGAATGCCATCTTGGTCGCCACCTTGCCGGCGATGCCGCCGGGCACCGCCAGCGCGATCAGTTGCGGGACGAGCTCGGCGACGCGAGCGCCGACGTAGTTACTCCAGCCAACGCTGCCCGGGGTCGGGAGGTCTTTACCACTGTCGTCTTTGCCGCCGAACAGCGAGGCTTGCAGCGCCGCCTGTGCCTTCGGCGACATGCCATCGGCGATGCTGGCCGCGTAGTCAGAGACGCTGTGGCGGGTCTGTTCGATCTGCGCGATGGCCTCGGGGTCGGCGCCGGCGGCGCGCTGCGCTGCGCTGACCGCACCGAGGATGCCCTCGCCCATCCCGAGCGTGGCGTGCCACACCTGGCGGCCGAAATCGCCGAGCGTCCCGGGATCGTGCGCGTCCGGTTTACCGGTGCTGCGGTCTCCGGTGCCGACGAACTTGGCTGGATCGACGCTGTCCCGGTCCGCCTGGCGCTGCGCCATGATGTCATCGAGCGCCGAGCGGCGGGGTGCCGCCCCTACCGTAGTGGCCCCGGCGGGCTGCGGCGGCCAGGAGAACGTGTCGGTGCCGGGCTCCGGCGCGGCTGGCGGCGGGGGTGCGGCGGCGTTCGGATCGTCCGGCAGGTTCGGGTCGGGCATCAGCCGAGGTCTCCACCGGACGCAGTCAGCGGGGTAGCCGGGCTAGGCACCGGGACGTAGGGACGCGACGGGACAGCAGAGCGCGGCGCGGTGGACAGGGCACCACCCTGCGACGCAGCGCCGGGGACAGCGCCGAGCAGGTGCTGGATGCGGGCGGCGGCGCGGGCGCTGACCACGGCGAGCGGGCGCGAACTCGGGGGTGCGTTGGCCGGAAAGATGCCAACGCTGCCGTCCTGGCCCTGCTGAACATGGTAGCGGCCGTCGAAGACCCCGCGCGCATAGTCGACCGCCTGCCCCGGCGCGATGCCGTTGCCCTGGTGGCGCAGGTCTCGATAGATGCCCTCCTGGGCGCCGCGCTTCGCCGGGTCCGTGGATGCCTTGCCGGCACCGTCGACCGAGAACGGCGCCGGGTTGTTGGCGTCGCCCATCAGCTCCTTGTCGATCGCGTCACCGCGAGCGGTGCTGGCGGCGGCACCGTCGGCCTTGAGAGCTGCGATCTTGGCCGCCGACTCCGCGCGCTCACGGGCAACATCGAGCTGGCCGGCGCTCCGCTCCGCCGCAACGTCGCGACGTGCGCCGGCATTGGCGTTGGCGATGTCCTGCCGCACGTCGAGGATTTTGGTATAGTATTCGCCCTGGGCGTTCTTGAACCGAATGTCTGCGGCTTCTTTCTGCTGGTCCTGCACCATCTTCATGAACTTGGCCGGATCGGAGGTTTGCGCCAGGAGCGGCATCATCCCCTCCTTGGTGACCTGGAAGTGCGGCCCGAGCGTCTTGCTGGGGTCGTGCTCGTCGACACGCTGGCCCCACACGTTGCCCGACTTGTCGACGCCGAACCGGCCCATCGTGCCGTCCGGGAAGAACGAATGCGCCTTGGCCAGCGCCTGCGCCGCGGTGACGCCGTCGCCGGCCTGGAGCGCCTTGTAGGCGGTCATCAGCGCCTGGTTGGTGCCCTGGTGGCTCATCTGGAACACGAAGTCCTTGGCGTGCTCCATCCCGGCGTAATCGCCCTTGCTGGCGGCGGCAACCATCAGCGAGGTCTCGGCCGCGCGCCACGCATCGCCAGCCGTCGTGCCTGGCGGCATAGTCTGCGCGAGGTAGTGGATGAAGCCGTCGGGGCCCGACTTGAGGCCGGCCTCCGCCAATCGCGGCCCGTCGACGCTCAGCGACGGCGAGAAGTTATTTTGCGCAAACTCCGGGTGATCCGGGTAGGCCATGGACAGGTATTTTGCCCCGTTCGGGTATGCCTGACGGGCCTTGTTGGCGTCGCTCGCGAAGGCGTCGGCGGTGCCCGGGCCGCCCTGGTAGGCGACGACGCTCGACGGGCTGTCCTTGCCGTATCGGCCGTCGAGATAGTTGATGTAGCGCGCACCCATGCGCAGGCTGTCCTCGAGCTTGTTGGGGTCGAGCTGGTGCTTGGGGTCGATCATGTTCTGCGTCGACGGGAGCATCTGCATGACCCCGAGCGCGCCGGCGCTGCTGGCCGGCGACGTCAGGTGTAGCCTGCTCTCGAGATACCAGTGCAGCGCCAGCCGGCGCGGGCTGATGCCTTCCTCGCCGGCGATCTTGTCGACCATGGCGCGGTATTGCGGAGCCTGCTGCGCCAGGGCGCCGTAGGGGACCATGTTGATCGGCGGCCGGACATACGCCGGGGCCGGGCCGCTCTGTTCTGTCGGTCCCTCCTGACGGGGTGCGACCGGCGGCGCGGCGGCGCTTGGCGGTGCCGCGGTCGGCGTGGCGGCGGGCGCTGCGGCCAGGGCGCCGGTGCCGGCGGGCTTTGCC
>JBEPTZ010000117.1:0-14060 GCA_041691815.1 Rhodospirillales bacterium | reverse complement strand
CCATCCTGCCCGCCCCGCCGCCGGCGCTGCCGCAGGCTGGTGCGCCGCAGTCGGCCGGCCTGCCCGCCCCGGCGGCCGTGGCGGTGGGCGTGCTGTTGCGCCCCGGCGAGAGCGCGCATCAGCTCACGTTGCGGCTCGATCCGGCAGAACTCGGCCATCTGCAGATCGCCATCAGCCGCCCGAAGGATGCGCCGGCCAGCGTGGCGCTGACCGTGGAGCGGCCGGAGACGCTGCTGCTGCTGCTGCGCGACCAGCCGGCGCTGCATCGGGCGCTGGACCAGGCCGGGGTGCCGGCGGATGGCCGCAGCGTCAGCTTTCATCTCGCGACGCCTGGCCATGATGCCGGTGGCCATGCCGATCCGGGCGGCTTCCAGGGTGCGCCGCCGAACGGCGGCTGGCAGCAGGGCGGGCAGACCCCGTCCGGC
This sequence comes from Rhodospirillales bacterium, assembly GCA_041691815.1. Taxonomy (GTDB): domain Bacteria; phylum Pseudomonadota; class Alphaproteobacteria; order Acetobacterales; family Acetobacteraceae; genus 70-18. Next base: position 13,635 of record JBEPTZ010000117.1, on the reverse strand, counting down.
GCCCAGGATCACCGCCCGCTGCCCGCCCGCCCGGGCGCCAGCCAGCCGGCCCGGCCCGGCACCTCCATCCCCGTGCCGGTGCGCCAGAGCTGGCGGCGGGCCGGCGTCGACATCACCGCCTGAGCACCAAGGACCCGACCGATGAGCATCGCCCCCACCACGCCCGCCAATCTGGCCCAGGCCGCCAATGCCGCCGCGGTCGCCGGCACCGCCGCCACGCCCACCGCGGCGCAGGCGGCGAGCAATTCGCTGTCCGGAAATTTCCAGACCTTCCTGCAGATGCTGATGACCCAGTTGCAGAACCAGGACCCCACCAGCCCGCTCGACACCAACCAGTTCACCAGCCAGCTGGTGCAGTTCTCCAGCGTCGAGCAGCAGATCAACACCAATTCCAGCCTGACCCAGCTGATCCAGCTCACCCAGGCCGCCGGAGTGCTGCAATCCACCGCCATGGTCGGCCACCAGGTCAGCGTCACCTCCGACCACCTGGCGTTGCAGAACGGCGCCGCCGGGCTGCAATTCACCGCGCCGGCTGCCGGCCCGGTGGCGATCGCGGTCTACAGCGACAGCGGCGCCAAGCTCACCGACGCGCTGGTGGACGCCAAGGCCGGCAGCAACAGCTGGAGCTGGAACGGCCAGGACATCAACGGCAACCAGCTGGCCGATGGCAGCTACCGGGTGGCGGTGATGGGTGCGGACGGCAGCGGCGCCGCCCAGGCGCTGCCGTTCACCGTGCAGGGCACCGCCACCGGCGTGGTGCAGAACGGCAGCGGCCTGACTTTGCAGATGGGCGCGCTGGCGGTGGATTTCTCGGCGGTGAAGCAGGTGCTGAACTGACCGACGCTGCCACCCCGCCTCAGCCCATGCTGGACAGCGTGCCGCAAACGGGAGAGACTTTGCGTTACGGCTGCGAATGACGGCCGCGACGCGGGGAAGAGTGAGGAAACGCTTATGGATTTCTTCGAAACCTGGTTCGGCTGGTCCCCCGATGGCGGCGACGGCTCAACGGAAATGATCTGGCTCGGCGCCATCGTCATCGCGGTGGTGGCGATCGTGTTCCGCCGCCGCATCATGGCGGCGCTGGCCAACAGGTCGTCCAAGCGCCGCTGACGGCGGCAAACCGAACTTCGCCGCGCCGGGTTGCTGGCGCCGGCTGCTGACGGCTGGATTCGGCAAGGCCCGATTCCGCCATGTTACGGCTATGTTCATCATATCTCGGGAACGGGACACCTGCCATGGCCGCTTCACCCACACCCATCGCCGCCACCGATCTCGGCGGCCTGAAATGGCGCTGCATCGGGCCGACCCGCGGCGGCCGCGTGGTGGCGGTGGCCGGCGACGCACAGAACCCGATGGTGGGCTATTTCGGTGCCTGCGCCGGCGGGGTGTGGAAGACCATCGACGGCGGCCAGTACTGGCGCAATGTCAGCGACGGCTTCTTCAAAACCTCCTCGGTCGGGGCGCTGGCGGTGGCGCGGGCGGATTCCAACGTGATCTACGCCGGCATGGGCGAGACCACCATCCGGCTCGATGTGTCGTACGGCGACGGGGTGTATAAATCCACCGATGCCGGGCGCAGCTGGGCGCATATGGGGCTGGCCGAGAGCAAGCATATCGGCCGGGTGCTGATCCATCCCGACAACCCCGACCTGGTGTATATCGCCGCCCTCGGCGACATCTTCGGCCCCAATGAGCAGCGCGGCGTCTATCGCAGCGAGGATGGCGGCGCCTCCTGGCAGCGCATCCTGTTCAAGAGCGATCGCGCCGGTGCGGTGGATATCGCCATGGATGCGGAGAACCCGCGCATCCTGTTCGCCACCATCTGGCAGACCCGCCGCAGCTTCTGGAACATCTCCTCCGGCGGCCCGGATTGCGGCCTGTATCGCTCGATGGGCGGCGGCGACACCTGGGAAGAGATCACCACCGCGCCTGGATTGCCGGACGGGCTGCTCGGCAAGATCGGTGTCGCCGTCTCGCCGGTTCGCGCCGGGCGGGTGTGGGCGCTGGTGGAAGCGCAGCAGGAGAAATCCGGCCTGTATCGCTCGGACGACTACGGCGCCAGCTGGGTGCTGACCAGCAACAACCGCGACCTGATGCACCGGCCGTGGTACTACACCCATGTCTACGCCGATACCGGACATGAAGGCACCGTCTACATCACCAATCTCGGCATGTGGAAATCTACCGATGGCGGCGTGAGTTTTACCGAAATCAACACCGGCCACGGCGACAACCATGACGTCTGGGTCGATCCGCACGATCCCTCGCACATGATCCAGGGCAATGATGGCGGCTGCGGCGTGACCTTCAATGGCGGCATCACCTGGTCGTCGATCTACAACCAGTTGACCGCGCAGTTGTATCGTATCGATATCGACAATGAGTTTCCCTACCGGGTCTACGGCACCCAGCAGGACAACACCTCGGTGGCGGTGCCATCGGCGTCGCACTGGGGCGCCATTCCGCTGCTGGACTGCCACTATCCCGGCACCGGCGAGAGCGGTTTCATCGTCGTCGATCCGCGCGATTCCAACATCGTCTATTGCGGCGCGGTCGGCTCCAGCCCCGGCGGCGCCGGCGCGTTGCAGCGCTACGATCATCGCACAAGGCAGATCCAGCTGATCAATGTCTGGCCGGAGCAGAATACCGGGGTGGCGCCGCGCGACCTGAAATATCGCTTCGCCTGGACCTACCCGATCGCCTTCTCGCCGCACGACCCCGGCACGCTGTATGTCGGCGGCAACCATGTGTTCCGCACCCGCGACGAGGGGATGAGCTGGGAGCCGATCTCGCCCGACCTCAGCCTCAACGACAAATCCCGCCAGGACCATTCCGGCGGCCAGGTCACCCGCGAGAGCGCCGGCGCCGAGGTGCATGCCACCTGCGCCTCGGTGGTGGAGAACCCACATCGCCAGGGCGAGATCTGGGCCTCCACCGATGACGGGCTGGTGCATGTCAGCCGCGACGATGGCGGCAGTTGGGCCAACGTCACCCCGCCGGGGATGCCGGAACTGGCCTATGTCGGCTGCGTCGAAATCTCGCCGCATGACGCCGACACCGTCTACGTCACTGCCACCCGCTACAAACTTTCCGACTACAAGCCGTATCTGTTCCGCTCCACCGATGCCGGCAGAAGCTGGGCCTCGGTGAACGGCGACCTGCCGCAGGACGAAATCACCCGCGTGCTACGGGTCGACCCGGTGGCGAAGAACCTGTTGTTCGTCGGCACCGAGACCGGCCTGTTCCACAGCACCGATGCCGGGGCGCATTGGCTGCGGATGGGCGGCGGGCTGCCGGTAACGCCGGTCTACGACATCAAGCTCAAGAATGCCGATCTGGTGCTCGGCACCCACGGCCGCTCGTTCTGGATTCTTGACGACATCTCGCCGCTGCGCGAGATCGCCGCCGGCAAATCCGGCACCCGGCTGGTGGCGCCGCGCCAGACCATCCGCATGCGGCTGCACCACGCCGCCCTCGGCAACGTCAAAGGCCCGGTCTCGTTCGGTCTCACCTTCGGGGTCGGCGGCGGCATCGCGGTGGTCGACATGCCGGACGGCAGCAAGCGGCGGGAATACCTCGATGTCGGCGAGAACCCGCCGAACGGCGCCATCCTGTATTACTGGCTCGATGCCGCCACGCCGGTCTCGCTCACCATCCGCGACGCCGCCGGCGCCGAGGTGGTGCGCTTCGCCGCCGACGATCCAGTGCCCGCCCGCCGCCCGCCCGGCAAGCAGGGCCTCAACCGCTTCATCTGGGACCTCAAGCGCCCTGGTCCGACCAATCTCGACCCCGCGCTGGCGCCGGTGAAGCCGAAGCCGCTATCGAAGGAGCCGGACCCGCCGGCCGGCGCCCTGGTGGTGCCCGGCCGCTACACGGTGGAGATGAGCGCCGGCGACGCCACCTCCTCGGCCTCGATCGATGTCGTGAAAGACCCGCGCGTCACCACCAGCCGGGACGCCTTCGCCGCCCAGGCGGCGCTGCTCGCCGAGTTGGCCGGCACCATCGGCGAACTCAACGAAACGGTGAACCGCATCCGCCGGATGAAGCGCCAGGTGGCGGCACTGCGCGACCGGGCGCCGGAGATGGCGGCGCGCTGCACCACGGTGGAGGCGTCGCTGGCGCAGATCGAAACCACCCTGGTCGACACCAAGCGTCAATCCGCCCGCGACACGCTGCGCAACCCGGCCGGGCTGGCCGACACGCTGTCCAGCCTCACCCAACTGGTCTCGATCGGCGACAGCGCGCCAACCAGCCAGGCGCGCGGCGTCACCGCCGATATCACCAGCAAGGTGAAGGCGCAGTTCTCGGCACTGGACGCGCTGATCGCCGGCGAGATCGCCGGGCTGAACCAGTCGGCCGGCGGCGTCGCGGCGATTTCCGGCTGAGCGCTAGGCAGGGCAGCAAGGCGGGGCGCTGCCCCGAACCCCGCCAAGGGCCGGGCCCTTGGAACCCCGGACGCTGATTGCGCGGCCGCGTCGATGGCGATTGCTGGACGCAACGGGGGATATGTGATTTGTGCCGGCCGGCGCCGACACACCGCATGACAGGCTGACACCATGGCATATCAGAGTTTTGGCGATGACAAGGGTGATAGCCGTTCGGCGGAGAAATTGCGAGCGATCCGGCTCCCCGCCGGTCTCTCCGGCAAGTCGGTCCTCGATATCGGCTGCAACGAAGGCTATTTCTGCCAGGTCGCGCTGGAGCGGGGTGCGGCGCGGGTGCTTGGCATCGACAGCAATGCCGCCACCATCGCGAGCGCGACGCAGCGGGTTGCCGGCGCCGAATTCCGTCACCAGTCCTGGTGGGATCTCGGCGGCGAAAAATTCGACTACATCCTGTTCCTATCGGCGATCCACTACGAGAAACGGCCGAAAGCCCTGCTCGACAAGCTGGTCAACAACCTGAACCCGCGCGGCACCCTGATCCTGGAAGCCGGCATGGTGATGGATTGGGACAAGAAAAGCTGGAAGCTGGTGCAGCGGCATGACGGCACCCTGCGCTTCCCGACGCTGGGCCTGCTGGCCGACGAACTGCTCAGCAAATACAGCGTGCGAACAATGGGCGCTTCGGTCGCCCAGATCGGCGACCCGCAAGAGCGCCATGTGCTGCACTGCAAGCCACGCCGGCCGACGCTGTTCCTGGTCGCCGGCGAGTCGGGCGCCGGCAAATCGAGCTTTGCCCGCCTGTTCGCGGCGCGCGGCATCCGGACCATCCACCTCGACGTGTTCATCGGCCAGCTCTCCCGGCTGCCGAGCAGCGAGCCGAAACATTACGCGCATTACCTGAAATCCGTCGGGGTGGGGGACATTGCCCGGTTTTCCAGGACCATGCAGCAAGACGGGCAATCGGACGGCCTGGCCCGGCAGCTGATGCAGACGGTTTCCCCGGACGATGACATTACCGTCGTCGAGGGCTACCCGCTGACGATCCCCGAATTCGATCAGGCGGTCAGGAAGCTGGCCCAGGCGGATGGCTACAAGATTGTTTCGATGACCATATAGGATGGCGGTCCGCGCTCAGTCGCTGATCCAGCGCAGATACCGCGCCAGCCCGCGCTGCACCGTGGCCTTGCCGTCGGCGAGGATCTCCCGCCCCCAGAACGCGCCGTAGACGCGATTGAACGCATAGGGTTCCACCCGTGCCGCCACCTCCCGCACGATGCGCGGCGGCAGCGGGATCAGGTCCGGATAGCTGCGCATCACGCTCACCGAGCGATCCGGCGTCACCTGCAGAATGTCGCCGGACAGCAGGCAGCCGCCGCGCGCCTCCCAGTGCAGCATCGCCCCGCCGTCGAAATGCCCCGGCGCGTTGACCAGCGTCACCCCCGGCAGCAGCGCCTGGCGCTCGCCGGACCACAGTTGCAGCCGTGGCGTCGGCAGCACGATATGCTGGCGGTCCGCCTCGTGCAGCCACAGCCTGGCGTCGAACGCGTCGGCCCAGGCGGCCATGCGGCTGTAGTAATGCGGGTGCGAGATGGCGATCGCCGCCAGCCCGCCCAGGCCGTTGATCAGCGCGATGGTGGCGTCATCGAGCAGGCTGATGCAGTCCCACAGTACATTGCCTGCAGGCGTGCGCAGCAGGAACGCCCGCTGGTTGATGGCGAACGCCGGCACCGTGCCGAGTGCGAACAGGTCCGGCTCAAACTGCCGCCACATATTGGTGTGGCTGGCGTCGAACGCCGCCAGGGTGGTCCAGCCCTGGCCGCCGGCCGGCACGTATTGCCGCTCATCCTCGCAGATCGGGCAGTGTGCCGGCGGCGCGTCGCCGGGCGGAAATTCGGTGCCGCAGGCGGTGCACAGATAGCTGGTCATCGGCCTACTCCGCCGCCAGGCGCACCGGGGCGGCCGGTTGCCAGCCGGCCAGCGCGTTCATCCGCCCCCACGCCTTGGCGTAGCCGGGCCGTGGCGCGCCGGCATGGCGGGCGGCCATCGCCAGCCAGCGTGCCTCCAGCCGCGCCGCGCTGTCCCAGCAGGCCTGCACTGCCGCCTTGCGAATGGCCAGCGGCGCCGCGCGCACCGCCTCCATCTGGGTGCGGAATTCCGCCTCCATCGCGTCCCGCTCGGGGCCGATCTCGGCCATCGCCGCGGCGAAATCGCCCAGCAGCAGCGCCCGATGCAGTTGCTCGTGCCGCCACCACAAGGTCGCCTTGTCGTGCCGGTCGCCCGGCGTCGGCCCCTGCTCCGGCAGCCCGGCATCGAGGAACACCGGCCTGAACAGGCTGGTGCACGGCGCCGAACTGCCGGTCACCCAATGCAGCGCGCCGCCCGGCCTGAGATCGCTGACCAGCGAGCCGACCGACTGCCCACGCCGCGCGCCGTCACCGGCATGCATGCACACCGTCGGGCCGCGCAGGGCCTGCGGATGGAAGCCCTCCTCCTCCGCCCCGCCGTGGTCGCGCAAGGCGCTCATCATGTCGCCGACATCCGGTGCCGCCACCGCCGCCAGCCGGCCGGTGGAGCGCCCGCAACGGGCGATGGCGCCGGCCAGGCCGGGATTCTCCGGGTTGGTAACCGTGGCGGCGAAATCGAACTGCCCGCGGCCCAGCCACCAGCCCTGCGCCCGCGCATGCGCCAGCAGCCCGTCGCTCATCCGGTCCGGCAGGCCGATGCTGTAGGTGTTGGAAATCGCCCGCCGCGCCCCGGCCCGCTCAACCGCCCAGTGCCGCCCCACCGTCTCCAGCACGAAGCACTCGCGCGCATCGGCGATCAGGAACGAGTTGTCGTACCAGCGCCGCAGCAGATGCCCGGCGCTGCCGCCCTGGCCATGCGCCTCCAGCAGTGCGGTGATCACCGTCACCGCCTCGGCCGCCGAGGCGCTGCGCTCCAGCCCCAGTCGCAGCAGGTCCATGCCGAGCAGCGCCGGCCGCCGCTGCGGCGTGCTGCGCGGATGCACCGCCTCGTTGCCAATCACCACGCCATGCTCGTTAGCGCCCATCTCGGCGCCCCAGATCCAGCATGGCCGGCTCAGCAGCACCGCATGGGTGCGCGCCGCCTGCGGGATGGCGATATAGGTGCAACGAACCGTCGCCCCGGCGCCGTAGCTGCGCGCCGGCAGGTATTCCAGATACTGCGCCTCGTTGCGCTCGCGGTCGCTGTTCTTGGCGAACAGCATGCCGCTGGCGGTGGCGGCGGCCATGGTATCGCACATCGGTGTGTTCCCCCTGCGCCGCAGCCTATGCCGTTTCGGCCAAACGCCAAACCCGACACCCTTGCCTGCGCCGCGCCGACCGACGACACTCGCCGCAGCACGCGAGGACCCGATGACCAAGGACGAACTCACCGCCTGGGCGCTGGCCAATGGCTGGCAGATGATCGCCGGCAACCCGAGCCTGACCAAACCCTCGGCACCGAAGGAGGCGATCGTCCGCCTGGTGCTGAAGGCCACCGTGGCGGCGCTGGAGGTCAAGAAGCCGGCCGGCAAATGGGAGAAGGCGGCCAGCCAGCCCTATGCCCGCATCCAGCCGGACAGCGAAAGCGGCATCCCGCTCGGCCTCGGGCTGGACGGCAGCACCGCCTACGCGATGCTGATGCGCGAGAACAAGGACCGCCAGGTGTTCGCCAAACTGACCGGCGGCTAAATGCCGGCCGACCGGACCGCGCTGCACCTGCTGGCCGGCGGGCGGCGGATCGCGCCCGCCCTGTTGGCCCCCGGCTACTGGCTGTTCCCGCTACCGCACCCGGTGCCGCCGCTGCGGTTGGTGTCCGAGGTGTTCTGCCCGGCGGCGCTGGACATCTCCGCCGACAGCCGCACGCTGGGCGTCGCGCTGACCCGGCTCAGCGTGGTGCGGCCAGACAGCACCGAGACAATTCCGCTGGCAGCCCTGGACGCCGGCTGCCACGCGCCGGAGGGCAACGGCTGGCGCTGGACCACCGGCGACACCCCGTTGCCGGAACCGCCGTTCGCCGACCGCGCCACCCCGGCGGCATTGCTGGTGCAGGGCTTCACCGCCCCTGACGCGGTGGACGCCGCCGAACCGGCGCTGTTCCTGCCCGGCGACTCATACCCCGCCGACGCGCATATCCCGACCAATCTGTTCGCCGCCCTGCACCCGCTGTTCGCCAACTGGCGCACCCACGGCCCGCCGCGCACCCCACCGGTGGCCGAGCGTCTCGCCGCGCTGCTGGCCCGGCCGCCGGGCAGCCAGAAGCTGCTGCTGTTCGGCCGCTCCTCCGGCCTGCGCACCGCCACCGCCTTCGCCGCCGCCCGGCCGGACGCGGTGCGGGCGGTGATCGGCGTCGGCTACCCGTTCCTGCAACCCTACGCCACTCCGGAGCCGGAACGCTTCGCCCACCTCGCCGGCCTCACCACCCCGACGCTGATCTTCCAGGGCCGCGACGACCCCTATGGCGGCGCCTGGGTGCGCGACCTCGTGCCGCTGTCCCCCTCGGTGGAACTGCACCTCATCGCCACCGATCACGACCTGCATCTCCCCCGGCCGGAATGGGATGCGGTGGCCCGGCGCATCCTGCTGTTCCTGGCCGGGCTTTCCCCGCCATAGCAGCCGGCGGTATCCTCACCGCCTCACACCCAGGATCGCATCATGGCCGAACTTCCGCAGATATTGCTCTGGACCGACCACCCCGCCGCCTACCAGGCCGCCATCACCAATGCCGGCCTCAGCGATCGGGTGAAACTGGAGATTATCGCCGGCAACGCCACCCCCTCCGCCGCCCAGCGCGCCGAGAGTGTCGCCATGCTGGCGATGCGGGCGCCGGCCGGCCTGCTGCCCAGCATGCCGAAGCTGCGCTGGGTGCAGGCGATGAGCGCCGGGGTGGAAAGCTGGCTGGCGCTGCCCGACCTGCCGGCCAGCCTCACCCTGTGCTGCGCCCGCGGCACCCACGGCGAATCGATGCCGGAGAACATCCTCGGCGCGCTGTTCCACATCGCCAAGCCGTACGCCCTCGCCGCCGAGGACCAGAAGCGCTCCACCTGGGTCCGCCGCACCGCAACGCCGCTGAACGGCAGCACGCTGGGCATCCTCGGCATGGGCCGCATCGGCCAGGCGGTGGCGCGCCTGGCGCTGGCGCTGAACATGCGCGTCATCGGCACCAACCGCCGCGGCGGCACGCTGGAAGGCGCCGAAATCCTGCCGCCCGAGCGCACCGACGAGGTGCTGGCGCAGTCCGACTATCTGCTGCTGCTGCTGCCGGCCACGCCGGACACCGAGAACTTCATCGCCGCCCCCCGCCTCGCCCGGATGAAAAAAGGCGCCTGGCTGCTGAATTTCGGCCGCGGCCACCTGATCAACGACGACGACCTGATCGCCGCCGTCACCAGCGGCCACCTGGCCGGCGCGATCCTGGACGTATTCCGCCAGGAGCCATTGCCCAGCACGCACAAGTTCTGGACCACCCCCGGCATCCTGGTGCTGCCGCATATCGGCGGCGGCCACCCGCAGCGCGACCGCGCCGTGGCCACCCTGTTCACCGAAAACCTCGCGCGCTTCCTCGACGGCAAGCCGTTGCGCGAAGCGGTGGACCGCGCCGCCGGCTACTGAATCGCGGTCGGCCGGCGCCGGTGCCAGTCGGTATCGCGCTGATAGGCGTCGGCCACCTTCAGCACCCGCGCCTCGGCGAACGGCCGCCCGGCCAGTTGCAGCCCCACCGGCATGCCATTGGCGTCCAGCCCGCATGGCGCGCTGATCGTCGGCAGCCCGAGATAGTTGAACGGCCTGGTGTTGACACTCACCGCCAGGAACCGATGCACCGCCTCGCCCGGATCGCCGGCCGCCTCGGCGGCATCGATATCGGTCTCCGCCAGGGTGGGCAGCACGGTCGGGATGGTCGGCGTGGCGATCAGGTCCACCTGCGCGAACACCTCGGCGGCAAACCCCTTCAGCACCGCCCCACGCCGGCCCAGCGCCTCGGCATAATACACCGCCGGAATCGCATAGCCCGGATACATCCGGCCGGACAGATGCACGGCATAATCCTGCGCCCGCTCGCGCATCCATCTGGCATGGATCGCGCCGCCCTCCACCCGCGACAGGATTCCGCCATAGGCCGCCACCGCGTCCATCAACGGCAGCGCCAGCCGCACGATGGTGGCCCCGCGCGCCGCCAGCACCGCCAGCGCCGCCTCGAACGCCGCCAGCACCGAGGGGGCGGCGCCCGGCACCAGCACATTGGTCGGCACCCCGATCCGCTGGCCGCGCAGATCGCCATCGAGCCCCGCCTCGTAATCCGGCACCGCATTGGCGGCACTGGTCGGATCGCGCGGATCATGCCCGGCGATCACCCCCAGCACCCGCGCGCAGTCCCTGGCACTGCGCGCCAGCGGCCCGACATTATCCAGCGAGAACGACAGCGGCATCACCCCATAGCGCGACACCCGGCTCTGCGTCGGCTTGATCCCGGTCACCCCACACGCCGCGGCCGGCAGCCTTATCGAACCGCCGGTATCGGACCCCAGCGAGGCAAACGTGCCCCCCGCCGCCACCATCGCCCCGGACCCGGAGGAAGACCCGCCGGTAATCCGCTCCAGCCCCCACGGATTATGGCAATGCCCGAAGGCGCGGTTATGCCCGGTCGGGTTCTGCGCGAACTCCGCCATGTTCAGCCCGGCGAAACTATACGCCCCCGCCGCCGCCAGCCGCTCCACCACCGTGCAGGTATAGTCCGGCACGAAATCCCGCCGGATCGCGCTGCCGCAGGTGCAGGGATGGCCGGCCTGATAATACATGTCCTTATGCGCCAGCGGGATGCCGAACAGCTTGCCCGGCTTCGCCCCCTTGGCCAGCGCCGCATCGGCCGCCGCCGCCGCCGCCCGCGCCCCCTCGCGATCCTCCCAGATCACCGCGTTGAGCCTCGGATTCACCGCATCCACCCGCGCCAGGCACGACTCCAGCAACGCCGCCGAGGTCACCTCCCGCTTCGCCACCGCCTCGGCCGCCTCCACCAGCCCGAGATCGCAGGGCGCGCTCACTCCTTGAACTCCTGCAACACGGCGACGAAATTGGCCGGCTCCTCCTCGAACGCCATCTGATCCCGCACCGCCTCAAACGCCCGGATCGTCGCGGCCAAGTCCGCCACCATCACGCTGCCAGCCTTGTTCGGCGCCTTGATGCCACTCCAGGTGGCGATCATCGCTTCGGTTGTTTCGGAGAAAGACATCGCAACACCTCATAAGAAAGGAAGCAGTTCTTTTTTGAAAAAAGAACCAAAAAACTTTTTTTATCCGCCTTGCAACAGCTGGGGGGTTGAGACTCGGGAGTCTTCAATGGATGAAAAGTTTTTTTGCTTCTTTTTGTTCACAAAAAGAAGACCTTCCCTCTCACGCCATCACGTCATGCCGCACCGGTGTCGCGTACCACCCGGCTCGATGCTTCGCCCAGTACAGCTCCTTCAGCCGCGCCGAGACCACTCCTGGCCGGTCATTGCCCATGATCCGCTGCCCGCCCGCCACCGGCCCCACCCGCGACACTGGCATCACCCCCCCGGCGGTGGTGGCGAGGAACACCTCGTCGGCGTCCTCCAGCGTGGCGCGCGGGATATCGGCCACAGCACAGGGCAGCCCCAGTTCCTCGCACAGTTCCAGCACGCTGCGCCGGGTGATGCCTTGCAGGCTGCCATGCGCCGGGGTCAGCACCCGGCCGTCCTTGACCACGAAGATGTTGAACCCCGGCCCCTCGGTCACCCGCCCCTGGGCGTCGCACAGCACCGAGGTGTCGTAGCCGTTGTCGTGCGCCTCCATCAGGCTGGCGCTCAGGTCGCCCCACATATAGTTCTTCACCGTCGGGTCGAACGCCGCATCCGGCACCCGCTCACCGCTGCCGATCCACAGATGCGCGCCGCGCGCCTGCACCTCGGGCGGCACCACGTCGATCCACGGCAGCGCGTAGGCGATGAAATGATTGTCGCAATCCACCGGCCGCCGCGAGCCGCCGATCCGTGGCCGCCCACGCAGCGCCAGCATCGCCACATACGCCTCGCGCAGCCCGGCCAGCGATACCACCCGATGCAGAATCTCGGTCATCCGCGCCCGATCCTCGGCCGGCGCCAGCCGCCGCTTGGCCATCGAGCGCGCGAAGCGGTCCAGGTGATCGTCCAGCCGGAAAAACGCGTCCCCGGTCACATGCACCACGTCATAGGTCACGTCCGACCTTGTGAACCCCCAGTCCAGCACCGAAATACTGGCCTGCCCCACCGGCACGAACCGCCCCTGCACATAGGCGGCGCCGGCGGCATACGGGCGGGCAGGCGTCTGGCTGTCATCCATGGCCGCACTCCTGGCATAGCAACGCCCTCAGCATGCGCGGAGCCGTTGGCGGCGGCAACCGCCCGGCCTAAGATCATGCCAACGCCGCGAATTTCGCGCGCCAGGAGAGGTCCAGGTGGTCGATCAGAAGGACTATCGCGAGGCGATGGCCCGGTTGGGTGCGGCGGTGAACGTCATCACCACCATCGGGCCGACCGGCCGGCGCGGCTTCACCGCCTCGGCCGTGTGCAGCGTCACCGATAGCCCGCCGACCCTGCTGGTCTGCCTCAACCGCACCAGCGATTCCAACCAGGCGCTGAAGGAAAACCGCATCCTCTGCGTCAACACCCTGGCCGCCCACCAGCAGGACCTGTCGCCGATCTTCGCCGGCCTCACCGAGGGCGACTACAACACCCGCTTCGCCAACGCCTGCTGGGGCACGCTCACCACCGGCGCCCCGGTGCTGCAGGAAGCACTGGCCTCGTTCGACTGCCGGGTCACCGAATGGACCGAAGTCGGCACCCACAGCGTGTTCTTCTGCGAAGTGGAGGCAATCTGCGGCGTCGAGGGCGGCGCCGGGCTGATCTATTTCGGCCGCAACTATCATAAAATTCAGACAGCATAGCGAAGGGTTCTTTTTTGAAAAAAGAACCAAAAAAGCTCTTTTTATCCGCCTTGCAACAGCTGAGATGTGGAGACTCCGGAGTCTCCAAAATAGATGAAGTTTTTTTGCTTCTTTTTGTTCACAAAAAGAAGACTTGCTTCACGCATCCATCTTCAAAGCCGCCAGGAACGCCGACTGCGGAATTTCCACCTTGCCGAACTGCCGCATCCGCTTCTTGCCTTCTTTCTGCTTGTCCAGCAGCTTGCGCTTGCGGCTGATATCGCCGCCGTAGCACTTCGCGGTCACGTCCTTGCTCATCGCCCCGATCGTCTCGC
>JBEPTZ010000116.1:0-14061 GCA_041691815.1 Rhodospirillales bacterium | reverse complement strand
ACCTGGCGGCGCTGTGGCCGATCGGGCTGGGCGGGCCGGGCACCCGGCCGTGGCTGACCGAAAACATCCCGTCCGGCCAGCTCACCGGCCTGCATCTGGCCCTGGCGCTGCATGCGGCGGAGGATTTCTCGACCGCCCAGATCACCTATATCGATGGCGGTGCCGCCGGCCACGATCTCACCGTGCACTGGCTGCGCCCGGTGCCGCCGCTGGTGCAGGGCGAGGCGGTGCTGCGGGTCACCGACCCCGATGTGCTGCACATCCAGGTGCTCTCCGGCATGCAGTCGCTGAACCCGCTCGCGGCACAACCCGGCACCGCCAGACCAGCGCCGACCAGGGCGCCGCTGAATCTGACCGGCGGCGAGGTGGTGCTGTCGGGCCTCACCGGCGACGACCAGTTCGCCGACATCACCGGCCTGTTCACCGGCCCGGTCGCGTCGCTGCTGACCGTGCTGGGCCATCCGCGCCTGCATCTGCTCGACCGCCGGCCGATCCCGCTGCACAACCCGGCCGGCGAGGTCACCGGCCAGTTCACCGTCGCGCATCTGCCGCTGAAGGACGACCTGGATATCGGCGACGTGCATATCGATGCCGGCGGCCACCTGACCGGGGTGCATCTCGGCGGCATCGTCGCCGGCCGAGACCTCGATCGCGGCGTGCTCGACCTTCTCGCCAACAATGACGGGCTGTCGGTGCAGGGCAAGGCCGATCTGGCCGGCATCCCCGCAGCGCTGCAGGTGGCGATGGATTTCCGCGCCGGCCCGCCGTCGCAGCCGATCCAGACCGTCTCGGTGCAGGCCACGCCGACCGCCGCCCAACTGGTGCCGCTTGGCCTCAACATGCCGGATATCCTGTCCGGCGCGCTCGGTGTCGACGCCCAGATGATCACCCGCCGCGACGGCACCGACAGCGTTTCGCTGAAGGCCGACCTGACCCCGGCGGGGCTCGCCATCCACCCGTTGAACTGGTCCAAGCCGGCCGGCCAACCGGCCAAGGCCGAGCTGCGGCTGCAGATGCGCGACGGCCGGGTCACCGCGCTGGACAGCCTGACCGCCAGCGGCCCGGGCCTCGATGTGCGCGGCACCACCTCGTTCGCCGATGGCCGGCCGCGCCGGTTGCAGTTGCAACGCCTGGCGCTGGGTGTGCCGGGCAAGCCGCCCACCACCGACCTCGCCGGCAGCCTCGCCTGGCCGGCCAAGCCGGGCGACCCGTGGGTGGCGGTGCTGGACGGCCCCAGCCTGGATGCCAGCGGCCAGTTCGCCCGCACGCCGGGCGCCGCCCCGGCAAGCAAACCGAAACCGAAGCCCGACACCGGGCCGGCCTGGCAGGTGCAGGCGCAGATCGGCCGGGTGCTGACCGCCGATGGCCAGGCGTTGTCCGGCGTGAAGCTGGACGCCCGCAACAACGGCACCGTCATCACCCAGGCGGCGCTGAGCGGCGCAACCCAGCCAGCCGCCGGCCAGAACGGCGGCAGGTTCCAGCTGTCGATCGTGCCGGATGGCGGCGGCCGGCGCCTGTCCGGCCGGGCCGATGATGCCGGCGGCCTGCTGCGCGCGCTGGGGGTGGTGCCCGATCTGTACGGCGGCCAACTGACCATCGGCGGCCAGTATGAGGACGCCCATGTCGGCAACACCGGCCCCGATCACCCGCTGGTCGGCGGCGTGCGGATCATCAACACCAGGCTGAAGGATGCGCCGGTGGCGGCGCGGCTGCTGCAGGCGCTGTCCGGCTATGGCGTCTTCAATGCGCTGGGCAGCGCCGATCTCACCGTGCTCGAATTCATTGCCCAGTTCCGCTACACCGACGACATCCTGGTGCTGTCCCAGGCGCGCGCCTACAACGCCTCGCTCGGCATCACCGCCAAGGGCAGCCTCGATCTGGCGCGGCAGTCGGCGGATATCGATGGCACCGTGGTGCCGGCCTATCTGCTCAACTCGTTCCTCGGCCACCTGCCGCTGATCGGCAAGCTGCTGAGCCCGGAGAAGGGTGGCGGGCTGATCGCGATGAACTATTCGGTGCACGGCCCGTTCGCCGACCCAAGGGTGACGGTCAACCCGCTTTCGGCGGTCACCCCCGGCTTCCTGCGCGGGGTGTTCGATGTGTTCGACAGCCAGGACCCGTCCGGCGCCGCGCCGGCGGCAAAGCCGCCGGCGTCGCGGCCGCACGGCGGCATTCCGTCCGACGGTTGAGCGGCGGCTCTTGCGCGGCCGCACGGCGGCGGCAATGCTGCGCCGATGCAAACGTCTCCCCCGCCCGCCGGCATCAAGGCGATCCTGTTCGATACCTTCGGTACCGTGGTGGACTGGCGCGCCAGCCTGATCGCCGACCTCACCAGCTGGAGCGCCGGGCGTGGCCTCGCCACCGACTGGGCCGGGCTGGTTGATGCCTGGCGCGCCGCCTATGCGCCGTCGATGCAGCTGGTGCGTCAGGGCCGGGCGCCGTGGACCATCCTGGACGATCTGCACCGCGCCACGCTGGAACGGCTGGTGGTGGAATTCGGCATCACCGGCCTGTCGGACGCCGATCTCGACCACATCAACCGCGGCTGGCACCGGCTGCTGCCGTGGTCGGATTCGGTGCCCGGCCTCACCCGGCTGCGCCGCCGCTACATCATCGCGCCGCTGTCCAACGGCAATGTGGCGCTGCTGGTCAACATGGCCAAGGCGGCCGGCCTGCCGTGGGACATGATCTGCTCCACCGAGCTGTTCCGCCACTACAAGCCGGACCCCGAGACCTATCTCGGCGCCGCCGCGCTGCTGGGGCTGCAGCCGGCGCAGGTGATGATGGCCGCCGCCCATAACGCCGACCTGCACGCCGCGCGCGCCTGCGGCCTGGCCACCGCGTTCTTCCCTCGCCCCACCGAATACGGCCCGCTGCAGCGGCGCGACTTCGCCGCCGATCAGGCCTGGGACATCGTTGCCGCCGATATCAACGACCTCGCCAACCGCATGGGCTGCTGAAACCGCTTCAGGCGCCGGGAATGCGCGCTATCCGGCCCAACCGGCCGCCAGCACCGCCCCCACCGGGTCAGCCGGCCGGCCCACTGCTTCGCTCGACAGCAGCGCCTCCGGCTCGCCGAGCCCGGCATCCAGCGCATCGAGCAGCTCGCTGAGCCCGGAGGCCGCGGCGATCACCCGGCCGGCGCCGTCCAGCAGCCGCCATTCGCCGTCATCCGGCAGCAGCATCATGCCGTGGCGGGCCAGCAGCAGCACCGCCGGGCAGCCGTCATCGGCCACCCCCGGTTGCCACTGCACCCGGCGCGCCCGGCACCAACTGGTGAGCTGCCGCAATTCGCTGAAATCCAGCATGTCGTCCCCCAAGTTCCCGACTCGGACCAGGGGTAAACATCCCATGAATCGCGGCTGAAAGTGTTAATATGGCCAGTCTTTCATGCGGCTGCCCGAAACATTCCCGAATCCGCCCGATCACCCGGCCAGCGGCGCGCAGCACCGCTCCAGCCAGGCCTCGGTCGCCGCCGGCAGCTGCGGCCCGATTTCGGCCAGCACCCGCGCGTGATAGGCGTCCAGCCAGCGGCGTTCGGCCGCGGTCAGCAGAGCGGTGTCGATCAATCGCCGGTCGAACGGCGCCAGGGTCAGCGTCTCGAAGCTGAGGAACGGGCGGGTGGCCGCCGGCAGCGCCGCCTGCTGCACCAGCAGCAGATTCTCCAGCCGCACGCCATACGCGCCGGGCAGATAGTAGCCCGGCTCGTTGGACAGGATCATGCCTTCCGCCAGCGGCACCGGCCGCGCCGCGCGCGACAGGCTCACCGGCCCCTCATGCACCGACAGATAGCTGCCGACGCCGTGCCCGGTGCCGTGGTCGTAATCGAGCCCCGCCTGCCACAGCGCCTGGCGGGCGAAGCCGTCGATATGCGCACCGGCCACACCTTGCGGAAACACCAGCGTGGCCAGCGCGATATGGCCCTTCATCACCCGCGTCACCCGGTCGCGGATTTCCGCCGACGGGGTGTCCGGTCCGGTCCAGATGGTGCGGGTGATGTCGGTGGTGCCGTCCTCGAACTGGCCGCCGGAATCGATCAGATACAACTCGTTGGCGCCGATCGCCCGGTTGCTTTCCGCGCTGACCCGGTAATGGATCACCGCCCCGTTCGGCCCGGCGCCGGAAATCGCCGGGAAACTCTCGCCGCGAAACCGCGCCACCTCGCCGCGCAGCGCCAGCAGACGGGCGGCCGCCGACAACTCGCTCTGCCGCCCGGCGGCGTCCTCCAGCCAGTGCAGGAAGCGGCATACCGCCACCGCGTCGCGGGCATGGGCGTTGCGCGCGCCCTGGCGCTCCACCGCATTCTTGCTCGCCTTGGGCAGCAGGCACGGGTCCATCCCGGCCACCACGGTGGCGCCGACGCTGCGCAGTTGCTGCGCGAACCAGGCCGGCGCGCCGGCGGCATCCACCCGCACCCGCTTGCCGGTGAGACGCGCCAGCGCCCCCGGTAGCGCGTCGCGCGGCTGCACCGAGACGGCATTGCCCAGCCAGTCGCGCGTCGCCTGGGGGATTTTCTGCGGCGCCATGAACAACTCGCAGCCGGCATCGGCATGGATCAGCGCGAAACCGAGCGCGAACGGGGTGAACGGCACGTCCGCGCCGCGAATATTCAGCAGCCAGGCGATTGAGGCGGGATCGGTCAGCACCGCCGCATCCTGCTGGTCGGCGCGCAGCCCGGCGGCGATCCGCTCGCGCTTGTCGGCCGAGTCCTCGCCGGCATAGTCCAGTGCATGCGGCACGGCTGCGGCCATCGGCGGCCCCGGCCGGTCGGTCCAGGCGGCATCGACCAGGTTGCCCTCGGTGGCCACCAGGGTCACGCCGGCCTCGGTGAAGCGGGCCAGCGCATCCTCGCTGAACAGCAGCGGATCGTAGCCGATGCGGCCTTTGGGCGCGTGTTCGGCCAGCCAGGCCGGCGCCGGCTGCTCGGTGATGTGGCGGCGCTGCCACAGGGCGGGGTCGGTTTGAGCCGCAAGTTGAAGCACATAGCGGCCGTCGGTGAACACGGCGGCGTGATCGGCGAGCACCACCGCCAATCCGGCACTGCCGGTAAAGCCGGTCAGCCATGCCAATCTTTCGGCATTGCCGGGCACATATTCGCCCAAATGTTCATCTGCACGCGGCACCAGCAGGCCGTCGAGGCCGTTCTGGACCAGAATTTCGCGCAGGCGGGACAAACGGGATGCGGACATGCTCGGAACCTTCACGGCAGCTTGGAGGTGGGCGCATAGCTACGGCGCAATTCATGCGTCAAACGCATGTCAGAGTGGGCAGGGCGGGGCTTCCAGCCAGAATCGGAATGACTATGTTGCGTTGCACAAAGACCGCGTGACGAGGAACAAGAGCGCTTCCCGCCCGCCACGGCCTGAACCAGGATATCACCACAATGTCTACTCGTATCGCCAAGGAAGACATGGCCCGCATGATGCCGAACAGCATCGGCCATTACTTCAACGACGCCGAAGTCGAGATGCCGGTTGTCGAGTCCAGCCGCCCCGGCCTGTTCGCGCGTATTTCCAAGGCCGTGGCCTATATTCTCGAAATCCCGCATCGCCGCGCGGTGATCAACGAGCTGTACTCGCTGTCGCCGCATGAGCTGGCCGATATCGGCCTGACCCGCGCCGAGCTGCCGATGGTGTTCGATGCCGACTTCGTTGCCTCGCGGCTGGGCGGCCACCGCTCGCACCCGCAGGCCCGCACCGCGAGCCGTAACTTCCACGCCGCCTGATCGGTCAGGCAGCATGGGCAGGCTTTTGAAGCACGAGGGTCGTCCATTGACCCTCGTGTTTTTTTGCTTGCAGAACAAGACCTTGCCGCCGATGCGCGGCCAATACCCAGTTCGCCTGGCTGTCCAGTAGCCCGGCCAGGATCGCCCGCCCACCGGGCGCCAGATTGGCCGCCAGATGCCGCGCCATCAGGCACAGCGGCCGCGCCAGAATGTTGGCGAACACCAGATCATACGGCCCGCGCACCGCCGGCGCCGTCCAGCCATCGGCGCGGCGGAACCGCAGCAAGTGGGAAAGACCGTTCAATCTGGCGTTTTTTGCCGCGGTTCTCACCGACCAGGGCTCGATATCAGTGGCGAAAACGTGCCGTTTCAGGGTTTTTCCGGCCGCCATGGCGAGGATTCCGGTGCCGGTGCCGAGGTCCAGGATGCGCCGCGGACGGATCCGACGCTTGCTCATGCATTCGAATGCACGGAGGCACCCCCGGGTCGAGCCATGCTCGCCGGAGCCGAACGCGATCGCCGCGTCCAGCACCAGCGTGATCCGGCCGGGTGCGGTCGGTCCCGACAGATGGGTGCCGCGAATGGCAAAACGGCGGCCGACCAGTTGTTCCGGGAACGCCTGGTAGGTGCGGGCCAGCCAGCCCTCGGACTCGGTGGTGCGGCGGGTGAGGGCGGCGGTGTGGCCGGTGACCACGGCGGCGATCGCCAGCCCGGCGGCGAGGGCTGGTTCGTGGGCGCCCTGGTCCTTGACGCCTTCGACATGCCACAGCCCGGTGTCGTCGTCCTTGAAGAAGCCGACCGTGCCGCAAGCTTCGGCCAGTGCCGCCTCGTAGGCTTCCAGCGCGTCTTCCGGCACCACCACGGTGACGGTTTCCAACTGCGTCGCATGGCGCAAATGTTTGGCGCCGGTGGGTTTCATGGCGTGCGCTCGACGAAACGATCCAGCACCCGCTTGTCGCCGGCTTTCTCGAAGGCGATGTCGAGCTTGTCGTCGTCCGTCGCGGTGACGGTGCCGTAGCCGAATTTCTGGTGGAAGACGCGGGTGCCGACCGGGATGCGCTCGGCGCGGGCCGGGCGGGCCGGCTGCTCCCACGCTTCGATGGTTTTCGGGCGGCGGGCGGTGACCGGGAAGGCGCCGGAGAACACCGGCGCGGAGAGGCGCTGGTCGCGTTGCAGCGCCGCCGAACCGCTGCGTTCCACCACGGCTTCGGGCAGTTCGTCGATGAAGCGGCTGGGGATGCTGCTGGTCCAGTTGGCGTAGATGCGGCGGTTGGCGGCGTGGCTGATGATGGCGCGGCGGCGGGCGCGGGTGAGGCCGACATAGGCCAGCCGTCGTTCCTCCTCCAGGCCCTTGGTGCCGCTCTCGTCCATGGTGCGCTGGCTGGGGAACAGGCCTTCCTCCCAGCCGGGCAGGAACACGGTGTCGAATTCCAACCCCTTGGCGGCGTGCAGGGTCATCAGCGAGCAGCGGTCGGCGGACTGGTTTTCCTCGTTCTCCATCACCAGCGAGACATGGTCGAGGAAGCCGGCCAATGTGTCGAAATCGGCCAGCGCGCGGATCAGTTCCTTGAGGTTCTCCAGGCGTCCCGGGGCGTCCGGTGATTTGTCGTTCTGCCACATCAGCGTGTAGCCGCTTTCGTCGAGCATGGTCTGCAGCGTCAGCACATGGCCGTCGCGGTCCAGTTGCCCGCGCCAGCGCTCGAAACCGCGCAGCAGGTCGCCGACCGCCTCGCGGGTCTTGCCGCGCAACGCGCCTTCCTCGACCAGCTGCATTGCGGCCTCGGTGAGCGGGATTTCGGCGGTGCGGGCGCGGTCGTGCATCGCGCGCAACGCCTGCTCGCCGACGCCGCGGCGGGGCAGGTTGACGATGCGCTCGAACGCCAGGTCGTCGGCCGGCTGGTGCAGCACGCGGGCATAGGCGATGGCGTCGCGGATTTCGGCGCGCTCGTAGAACCGCAGGCCGCCGACCACGCGATACGGTATGCCGAGGGTGATCAGCCGCTCCTCGAAGGCGCGGGTCTGGAAGCCGGCGCGGACCAGGACGGCCATCTCGGACAGGCTCTCGCCGTCGCGGCGCAGGCGGTCGATGCGGTCGCCGACCATGCGCGCCTCCTCGTCGGAATCCCACAGCCCGACCACGGCGACGCGCTCGCCCTGGGCGTCGTTGAGGCCGGAGCGCAGGGTTTTGCCGAGGCGGCCCTGGTTATGGGCGATCAGGCCGGCGGCGGCGGCCAGGATCGGCGCGGTGGAGCGGTAGTTGCGCTCCAGCTTGATCACCTTGGCACCGGGGAAATCGCGCTCGAAGCGCAGGATGTTTTCCACCTCGGCGCCGCGCCAGGAATAGATCGACTGGTCGTCGTCGCCGACGCAGCAGATGTTCTTGTGCTCCTGCGCCAGCAGACGCAGCCAGAGATACTGCACCAGGTTGGTGTCCTGGTACTCGTCGACCAGGATGTAGCGGAAACTGCGGTGATACTGCGCCAGCACGTCCGGATGGTCGCGCAATATCTCGGTGACATACAGCAGCAGGTCGCCGAAATCGGCGGTGTTCAGCGTCACCAGGCGCTGCTGGTAGGCGGCGTAGATCGCCCGCGCCCGGCCATTGGCGAAGTCGCTGTCCTCGGTGGGGGTGATGCGGGCGGGGGTGAGGCCGCGATCCTTCCAGCGCTGGATGATCGCCATCATCGCCTGCGGCGCGAAGCGCTTGGGGTCGATGTTCTCCGCCGCCATCACCTGCTTCAACAGGCGCAACTGGTCGTCGGTATCGAGAATGTTGAAGCTGCTGGTGAGGCCGACCAGCGGCGCATGCCGGCGCAGCATGCGGGCACACAGCGCATGGAAGGTGCCGAGCCACAGGCCCTCGGCCGGGCTGCCGAGCATCGCCGCCACCCGCTCGCGCATCTCACGCGCCGCCTTGTTGGTGAAGGTGACGGCCAGCACCTGGCTGGGCCAGGCGCGCTTGGTCAGCAGGATATGGGCGAACCGGGTGGTCAGCACCCGGGTTTTGCCGGTGCCGGCGCCGGCCAGCACCAACACCGGACCATCGACCGCCAGCACGGCGTCGCGCTGCTCGGGGTTGAGGCGGTCGAGGTAGTCAGTCATGGCAGGGAAGCCAGTTGTTCTTTTTTGAAAAAAAGAACCAAAAAACTTTTATCCGCCTTGCAACGGCGGTGGGGTGGAGACTCGGGAGTCTCCAATGGATAGAAAGTTTTTTTGCTTCTTTTTGTTCACAAAAAGAAGACCTTGCCTTGCTGCCTGAGGGAATCGCTACGTGCATGATGTGAGGATATAGAACGGGTGGCGAACGCGGCCAAGTTGCTGGGGTGGGTGGATTGGTTTTTTGCCGAGTCGGCGCGGCGGGGGCCGGCGCTGCTGGGGTTTGGGGTGTTTGGCGGGTTGTTGATTCCGCCGCTGGCGACGGCGTTTCATGGGGTGATTACGCCGGTGGTGGTGTCGCTGATGACGCTGGTGTTGTTGCGGGTGGATATTCCGGCGGCGGTGGGGCATTTGCGGCGCCCGGTGCGGCTGGCGTGGAATGTGGTGTTTCAGTTGCTGGTGTGCCCGGTGCTGGCCTGGGTGGTGGTGGCGCCGCTGCATCTGGATGCCGGGATTGCGGCGGGGGTGGTGATTTTCGCCACCGGCTGCGCGGCGACTTCGGGGCCGGCGTTCGCGCGGCTGGTGGGGCTGGACCCGGAGTTGACCTTGCTGGCGACTTTGGCGACCACGGTGCTGGTGCCGCTGACCGCGCCGCCGATGGCGCATCTGTTGATGGGGGTCGATCTGGCGCTGTCGGTGCCGGCGTTCATGTTGCGGCTGCTGCTGGCGGTGGGGGTGCCGATTGTGGCTTCGCTGCTGATCCGGCGGGCGGTGGGGGAGGCGCGGCTGGTGCCGTATGGGCCGGCGGTGGACGGGGCGGTGGTGTGGCTGGTGGTGCTGTATGGGTTTGGCGTGATGCAGGGGCTGGCGGCGCGGATGCTGGCCGATCCGGTGTGGGTGACCGAGGCGGCGGCGGCGGCGTTCCTGGCGGCGTTCGGGCTGAATCTGGTGACCACGCTGGCGTTCTGGCCGCTGGGCTGGGGGACGGCGGGGGCGTCGGGGCTGATGAGCGGCAATCGCAACATGGCGCTGTATCTGGCGGTGCTGCCGGCGGCGGCGGACCCGCGGGTGGGGCTGTTTTTCGCGCTGTGCCAGTTTCCGCTGTTCCTCAGCCCGTTTCTGCTGCGGCCGGTGTATGCGCGGGTGACGGGGTGGGTGGCGCGGCGGCGGATTGACCGGGTTTCGGCGGGGTAGGGGCTTGATCCATCGGTTTTGACGATCGGTTGGATCGCGGATCGCTGTTGGATCGTGGCGGATGGGCGGCCTAGATCACGGGCCTCCCGCCTGCGTGCTGCAGGTTTTCCGACGAGGCCCGTGATGTCTGAACAAGCGACTTCCTTTTTCCCCCATGCCATGCCGGATCTGGGATTGCGGCGGGTTGGCGGGTTTCTCCGGCGGGTGCTGCCGGGGGTGGGGGTGTGCCTGGCGGTGACCGGGGTCTCGATCGGGCTGGAATGGGGCGAGGCGAAGCTGTTCGGGGCGACCTGGCTGGAGGCGCTGGTGCTGGCGATTTTGGTGGGTACGGTGGTGCGCACGTTCTGGTCGCCGAGTGCCGCCTGGGCTGCCGGGATCAGGTTCAGCGCCAAGACGTTGCTGGAGATCGCGGTATTTCTGCTCGGCGCCTCGATCAGCGCGCGGATGATCATCGCCGCCGGGCCGCTGCTGGTGTTGGGCATCGCCGGCACTGTGGTGGTGGCGATCTCGCTCAGCTACGCGATGGGGCGGGGGCTGGGGCTGCCGCACCGGATGGCGGTGCTGGTGGCCTGCGGCAACTCGATCTGCGGCAACTCGGCGATTGCCGCGGTGGCGCCGGTGATCGGCGCCGATGGCGAGGACGTGGCGGCGTCGATCGCGTTTACCGCGGTGCTGGGCGTGGTGGTGGTGCTGTTGCTGCCGTTCCTGGCGCCGCTGCTGCATCTGAGTGGGCTGCAATATGGCGTGCTGGCCGGGCTGACCGTGTATGCGGTGCCGCAGGTGCTGGCGGCGGCGGCACCCTTGGGCATGGTGGCGGTGCAGATGGGCACTCTGGTGAAGCTGGTGCGGGTGCTGATGCTCGGGCCGGTGGTGCTGGTGCTGTCGGTGATCAGCCAGCGGCGGGGTGAGGGTCGTCAGCAGGCGGGCGGGATGAAGCTGCACAGGATGGTGCCGTGGTTCATTGTCGGCTTTTTGGTGCTGGCGGCGCTGCGCTCGGCCGATCTGCTGCCGCAACTGGTGCTGGGGCCGGCGGCGGTGGTGGCGAATGTGCTGACCATCGTGTCGATGGCGGCGCTGGGGCTGAGCACCAATGTGCGCAGCGTGGCGCGGGCCGGGGCACGGGTGACGGCGGCGGTGACTTTGAGCCTCTTGGTGCTGGGCGGGATCAGCTTCGGGCTGATCCGGGTGCTCGGGATCGCCTGAGCCGTGCCGGCGGTCGCTGATCGCGATCGTCGGCATGCGTCCTGGCGAGGACCTGCGGGGCGCGGCGGACGTGATATATCGCGGCGCGATCGGGGAATGCATTGTCGGCTTGACGGGTGAGGCGGGCCGACCTATCACGCGCCGCCTTGGCAACGGGTGCATCGCCCGGCGATAGGGCAGCGTCTTCCCCCGATCGCCGCGATGCCCGGAGCACGCCGATGACCGACAGCCTGGAATACGCCAAGGAAGGGCTGGAGCATGCCGGCCATTCGGCGCATGGCGATGGCGCTGCCCGCCGGGTGGCGGTGCTGGTTGCCGTGCTGGCCGCCGGGCTGGCGATCGGCGAGATGGCCGAGAGAGGCGCGCAGAACGGCTATCTGACACACCACATCCAGGCGACCGACGACTGGGCCTTCTACCAGGCCAAGACAACGCGGGCGAGCCTCTACACCGCCCAGGCCGAGACGCTGACGGCACTGGCCGCGGGGCGTGACGCGGTGGGCGCCGCGGCGCTGGAAAAGCAGGCCACCGCCGCCCGTGTGACCGCTGCCCGCCTGCTCGATGACCCCAAGGGCGGCGAGGGCCGGGCGCAGTTGGCGAAGCGCGCCAAGGCCTCGGAGGCGCTGCGCGACGTAGCGTTCCATCGCTACCACCTGTACGAGGGCGTGGTGGGCGCGTTGCAGATCGCGATCGTGCTGGCCTCGGTCTCGGTGGTGACGCGGGTGCGGACGTTGGCGCTGGCGGCTGGCGCGCTGGGGGCGGCGGCCGGGGTGTTCGCAGGGCTGGTGGCGGCGGGGTTCATTTAGAGCGGCCGCTGCCTGCCAACCGCGTGCCGGTTTCAGGCGGCGCCGATCAGCGCCAGCAGGGCCTCGGCGGGACGGCTGCGATAGCGTTCGGTGTGGCGCAGGACGTGGAAATCGCGCTCCGGCAGTGTCAGGCCGACCGGGCGGAGCAGGCCCGCCTCGATGCTGGGGGCGGCGACCGAGGCGGAGATGGCGGTGGCGCCCAGGCCGGCTTCCACGGCGGCGCGGACCGACTCGTTGGAGGGCAGGGTCAGCGCCACGCGCAGGAGGGCGTGGGCGATGCCGAAGCCTTCCAGCGCCGCCTCGAACACCGTGCGGGTGCCGGAGCCGGGTTCGCGCAGCACCCATTCGCTGTCGGGTAGGTGCGCCGGGGTGATGTGGGGTTTGGTCGCCCAGGGGTGGTCGGGGCCGACCACGATCAGCAACTGGTCGCGGGCCACCTTGCGGCTTTCCAGCAGCTTGTCGTGGACGGCACCTTCGACGAAGCCGAGTTCGGCCAGGCCGTCATGGATGGCGGCGGCGACCTGGGCGGTGTTGCCGACGGTGAGCTGAATGTCGATGCCGGGATGGGCGCGGCGGAAGGCGACCAGGTGGCGCGGCAGCCAGTAGCTGGCGATGGTCTGGCTGGCCTGCACCAGCAGGGTGCCGCGCGCGAGGTCGCCGAGGTCGGACAGCACGTGCTCGGCGGCGGCGGCGCGGGCCAGCACGGCGCGGGCCTCAATGAGGAAGGCCTGGCCGGACTGGGTCAGTTCGATGCCGCGGCCGACGCGGTGGAACAGGCGGGCACCGTGGCGGCCTTCGAGGGCGGCGATGCTGGCGCTGGCGGCGGATTGCGCGATGTTCAGCGATTCGGCGGCCCGCGTCATGTGCTGCCGCTCGGCCACGGCGACGAAGACGCGGAGTTGATCGAGGGTCATGGCGGCAGAGTGTCGGGTGGGACGGTGCGGCGCAAGCGGGAGGGGCATCTTGCGGCGGACCGTGGCAGCACGCAGAGTTGCGGTGGAAATACTGCAAGGAACCTCAAGATGCGTCCCAATCAACTGCGCCAGAAGCTCGATGCCGGGCTGCCGTCGCTCGGCACCCATATCCTCTCCACCTGGCCGACGCTGGTCGAACTGATCGGCGCGGCGGGCGGGCATTACGATTATGTGGAGTTCACCGCTGAATACGCGCCGTTCACCATGCATGATCTGGACAATCTCGGGCGCGCGCTGGAGTTGGCCGGGATCGGCGGCATGATCAAGGTGGAGCAGGGCGAACACACCCACCAGGCGATGCGGGCGATCGGCTCGGGGTTCCAGTCGATCCTGTTCTCCGACGTGCGGACGGTGGCCGACGCGAAGGCCTGCGTGGCGGCGGTGCGCGCCGAGAGCCCCGGCAACCGGCGCGGCTTCGGGCTCACCGGCGTCGGCATGCGGCGCGACGTGGGCACCAATCGCGAGGGCGGGTCGCCGGCCTATGTGAAGGCGCTGGACGAGGCGGTGGTGGTGCTGATGGTCGAGAAGCGGCAATGCGTGGAGGATCTGGACGCGATCCTGGCGGTGCCGGGGATCGACATGGTGCAGTTTGGCGGCTCGGATTATTCGATGTCGATCGGCCAGGCGGGGAACCGGGCGCATGCCGATGTGCGCAATGCCGAGCGCAAGACGATCGAGACCGGGTTGCGGCTGGGGATTCAGCCGCGGGTGGAGATCGCCGAGCCGGAGCAGGCGGCGCCGTATCTGGAGATGGGGGTGAGGCATTTCTGCATCGGCTGGGATGTGGGGATCCTGAGCAACTTCTGGCGCACCCGCGGCGAGGTGATGCAGGGGCTGCTGGGCGACAAGCCGGCCAAGGCGAAGGGCAAGGCGAAGGCGGGCAAGGCGGCGGACCTGTATCGGTAGGCGGCTGGCGGGGCGGGGCTACAGGCCGGGTCTGGCGTCGTAGCTGGCGCTGGCGAGAATGGTGGGGCCGTCGACGTGCAGCAGGGTCCAGGAGGCGCCTGTGTTTTGCAGCAGGATTTCGGCTGAGCCGTCGTGGAAGCCGGCGGCCTGGGCGAAG
>JBEPTZ010000115.1:0-14188 GCA_041691815.1 Rhodospirillales bacterium | reverse complement strand
GAATGGTGGGCGCGATCATCTCGGAATAAGTGGGCGGCATCGTCGGAATCCGCACATCCAGATGGGCACCGGGATCGCGAAGTTCCCGCATCAGCGCACCCTGGAGGGGTTTGATTTTGCTGCTCAGCCCTCGCTCGACGCCAGGCAGGTGCGTGACCCAGCTGCCTGCCGCTGGATTGCCAACGGCGACGCGCTGCTGATCCAGGGTCCGCCCGGCGTGGGCAAGACGCATCTGGCCATCGCCCTCGGGCGCGAGGCGATCCGGCACGGCTACTCGGTGCCGTTCACCTCGGCGACGGCGCTGGTGACGACGTTGGTCCGAGGGCACGCGGAAGGAAGGTTGGAGCAACGACTGGGACAACTGGCAAAGCCCAAGCTGCTGATCATGGACGCTTGAGCTGCGAAGCAGATTAAGGGCTACCTGCCGTTCGAGCCTGCGGCGGCGCATCTGCTGTTCCAACTCGTCAGCCGCCGCTACGAACGGGGCAGCATCATGATCACCTCCAACCGAGCCGTCGGAGACTGGGGCGCCGTGCTGGGCGACCAGATCGTGGCAACTGCCATCCTGGACAGGCGGCTCCACCACAGCCACCTGCCGACCATCCGCGGCGACAACTACCGACTGCGCGAGAAGCGCCGATCAGCGCTGATCAAGGCAACACCCGCACCGGCATCCGCCGAGGCATCACAGCAGCGGAGGTGGCTGGGTTCCTGATGTCGCCCCCGGATGGGTTCCTGATGTCACTTGATATCCGAGCCTTCCCGACTGGTCGAGCGGGCGTTGGTGGCGGCAATCTAGAGCGTGATCGTTGCAGGTGGAACCGCCGGAAACGTGAATCACGCGATCAAACAAGGAGCTAGAGCGTGTCCGGTGATTCTATCATCACCGGACACGCTCTAGAACGCACACATCCACTCTGCCAACCCGATCGAGCGCCTCAACGGCAAGATCGAACGCCGAAGCGACGTTGTCGGAATTGCTCCAAATGAAGCCGCCAAGGCGTAGCTGATCGGCGTCCTGTTGCGAGAACCGCTCGGCAAATGGGCCGTCCAACGCGCCGGATGCGTGACGCCGGAAACAATCGCGCTGCTCAGCGATGATCTCACCGTCAGCCTGCCGCACCTCGAAACCGGATCGAGCAGCCAACCGTGCTCGGATCGGGTTTGCCCCACCACGCCCGGGCACATGATCCGATAGCGCCAACAAATGAAGGCAACGCCGGCTGACCTGCACAACTCAGGCCCGGAGCAACCGGATGCGCTCAGACACGCCGCTTCATTGCCGCCGCACGCAGAGCAATACCCAGGATCACACTCCGACCAAGCGTCTCCGCCGGCGCCCCGGTGCGTTTGCACGCTCGCTCTGCCTCCCACAGTCGAACGCAAATCGCCTGCACCCCCTCCAGTGGCCACAGCCGAAGTGCTGCCGCAAAGCTATCCTGACGCTGGAAGAATATCGGCGGACGTGCGGCTTTCATCGCGTCAACGCTACTGAACCCTCCAGCCACCGCACTGCTCGCACGCTGAAGACGCTGCATATGTTGCAGGCACGCACGCAATGCGCCGACGGATGTTGCGCCCGCGGCCATCGCCAGTTCAAGCGCCCGATCAGTCGCGCCAACATTTCCCGCGGACGCCGCGAACAACGCGTCGTCCAAAGACAGCCCCGCATGATCTCCGACACACACTCTCGCGTCAGCCAGGCTGATCTTGCCGCCACTGCCTGCGTAGAGCGCCACCTTCTCCATCTCGCGCTGGGTCACTGCGCGATCGGCTCCGAGTTGGCTGCCCAGCCACGCCAGAGCATCGGCCTCCGCGATCACCCCAAGCGCCGCAAGTGCCTCTCGAATGCCCGTCTCCAATGCCCGCCCTTCCTGCGGGTAGCATGCCACGGCAACCCCATCTACCGCCCGCTCGACCAATCCGCGCAGCCGTCCTTTGGATGGAAGTCCAGGCGCTTCGACGACCAACAATGCTTCGCTCTTGCCGGCGAAGACCGCCTTGACAGCCTCGGTGATCCCGTCCGTGGCATCCCGCACGCGCACGACGCGACGACCTCCAGTCAGCGACATTGCTGCCACCTCCTCGGAAATTCGCCCATATTCTTCGCGGGAAAGCTCAGACACGCGAAAAGGATCATCAAGCGATCCAGCAACCGCCCGCACCAACCTTCCCGCCCGTTCGCGCACCAGGCCGGCATCCTCCCCATAGAGCAAGGCAACGCGGCATGTTCCAGGGTCCGCCAGAAATGGTTCGACCCGCTTTGGGTCCAGCTTCATCCCAGTCAGCCGCCACTCTGATGTTGGCGAAAATAGGTTGCAATTCGCAACGTAATCTGTTCCGCCAGGGCGTCGACCATGCGGCGCTGTACCGCCTCGCTCTCAAGATCCGAAGCGAAATATTGCTGATTAATAACATTATAGCCGTCAATGACCCGCGCCTGACCGCTGGTCAGCGTTCGCCGCTGTGGTCCGAGTGAGACGAGGGTCCACGGTGCCACGCCGACCAACCGGACGCGCGAGGTCGTATTATCCCGCTGGATAGCCAACGGCTCGCCGGAGATTGCGAGTCCGTTGACCGCCAGTTCATACCGTTGGCCAATTCCCCCGGTGCCGCGATCGAATCGGGACTGCAGCGCCTGCCGCAGCAATTGCCCACTACGTTCCGGTATCAGCGCGACCGACGTCTCGGCGAGCCCCGCCGAAGCCGGCCCTGTCGCAGCACCATGGGCGCCACCATAAACCGGCCGCCAGCCACAGCCCGGCAGGCCGAGCACCGCCACCGCCACGACCACTCGCGCCAACCCGCGCAGCGCCGAAATGGGAGCGCCTGACTTCATCACCTATCCCGCAATCACGAAATTCACGATCCGATCGGGTACATGGACGCGCTTCACGATCCGCTTTCCGTCCAGCACGTGTGCGGCGCAGCGCTCGGCAGCCGCCAACACGTCCGCCGCTGGGGCCCCGGGTGGCATATCGATCGTGCCGCGCAATTTCCCCATGACCTGCACTGCAATTCTCACAAGCTCCGCTGCTGCCAGCGCCGCATCGCCCTCTGGCCAAGGCAGCTCCGCCACCAGTGATCCCGACCCCGGCTGCAGGCGCGCATACATCTCCTCGGCCAAATGCGGCATCATCGGCGACACCAGCCGGGCGGCCGTCTCCAGCGCTTCACGCCGAGCCCAGTTCAGGCCCGCCCGCTCGCTGTCCGGCGCACGGTCCGCATCGGCGATGGCGTTCGCCAGCTGATAGATCCGCGCCACCGCCACATTGAACGCAAAGCCGTCCAACGCCTCGGTAACCGCAATAATGCTGCGGTGCGTCACCCGACGGAGCGATTTTGCCGCCGCCGACAAACCCGCCGGAGCCACCTCCCCACTTTGCCCATCCTGTCCCTCAATCAGCCGAAACAGCCGCTGGGTGAACCGATACGCGCCAACCACTCCGGCTTCCGTCCATTCCATGTCGCGGTCGGGTGGGTTGTCCGACAGGATGAACCAGCGCGCCGTATCGGCGCCAAATCGCGCGATGATCGCACCAGGATCGACCGTATTGCGCTTGGACTTGGACATCGCTTCCACCCGCCCAACCGTTACCGGCGTGCCGGCCTCGCGATGCACCGCAGTGCCATCGAGCCGCTTCTCCACCTCCTCCGGATACAGCCAGGCGCCCCCGGCACTTTTATAGCTTTCGTGCGTCACCATGCCTTGGGTGAACAGCCCGGCAAACGGCTCATCCACCCCCATATGCCCCGTCATCTTCATTGCGCGGGTGAAGAAGCGCGAATACAGCAGATGCAGGATCGCATGCTCGATGCCGCCGATATACTGGTCGACCGGCATCCAGTGATCCACCGCCCCGCGCACCACTGGCTGACCGGCCAACGGGCTGCAGAACCGCGCGAAATACCACGAGCTGTCGACAAACGTATCAAGCGTGTCAGTCTCGCGCTCCGCCGGCTGGCCGCAGCGCGGGCAGGTCACGTGCTTCCAGGTCGGGTGGTGGTCCAGCACCTTGCCCGGCACATCGAACCGCACATCCTCGGGCAGCACCACCGGAAGCTGGTCCTCCGGCACCGGCACCACGCCACACGTCGCGCAATGGATGATCGGGATCGGCGTTCCCCAGTACCGCTGCCGACTGACCCCCCAATCGCGCAGCCGCCAGTTCACTACACCCTGGCCAATCCCCTTGGCCTCCAGCGCCGCAATGGCCGCCGCCTTCGCCGCACCAGGCGCCTCCAGCCCATCCAGGAAGCCCGAGTTGATCATGATCCCGGTGCCGTCGAACGCCTTGTCGGCAACGGCGAACCGCCCGGCGTCCTCGCCTGCCGGCAACACCACCGCCGGCACCGGCAACCGATATTTCCGCGCGAAGTCGAGGTCGCGCTGGTCATGCGCCGGGCAGCCGAAAATCGCCCCGGTGCCGTATTCCATCAGCACGAAATTGGCGATCCACACCGGGAAGGTCGCGCCCTCGATAAACGGATGCGCCACCCGCACCCCGGTATCGTAGCCGCGCTTCTCCGCCGCCTCGATCACCGCCTCGCTGGTGCCCAATTGCCGGCACTCGGCGATGAACGCCGCCGCACCCGGATCGCGCGCCGCCGCCGCCGCCGCCACCGGATGCTCTGGTGCGATCGCCAGGAACGACATGCCGAACAGCGTATCCGGCCGCGTGGTGTAGACCTCAATCGTCGCCGCGTCGTCGCCGGCCAGCGCAAAGCGCACCCGCGCTCCCTCGCTGCGGCCGATCCAGTTGGCCTGCATCAACCGCACCCGCTCCGGCCAGCGCTCCAACCCGTCCAGCGCCGACAGCAGCTCCGGCGCGAATTTGGTGATGCGGAAGAACCACTGCGCCAGCTTCCTCTTCTCCACCGGCGCGCCGGAACGCCAGCCCCGCCCGTCGATCACCTGCTCGTTGGCCAGCACCGTGCCGTCGACCGGGTCCCAGTTGACCCAGCTCTCCTGTCGTTCAACCAGCCCGGCTTTCAGGAAATCGAGGAACAGCTTCTGCTGATGGCCGTAATAGGCCGGATCGCAGGTGGCGAATTCCCGCCGCCAGTCGAGTGACAGCCCCATGCGCTGCAGCTCGGCGCGCATGTTGGCGATATTTTCCCAGGTCCACTTCGCCGGATGCACCCCGCGCTCGCGCGCCGCATTCTCCGCCGGCAGCCCGAATGCGTCCCAACCCATCGGGTGCAGCACCGCATAGCCGCGCGCCCGTTTGTAGCGCGCAACCACATCGCCCAGCGTGTAGTTCCGCACATGCCCCATGTGGATCTTGCCGCTGGGATAGGGAAACATCTCCAGCACATAGTACTTCGGCTTGCCGTCCTGCGGCTGATCCTCGACCCGAAAGCAGCCATGTGCATCCCACGCCTGCTGCCAGCGTGGCTCCGCCGCGCCAAAATCGTAGCGCGGCGCCTCAGCGCCTCCCGCCGGTTCCGCCTCGGCAGCCGGGGTGATTGCGTGGCCAGACGGTTGATCGGCAGCGTCGTTCATCAGGCACTCGGACCTATTCGGTGAAGCGATATTCACCCTGTATCCGCCAGATCACGCCGCGCGGCAACCACTGCCTCGCCGCCGAATCGCTGTCAGGAACTGGTGCGCAACTGCCGCGCCCGCGCCAGGATCTTGTTTTCGATCTCCACCGCGGTCGCCCGATCCACCGGCGCGTCCATCCATTGCCCGCCCTGCATCACCTGGCGAAAGATCGACACTTTCACGCCATCGGCCCGCAACTGCCGGCCCAGGATATAGGCGGTCGCCTTGAAGCGCTCGCCAGGCGTCGAGGGTGGCTGGAACCAATCGGTGATGATCACGCCGCCAAACGGATCGGCCGAGGAAAGCGGCATGAACGACAGCGTATCCAGCGCCCCACGCCAGAGATAGGCGTTGACACCCAATCCGCCACCCTGGTCCTGCTGGTCGGTGCGCTTGCCACTGCTGAAGATCGTGCCATCGCCGCCCGACATCGTGCCTTTCGGATCGTGGTCGCGCGGGTCGGCATAGTCGGCATCGGTCATCGGTTTCGCGCGCCCGCAGGCAGCAACGCCGCCAACCAACGCCATACAGAAAGCCGCTCTCGTGATCCGCAAGGACATATCGTGCTCTGCCATCCAGATTTCGCCGGGCGACCCAGTGCCGCACTCCCGCACCATCTAGCGCGCGCGCCGCGCGCCGCCAAGAGATGTTGTGGACCGACGCCGGAACGGGCGCCCTCAAGCACCGGTCCAACGAAAAACGGCGGGGCCTGGGCCCCGCCGCTCCTCCGGTTCAAGCTAACCTAGGCTTGCGACTACCAGCGGAAGCGCTGGGCGACAATGACGCCAGTGCCGTGAGTCTTGGCCGGGCCTTCGGTCGTGGTGCCGGTCATAGCTTCGAAGAACACCTGAGCGCCAGGCGCCCAATCCCAACTGCCGCCGATCGAGCCGGCATTGGTCTTACGCGCCACGCCATTACCAATCGTGCCCGGCAGGCTGTCGTTGATGTAATGCGCGCCGATCCCGTATGGCCCGTTCGTATACAGGGCGCCGATGATGTACATCATCGCGTCCTTCTCGCCAGCGTACGACAGGGCGTTCTGGCCGTTGAAGCGGCCGGTATCCATATGGCCACCGAACGCGAACCCAGCGGCGCTGATCTGCGCACCAGCGTCGATGATGCTCAGGCCGCGCGAGGCGCTGGCATCATTGACCTTGCCGCTGGTCACATAACCGACGTTGGCGGCAACGCCCACAGCGCCGAAATTGCCACGATAGCGGGCATTCAGCTCAATGATGTTCCGCGCGCGCGCATCAAACGTTCCAGCCGGCGCGGTCGCCTGGCTGAAGCTGCCACCGGCGCCGGCAGCCGAATACGTACCCAGCAACCCCGCCTGCGACGGTGCGAAGCTGACGCCGAAGTCGAAGCCTGCGAACGACGGCGACAGATAGATCAGCTTGTTGGTCGCATATTCGGCGCCAACCGAGAACGGGAACTGCCATGCCGAGATCGACGGGGTGAAGTCGGGCACGTCGCCGTTCAGGCCGCCGTCGGCGAAGCCCTGCTGGTCACCAACCTTCAGCAGGCCCAGTACGCCGTCGATCTGGCCCATCCGGATGGTGCCCAACTGATCGGTGCCGACATAACCGTAGGCCCGACGGGCATAGAACGTCTCCGCGGCGGAATTGCTGCTGCCGGTGGTGCCGGCCGCCTTCCCGCTATTCGAGTTGGTGCGGATTTCAACCGCGGCGCCATACTTGATGCCGTTGGTCGTCATCGCATCCAAGGTCGAATACAGACGAACGTAACCATCGAAGCCAAACGGCTGGTTCTTGCCACCATTGGCGGCCTTGTTCGCCTTGTCCGAGCTGTAGCCGGCGATGAACAGCACCTGGGTATCCAGGCGCACAACCATCTTACCCGGTTCGACAGTCGGCTTAACCATCGGGTTGTCCATGTTGGCGGCGCTGGCCGCCCCCGTGAACCCGACTGCGGCGGCAGCAATGCCGGCCAACAGAAGCTTACGCATTGAGAAATCTCCCCTTGCAGCCGGAACAGCCCGGCCGACCGTATCAGGCCGCTCCTCACCCTGGGTTCGCCGCACCCTGGTATCCGTCAGGGAACTTTGCTCCGCGAAGGCGACCGCGTTTGGCCTGGGGTAAGTATTGCCCCGCCATTCACCTCCCCGCAATCACTGACATGGCCAAATCTGGCATTTCTGACGCAGTGTGGCGCATTCGCCACAGGTTCCCGTCACGCCAATGCGCCGATCGCCCCCACGGCGACGCACCGGCGGCGCCCCAGCCGCCGGACATTCGCCCCCGTCACGCCGCCCAGCGCCGCCGCCGCAACACCAGCCCGCCCTGCCTGCCCGCTCCACCGCATCGGCCCCAATCCAGGCGCGCCGGGGTGGCTCAGGGTGGCAAATGCCGGCGAGAGAAAAACCAGCGCCGCCCCGGCCCGGCGTGCCGCCACCAACTCCGCCAACCCATGCGCCGACCCGGTACTTATGATATGTCGCAGCATCGGCAGCCGCCGCCCGCCCCGCAGATGCACCCCGGCACGCAACGCCGCCGCCAGCCGCCAATCGCCAGCCACCACCAGCATGTTGCGCCGTGCCCGGCACAGCCCCGCCAACCGCCGCCCCAGCGCCGCCCGATCGGCCGCGCCATCATGGCGCAGCACCACGCCGCACAGCCCGCGCGGCAGCCGGGCCACCGCGCCGCACGGATCCGCCAACCGCACCGCATCGGTGAACAGCCACAGCACCGGCAATCCGTGCCCGGGCGAAATTTTTGCCTGCCGTGCCTTGACCGCGCGCGCCCATGCGACAAGCCTCTCATCCATGACCGACCCCATCGCCCCCGCTGAATCCCCCACCGAACCTTCTTATAGCCATGTCCCGGCCAATCTCCGCGCCGTGCAGGCCCGCATCGCCGCCGCCGCCCAGGCCGCCGGTCGCGCCGCGGATGCCGTCACCCTGGTCGCGGTGTCCAAGACCCATCCGGCGCCCGCGGTACTGGCAGCGCTGGCGGCCAGCCAGCGGCATTTCGGCGAGAACCGGGTGCAGGAAGCCGCTGGCAAATTCCCGTCGCTCCGCCTCGCCCACCCCGGCTTGCGCCTGCACCTCATCGGCGGCCTGCAAACCAACAAGGCGCGCGAGGCGGTCCGCCTGGCCGATGTGGTCGAGACCCTGGACCGCCCCCGCCTCGCCGACGCCATCGCCGACGCCATCCAGGCCGAGGGCCGCACACCGCTGCTGCTGGTGCAGATCAATGTCGGCGACGAGCCGCAGAAATCCGGCATCCCCCGCGCCGACGCCGATGCCTTCATCACCGCCAGCCAACGCCGCTTCGGCGCCGCCCTGGCCGGCCTGATGTGTATTCCGCCGGCCGAAGGCGACCCGGCGCCGCATTTCGCCTGGCTCGCCGCCCGTGCCGCCATGCATGGGCTTGCCATCGTCTCGATGGGCATGTCCGGCGATTTCGAGACCGCGATCGCCCACGGCGCCACCCATGTCCGCGTCGGCACCGCGATTTTCGGCGCCCGTTGATTTCGCACCTGCCACGGTAGCGGTACCAGCTTCTGCCCTTGCACCCCGCTTGGGCGCAGCGTATCGGAGGCGCCGCCGCAACCCGCCGCCACAAGGCCCCCGATGCCGCACCCCGCCCCACCGATGCCGCCCCGCGCATGACTCCAGAGACATCCACCGCCGATGGGCAGCGTTCGCCGGTCCGGATGGGCCTGCTGCTCGGCGTGCTGGGCGTCGTCTACGGCGATATCGGCACCAGCCCGCTCTACGCCTTCAAGGCCACGCTCGACCATTTCACCGCCACCGGCATCTCCTCGTGGGAGGTGCTCGGCCTGTTGTCGCTGATCTTCTGGTCGCTGATCCTGGTGGTCACGATCAAATACGTCACCCTGGTGATGCGCGCCGACAACCGCGGCGAAGGCGGCATCCTGGCGCTGATGGCCTTGGCGCAACGCTCGGTCACCAACCCGCGCGCCCGCCGCGCCCTCGCCCTGATGGGTATCGCCGGCGCCTGCCTGTTCTTCGGCGACGGCACCATCACCCCGGCGATCTCGGTGCTGTCGGCGGTGGAGGGGCTGGAGATCGTCAACCCCGGCCTCGCCGAATTCGTGCTACCGATCTCGGTTGCGGTGATCCTCGGGCTGTTCTTCATCCAGTCGCACGGCACCGGCCAGATGGGCCGCATCTTCGGGCCGATCATGGCTCTGTGGTTCGGCGCCCTTGGTGTGCTCGGCCTGGCGGAAATCATCTTCCACCCCGGCGTGCTGCTGGCATTGTCACCCACCTACGCAATCGGGCTGGTGATCCACTATAAATGGCTGGCATTCGTCGCACTCGGCTCGGTGGTGCTCGCCGTCACCGGCGCGGAGGCACTGTATGCCGACATGGGCCATTTCGGCGTCCGCCCGATCCGCATGGCCTGGCTCTATTATGTGCTGCCCTGCCTGGTGCTGAACTATTTCGGCCAGGGTGCCGTGGTGCTCAACAACCCCGCCGCCATCGCCAACCCGTTCTTCCGCCTCGGGCCGGACTGGGCGCGCCTGCCGATGGTCGTGCTGGCCACCGCCGCCACCGTCATCGCCAGCCAGTCGATGATCTCCGGCGCCTTCTCGATCGCCCGCCAGTGCATGCAGCTCGGCTTTCTGCCGCGCCTGAAGGTCAGCCACACCAGCGCCACCGAGGAAGGCCAGATCTACCTGCCGCAGGTCAATTCGGCGCTGCTGGTCGGCGTGCTGGTGCTGGTGTTCTCCTTCCGCACCAGCGATGCGCTGGCCTCGGCCTACGGCATCGCGGTCACCGGCACCTTCACCTTCACCTCGATGCTGGCTATCGTGCTGTTCCGCCTCAAATTCGGCTGGCGGCTGTGGGTCGTGATCCTGGTGTTCGGCTCGTTCCTGGTGATCGATCTCGCCTTCTTCGCCGCCAACGCGCTGAAAATCCCCGAAGGCGGCTGGGTGCCGTTGGCCCTGGGCGTGGCGCTCACTGCGCTGATGACCAGCTGGAAGCGCGGCCGCGACCTGCTGCTGGAACGCTGGCGGACCGACAGCCTGCCACTCGCCTCCTTCCTCGCCCGCCTGCCGCAATCGCGCACCGTCCGCGTCCCTGGCATCGCCATCTTCCTCACCGGCAACCCCGACCATGTGCCCGGCGCGCTGCTGCACAACCTCAAGCACAACAAGGTGCTGCACGAGCGCGTGCTGTTCGTCACCGTCACCAACGAGGATATACCCGAGCTGCGCGCCGCCGAGCGGGCCAGCGTGTCGGAGCTGGCGCCCGGCATCCATCGCGTACTGATCCGCTACGGCTTCATGGAAAGCCCCAACCTGCCGCGCGAACTGGCTGGCCTGCGCAACCAGGGCATCGATTTCGACCCGATGCAGGCCAGCTACTTCCTCGGCCGCGAAACCCTGGTCGCCGCCCGCGTGCCGAAACTGCCGTTCTGGCGCATGTGGCTGTTCCTCCTGCTGGCGCGCAACGCGGTCTCCGCCACCGAGTTCTTCCGCATCCCCAGCGACCGCGTGGTGGAACTCGGGGTGCGCGTGGCCATATAAAGCGGGATGCGCATTCACCTGGTCCTGGCCTACGCCCCTGGCCACCCCGACGGCAACACCGCCGACCGGCTCGAATTCTGTCTGCCGATCTCCGCCGCCGGCCAGCCCGACGAGGCCGACAGCGGCCCCCACCAGGCCCTGCGACGGCTGCCCGACGGCCGCGAACGCCCGATGGAACTGCTGCGCGAAGGCGGCGCCTGGGCGCTGCGCCGCACCAGCGCCACCACCGACCCGGAGGACGCACCGCTGTGGTCGATGGAAGCCCGCGTACTGCGACCAGGCGAACTGGTGCAGTTGCAGCGGCCCAATGGCGACACGCTCACCTTCAGGGTGGTTAACGTCGAAGCGGAGTGAAGGAAGGTCTTCTTTGTTTGAAAACAAAGAAGCAAAAAAACTTTATCCCCTGGAGTTCCGAACCTCGGTCCGATTTTCCAAGGGATAAAGTTTTTTGGTTCTTTTTTCCAAAAAAGAACTGCTTCCTTACTTATGCTGCATCCCCGGCATCGGCTCCATCGCCCCCGCCCCCTCGATTGTCACCGACACTGTCTGTGGCGCCGCGTGCTTGAACTGCAACGTCAGCGGGAAACTCTCGCCGCGCTTCAACGGGTGCGTCAGGCCCATCAGCATGATGTGGTAGCCGCCCGGCGTGAACGTCACCGGCGTGCCCGGTTGCAGGGCAAGTTGCGGCACCGGCAGCATCTTCATGATGCCCTTGTCGTTCACTGTCTGGTGCAGTTCCGCGGTTTTCGCCGCCGGGGTGGAGGCGCCCACCAACGCGTCGGGGTGGCCCTCGGCGGCCAAGGTCAGGTAGGCCGCGCCACTCATCGCATTGGCGGCCGTCGCCCGCGCCCAGGCATGCGACACCTTCACCGAAGCGTCATGGGCAGCAGCCGGCGAAACCAGGGCGGGGATGGCCAGCATCAGGCTGGCCGCAAGCATGAACTTACGCATCTATCAATCCTTCACGGGAAATTTGTGCAACACATCGAAGCCGGAGATCACCCCAGCCCCGGCGGCGCCCGCGATGCATAAGCCAGCCGCGCCCGCCCGAAATGCGGCACCTGACTGTCGATTTCCCGCCGCAGCACCAGGACCGGCCCAGTCGGGCCGGCCGCCGGCCTGCCAGGCAGCACAAACGCCGTCGGCCATAGCTGGCAACAGGCGCCATGATGATGCTGCTGACCCTGCCCCCGGCCCGCCCGGCACATCCGAGGCATGCCCCGGCCCGCAGATCCCGCCAAGCACCCAGAACGGGTCGCCCCCCGGCGCATCCCAAGGCGACGCCGGCACCGTGCCCTGGGCCCACAGCCCGAGCACGAGTGCCACGGCGATCGCAAAGCGCATAAAGATGGCCCGGGCCAACATCCGCCACCTCTAGCCCAGCCGGGAGCGAACCACCAGGGCGCAGCAGCGCCCCAGCGGCCCGCCGTCACTCAGTAGCGATACAGATCGTGCTTGAACGGCCCGTTGACGGCCGCCCCGATATACTCGGCCTGCTTCGGCGACAACTTCGTCAGCTTGGCGCCGACCTTCGCCAGATGCAGCGCCGCCACCTTCTCGTCGAGCTGCTTCGGCAGCGTATACACCTTCAACTCATACTTCCCGGCCGGCGCGGTCCACAGTTCGATCTGCGCCAGCACCTGGTTGGTGAAGCTGGCCGACATCACGAAGCTCGGATGCCCGGTCGCATTGCCCAGGTTCACCAGCCGCCCCTCGGACAGCAGGATCAGCCGTTTGCCGTCGGGGAACACCACCTCGTCGACCTGCGGCTTGACGTTGTCCCAGGTATAGTTGCGCAGCGCATCGATCTGGATCTCGCTGTCGAAGTGCCCGATATTGCACACGATCGCCCGGTGCTTCATCGCCCGCATGTGGTCAAGCGTGATCACGTCCAGGTTGCCGGTCGCGGTCACGAAGATGTCGCCATGCGGCGCCGCATCCTCCATCGTGGTGACCTCGTAGCCCTCCATCGCCGCCTGCAGCGCGCAGATCGGATCGACCTCGGTCACCATCACCCGGCAGCCGGCATTGCGCAGGCTGGCCGATGAGCCCTTGCCGACATCGCCGAACCCGTTCACCACCGCGACCTTGCCGGCCATCATCACGTCGGTGCCGCGGCGGATCGCGTCCACCAGCGATTCCCGGCAGCCATACAGGTTGTCGAACTTCGACTTGGTCACGCTGTCGTTCACGTTGATCGCCGGCACCTTCAGCGTGCCCGCCTTGGCCATCTCCCACAGCCGATGCACACCGGTCGTGGTCTCCTCCGACAGCCCCTTGATATCATTGAGCATGTCCGGATACTTGTTGTGCAGCAGCGCCGTCGCATCGCCGCCATCGTCCAGGATCAGGTTCGGCGTCCAGCCATCGGGCCCGCGCACCGTCTGCTCGATGCACCACCAGAACTCCTCCTCGGTCATACCCTTCCAGGCGAACACCGGGGTGCCGGCGGCAGCAATCGCCGCGGCGGCATGGTCCTGGGTCGAGAAAATATTGCACGACGACCAGCGCACCGTGGCGCCCAGCGCCTCCAGCGTCTGGATCAGCACCGCGGTCTGGATCGTCATATGCAGGCAGCCGATGATCCGCGCACCCTTCAGCGGCTTCTGCGCGCCATACTCCGCACGGCAGGCCATCAGCCCCGGCATCTCGTCCTCGGCCATGGAGATCTCCTTCTGACCCCATGTGGCCAGCGAGATATCCTTCACCTTGTAGTCGCTCATGCCCTGCTCCTGTGCGGTTCGGTGCGGTATATAAGGATATCTTGATGTGTGCAATAAGGAAGGAAGCAGCGCTTTTTTGCAAAAAAGCGCGCAAAAAACTTCATCCCCTGGAGTCTCGGACCACGGCCCGGACTCCAGGGGACAAAAAGTTTTTTTGCTTCTTTTTGTTCACAAAAAGAAGAGTCTTCCTCAGGTATTCATCGCGT
This sequence comes from Rhodospirillales bacterium, assembly GCA_041691815.1. Classification (GTDB taxonomy): domain Bacteria; phylum Pseudomonadota; class Alphaproteobacteria; order Acetobacterales; family Acetobacteraceae; genus 70-18. Next base: position 188 of record JBEPTZ010000115.1, on the reverse strand, counting down.
CGAAGAAGTCCTGATTGGTCTTGCTGTATTTCAGCTTGTCCAGCAGGAAGTCCATCGCGTCCATCGTGCCCATCGGGTTGAGGATGCGCCGCAGCACCCACATTTTCGACAGCGTGCCGCGATCCACCAGCAGTTCTTCCTTGCGGGTGCCCGACTTGGTGATGTCGATCGCCGGGAAGGTGCGCTTG
>JBEPTZ010000114.1:0-14646 GCA_041691815.1 Rhodospirillales bacterium | reverse complement strand
CTCACCCTCAGCGCGCGCGATGCCGCCGGCGCCCAGACCGCCGGCAGCGCCCCGGTGATCGTCGCCATGCCCACCCCGCCCGGCGCGGCCCCACCAGCCGCCACCGCACCCGGCCCGGCCGCAGCAGCCGCCGCCCCGGCGATCATCGCCGCCAGCCCCGGCGTCGCCCCGGCGCCGCTGCCCGGCGGCATGCCACTGGTGATGCTGACCCCGGCCGGCGCCGCGCCGCGCGTGCTGCAAGGCCCTGGCGCGCCGGCCAGAACCGGATCACCGGGCGCCGCGCGCCTCAGCCTCGGGGTGGTCGATTACGGCTCCACCGGCGAGATCCGCTTCGCCGGCAGCGCGCCGCCGGGTGCCAGCATCCGGCTGTATATCGACAACAAGCCCGCCGCCGAGGTCACCGCCGACGCCCAGGGCCATTGGGCCGCCGAACCCGGCCAGTCGGTCGCCCCCGGCACCCATATCCTGCGCCTGGACCAGATCGCGCCGGGCAGCAGCCACGTGCAGGCGCGGGTGGAACTGCCGTTCCAGCGCGCCGACCTGTCTGCCACCGCCGCCGCCACCACCCCGGCCTCACCGGCCGCGCCTGGCCGGCTGCCCGCCCAGGCGCCCACCCAGATCGTCGTGCAGCCCACCCAGAATCTATGGCGCATCGCCCGCCGCGCCTATGGCGAGGGTATCCGCTATACCGACATCTACGCCGCCAACAGCGATCGCATTCGCGACCCCAACCTCATCTACCCCGGGCAGGTGTTCACCTTGCCGCCGTCCTCCCGGCCCACCGTTTCCACTCCGGCCTCGCCGAACAAATCCAGGTAAGGCGCCGCCGCCAGCAGAAACCCGGTGACCGCGCAGAGCAATTCGGCCGCCGTCGCCGGCATCGCCAGCCCGGCCTCGGCGACCAGTTCCAGCCGGTGATCGGGCAGCAGCAGCAGGCGCCAGCCTGGCGGCAGCAGCCCCGGCATCGCGACCAGGGCGGCGAACACCGCCGCCCGGCCGGTGCTGCCGCCGGCAGCCGTGCTCGGCACCCGCCCTGCCCCGGCGCGCAACGCCATCACCGCCACATCCGGTCCGTCGCCGCTCTGGCGCAGCGCCGCCTCCACCGTGCAGCCCCGCCAGCACAGCGCGAACGTCGGCAATGGCTCGGCTTCGGTCGGCCGCAAGCGCCCCCGCGCATCGACGGTGAATGGCCCCAGCACGAACGGCGAATCAAGCGGCATGGCGAGCCTCCCGGCGAATCAGGCCGCAAGTCTTGCGGCTGCCAGGTGAACCATCCATAAACTGCGGCAACATTTCCGTGGACCCGCATGGCCCTCATCGCTTCCCTTCGCCTCGTCCTCGCCCGCCCGCATCCGGCCGGCCGGCCGTTCATCGCCGGCGGCGTGGTTGTGCTGGTGGCCGGGCTGATCTTCGCCCATTGGCTGGCCTGGCTCGGGCTGGCCTTCACGCTGTTCAGCCTGTATTTCTTCCGTGACCCCACCCGCACCCCGCCGCCCCGGCCGGGCCTGGCACTCGCCCCCGCCGATGGCCGCGTGGTCTCGGTGGCCCTGGCGGTGCCGCCGGCCGAGCTCGATCTCGGGCTGGCGCCGCGCTGGCGGGTCGCCATCTTCCTGTCGGTGATCGACGTGCACGTGAACCGCATGCCGGTCGATGGCACCGTCACCCGCATCGCCTATCGCCACGGCAAGTTCCTCAACGCCAGCCTGGACAAGGCGAGTGTGGACAACGAGCGCAACGCGCTGGCGATCCGCCTGCATGACGGCCGCGCGCTGGCGGTGGTGCAGATCGCCGGCCTGATCGCCCGCCGCATCCTGTGCGACGCGCGCGAGGGCGATGCGGTTGTCGCCGGTGCCCGCTTCGGCATCATCCGCTTCGGCAGCCGCACCGACCTGTATCTGCCCGAGGGCGTCCGCCCGCTGGTGGTCGAGGGCCAGACCATGATCGGCGGCGAGACGGTGATCGCCGATCTGGACTCCGACGCCGATGCCTGAGCGCAACCCGTTCATCCCGCGCCCGATCCACCGGCTGCGCGGCCATTTCCGCCCGCGCGGGCGGCCGCGCTTCAAGGGGCCGTCGTTCAACCGGATGATCCCCAACCTGCTGACCATGCTCGGCCTGTGCGCCGGCCTGACCGGCATGCGGTTCGCGCTGGAGGGCCGCTTCGGCCAGGCGGTGGTGGCGATCCTGGTCGCCGCCTGCATCGACGGGCTGGACGGCAGGCTGGCCCGACTCTTGAAAGCCACCTCCCGGTTCGGCGCCGAATTCGACAGCCTGGCCGATTTCGTCTGCTTCGGCGTGGCGCCGTCGTTCATCCTGTATCTGTGGACGCTGCAGACCGCGCACGCCTACGGCTTCCTGCCCTGCCTGATGTTCACCGTCTGCATGGCGCTGCGACTGGCCCGCTTCAACGCGGCGCTGGATGGCGGGCCGCACCCGGCCTACACCTACAACTTCTTCACCGGCGTGCCCGCCCCGGCCGGCGCTTGGCTGGCGCTGGTGCCGCTGTTTGTCGGGCTGGAGGCGCGCTCGCTGGGCTGGGAGTGGCTGCATACCATCGCCAGCTTCCCGCCGCTGGTCGCCGGCGTGCTGATCGGCACCGCGCTGCTGCTGGTCTCCACCCTGCCGGTATGGAGCTTCAAGAACTTCAAGGTGCCGGCGCAATACGTGCTGCCGCTGCTGCTCGGCACCGGGCTGGTAGCGGCCCTGCTGGTGGCCGACCCCTGGGCGGTGCTGGCGATCGGCGGCGTGGTCTATCTCGGCATGCTGCCGTTCAGCAGCCGCAGCTTCCGCCGCCTGCGCCGCGCCGCCGAAGAGCAGGAAGACGCCGCTTAACCTGCGAAATATGCCCGCGCGAAAAACACCACGGTGATCGCGCTGGTAAACGCCAGCGTCATCACCCGCGCCACCTCCGATGACACCACCCGGCCAAGCCGCGCGCCCGCCACGCCGCCGATCAGCCCGCCGGCCAGCATCACCAGCGTCTGCGGCCAGCGCACCGCCCCGGCCAGCGCGAAGGCCACCACTGCCACGGTATTGGCCGCGGTCACCAGAAAGGTGCGCGGCGCGTTCAATGCCTTGATGTTGGTCTCGCCGAGCACCGCCCACACCGCGACCATCATCAGCCCCACCGCGCCGCCGAAATAGCCGCCGTAGATGCCCAGCAGGAACTGCGCCGCCAGCACCGGCCCGGTTCGCCCGGCGATCCGCCCGTGCAGCATCGCCCCGAGCCGCCGCGCGAACGCCAGCGCCAGCGTCGCGAACAGCAGCAGCCAGGGCAGGATCACGTCGAACGCCCTGGACGACGTCCACAGCAGCAGCAGGCTGCCGACCAGCCCGCCCACCAGTGTCACCGCCAGCAACGCCCGTGGCGCCACACCGCAGACCGGCTGAACCCCCCCCTGATGATAGGTCCAGGCGCTGGCCGCACCGCCCGGCCAAAGTGCCACGGTACTGGAGGCATTCGCCTGCACCGACGGCACCCCCGCGGCGATCAACGCCGGCAAGGTGACGAACGAGCCGCCGCCGGCCAGCGCATTCATCGCCCCGGCCAGCAGCCCGGCACCGAACAGGGTCAGCCACTGCTCCACCCCGGCTACTTCACTGACCCCAGCGTCAACCCGGTCACCAGGTAGCGTTGCAGCACGGTGAACACCACCGCCACCGGCACCGTCGCCAGCAGCGCCGCCGCCATCACCTGATTCCACTCCACGCTGTAGCGCCCGGCCACCAGGTTCACCACCCTGATCGGCAGCGTCATCAGCGCCGGGTCGCGCAGCAGGGTCAGCGCCACGGTGAATTCATTCCAGCTGGCAACAAACGTCACAATCCCGGTCACCGCCATCGCCGGCACCGCCAGCGGCAGGAAGATGCGCAGCACCGCCTGGGTCCGGCTGGCGCCATCGATCCACGCCGCCTCCTCCAGGTCGCCCGGGATCGTCGCGAAATACGCCGCCAGCATCCACACCGCGAACGCCAGTTGGTAGGTCGCGTAAACGATGATCACCCCGAGCTTGCTGTCCACCAGGCTGCCGCCGTCATACGGAATCGCCGCCGCCATCCGGAACAGCCCCAGCACCAGCAGCACCGGCGACAGCATCTGGGTCACCAGCAGGAACTGCTTGTAGCTTTGCTGGAAACGAAACCGCAGCCGCCCGAGCGCATAGGCCGCCGGCACCGCGATCGCCAGCGTCAGCGCCGTCGAGCAGATGGCGATGAACAGCGAGTTCCACAGCGCCTGGCCGAAATCCACCGCCTTCCACATATCGACGAAATTATGCCAGGCCAGATGCGACGGCAGCCAGCGCGGCGGATACACCAGCACCTCGGCGGCCGGCTTCAGCGCGGTCGAGAACATCACCGCGAACGGCAGCAGGTTGACCACCACCAGCGGCGCCAGGACCGCCCAGGCCAGCAGCGTGCGGCGCCAGCGATGACTGTTCATATCCCGTCCTTCGCGCGCAGCCGCATATACAGCGCGGTGGCGCCGAACACGATCACCAGCATCACCAGCGACACCGCCGCCGCCGGGCCGGGCCGCCCCAGGTAGAACGACAACTCGTACAGATACGTCACCAGGATATGGGTGGAATTATCCGGCCCGCCCTGGGTCATCACCCAGATGATCGGGAACGAGCTGAACACATGGATCACGTTCAGCACGATGGCGATATTCAGGAACGGCCCGAGCATCGGCAGCGTCATATGCAAGAAGCTCTGCCACGGCCGCGCCCCGTCGATCCGCGCCGCCTCGTAAATTTCGCCGGGAACCGACGACAGACCGCCCAGCACGATGGTGGTGGTGAACGGGATCGAGACCACGATGCCGATCCCGATCTCAACCGGAAACGCCGTCTCCGGCCGCGCCAGCCACTGCACCGACTGGCCGATGATCCCCCATTGCCGCAGCGTCGCGTTGATCATGCCGTAATCGGCATTGAACGCCCACATCCACACGATCGCCGCCATCGACAGCGCGATCGACCACGGCAGCATGACGATGATCCGCGCCAGCCCGCGCCCGGCGAAATCCTGGTTCAGCACCAGCGCCACCGGGATCGACAGCAGGATGGTGCCGCCGACCACCGCGATCGTCCACACCAGCGTGCGCACCAACGCTGCGACAAAAATCGGGTCGGTGGCAATGGTGACGAAATTGGCGAAACCGACGAAGCCGCGCAGCTGCCCGAAGCGCGACACGTCGGAAACCGAAAGCCGGATGATCTCGTAGAACGGATAGCCGATCACCCCGAACGCCAGCACCAGGCTGGGCATGATCAGCAGCCAGGGCAGCATGCCGGGTCCGCGCGGACCCGGCATGGCGGCCGTGGTCACAGGGTTACTTGCCGAGCGACTGGTTGGCCTTGGCCGCCGCCGTCTTCAGCGCCGCTTCCGGGGTCGCGGTGCCCAGATAGACCGATTGCAGCGCGTCGGTCACCGCCTTGGCGGTATCCTCCCAGCCGGTCACAGTCGGCGCGAAGCGGGCGTCCGGCAGCAGACTGACGAAGATGTTCAGCCGCTTGTTCTCGGTGAACAGCGGGTCGGCAGCCGCCGCCTTGGTGGTCGGCAGGAAGCCCTCGTTCTTGTTGAACTCCACCCGTGCCGGCTTGCTGAACAGGAACTGCAGCCACTTATACGCCGCCGGCTTCACCTTGGAGTTCTTGAACATCACCACCGAATCGGTCACCGCATAGGTGGCGCGGGTGGTCCCCTTGGGCACCGGCACGATGCCGTACTCCAGCGTCGGCGCTTCCTTGGCGATCTGGCCGATCAGGAACGGGGCGGTGATCACCATGCCCAGCCGGCCCTGCTTGAACTGGTTCTGCAGGTCCTCGCGGGTGTAGTTGGTCGGCCCCGGCTCGGTCAGCCCCTGGTCGAGCATCGACTTGTACAGGGTCAGCGCCTTGATCCCGGCCGGCGAGTCGAAGGCCGCCTTGTTGTGCGAATCCAGCACCTCGCCGCCATAGCTCCACAGCGCGTAGTAGTAGTACACGTCCACTTCGGTGCCCTTGGCCATCAGCCCGAAGCCGTTGCCGCCATCCGCCTTGATCTTCGTGGCGGCGGCAACCACGTCGTCCCAGGTGTCCGGGCCGTTCGGGAAGCCAGCCTTGGTCAGCATCGCCTTGTTGTAATACAGCGCCCGGGCGGAGGCGGCGATCGGCAGGCCATAGGTCTTGCCGTCGATCTGGCCGGGCTTCAGGAACGGACCGATGAAGCCGTCCTTGAACGCGGCGTCCATATGGCCGTCGAGCGGCTCGGCGATGCCGTCATGCACGAAGTCCAGCAGCCAGCGGGTGCCGATGATCGAGATATCGGCGTTGGCGCCGGCCGAGATGTCGGTCTGCAGCTTCTGCAGCAGGTTGGGCCAGTTCACCACCTCGATCTTGATGTCGATCGACGGGTTGGCGGCATGAAACTCCTTGGCCATCTTCTCGAAATACGGCCCGGTCGCGGCGCTGTAATACGAGACCGTCATCCGCACCGTCTCCGCCTGCGCCGCCGGCGCCCGCATCGGCAGCGTCAGACCGAGTGCCGCGCAGGCCACTACACCCCATTGGCGCAAACTTGGCCGGCGCATATCCAACCGCCACATCATGCTCATTGCCGCCTCCTCGGTTATTATTCGGCAACGCTAACCGCAGGCCGTGCCCGCCGCAATGGGTTACAATCAGATGCCGGCGAGCACCGCCCGCAAATCGCCGAGCCGCGGCAAAATATCATTTTCAGCGGCGAAATCCCAGCCATACAGCGCCGAGAACAACGCCACCCCTGCCTCATGCAGCGGCGCCTGCACCCCCAGCACCCGCGCCAGGCACACCGTCGGCCACAGCCCGAACGGCGCATCCTCCAGCACGTAGCGACTGTCCAGCGTGGTCGGGCCGGAGGGGTCGGCATCGCCGGCGGCAAGCCCGCGCGCCATCTCGCCCATGGTCTCGCCGACAGCAGCGAATGACAGCCGAAAATGCTCGTGCAGCGTCCGCACCCGCACCCCGGCAGCCGCCGCCAGCGCCAGCCGCTCGGCGTCCAGCGCCTCCATCAGCCGGCCGACCGCATCGGTGGTGTTGGCGTATTGCTTCCACGCCTCGCCCTTCTCCATCCGGGTCAGGTTGCACAACGCGATCGCCAGATGGTTCTGCGGGTTGAGATTGCTGAGCGCGATCGCCAGCAAGGCGCCACGATCGACGAACCGGTCGCCGAACAACTCGGCACACAGCGCCAGCGCCGAAGCCGCCTCGCCGGCCGGCAGCACCGCCACATCCACCCGGCTGCGGATATTGCTCACCCACACCGCCAGCCCCTCACCCCGTCTGCCGGTCACCACCGTGGTGCCCCAGGCGACGATGCTCGGCGCCGGGCACAACTGGCGAAGATACAGCGCGCTGAACGACATATGCGAACTGAACAGCACGGTCTGCCCGCCCCGCAGATGCGGCGCCGCCGCCTCGATCACCGCCCGATGGGCATAGCCGGGGGCAGCGATCAGCACCGCCTCGGCGCCGGCCAGTGCCGTGGCGCACTCCACCGCCACCTCCGGCTCGAACGTCCCCGCCACCGCCCCGGTGGAGACCAGCTTCCCCGCCGGCAGCACCCGCCCGGTCGGCGCCCACAACACCGGCCGGTGGCCCCGCTGACACAACAACGCAGCACTGGCCAGCCCGATCGCCCCGGCGCCAAGAATCGCAACCCGCATGGTCTTCTCCCGGAGTGTGTTATGCACTCAAGTAAAAATCGAAATGAAAAGGCCTTCTTTTTGTGAACAAAAAGAAGCAAAAAAACTTTTCATCCGTTTTGGAGACTCCGGAGTCTCCACGCCTCCACTGTTGCAAGGCAGATAAAAAAGTTTTTTGGTTCTTTTTTCCAAAAAAGAACCTTCTTTCTTGGCTTAGCCTGCGGCCGGTCGGATCGGCTCGCCCAGTGTGTGCATCAGCCGGTTGGCCCAGCCGAACACTGCCACTGACAGCACCAGGTCCAGCACCTCGGCGTCGGACAGCCCGGCATCGCGCAGCGCCTGCATCTCGGCGGCGCCGGCGGCCGGCGGGCAGGCCGAGAGTTTGACCGAGAAGTCGGCAATTGCCCGTTCCCGCGCCGGCAAGGTCTCGGGCGTGCCGGCAAACACCTGCTCGATCACCTCCGGCCGCCTGGCCAGTTGGATATAGCGTGCGGAATGCACCGAGGCGCAGTAGATGCAGCGATTGAGCACCGAGGCCACGGTGGCGCCCAGTTCGCGCTCCGCCCGCGCCAGCCCGCCGCGGGCATACATGATGCCGTTGAACAGCGGCGTCCGCTCGCCCAACGATTGCGGGTCATGCGCCAGCACCAGCACGTAGTCCGACACCTTGGTGTTGGACGGCGTCTCCTTCAGCGCCGCGCGCTGCGCCTCGGTGGCGGTCTCCAGCGCGATCGGCGCCACATAGGGCCGCCAGGCCAGCGTCTCGGCGGTGAAAGCCTCGACCACGTCGCTCATGCCGCGCCCCCGATAAGCCGCAACCCGGTGATCACCCGAAGCTGGTAATTCACGAACGCGATCACCTGCGACAGCCGCACGATATCGGCGGTCGCCAGGCCCGCCGCTGTGAGCGCCGCGATATCGGCCCGCGTCGCCTCGCGCGGGTGGCGGGTCACCAGATCGACATGGCGCAGCATCGCCGCCAGCCTGGTATCGGCCGGCGATGGCGCCTCCGGATCGGCCAGCGCCGCACCAGCGGCGCCCAACCCGGTCACATAATGCTTCGCCAGCGGCGCATCGCCGTTCAGCATGGCGATCCGGCAGGCCAGCGCCCGGCGCTCCTCGCCGGACAACCCGCCGGGGTCATCGGGCGTCATCACCGCCCGGTAATTGGCCTCGCTGGCCGCCATCAGGTCGGCCCGCCCGGCCATGGCGGCGGCGACCGCCGGGTTGTCCGCGGCGTCCGCAAGCACGGCGATCACGTCGACAGGCATCTGGCGATTCCCTTCGGGATGCGGGTTGGCGCCGAATCTCTATTGCATTTTGACATAATGATCCAGTTATAATGCGAATTATGGATGATGTGCTCGATATCCGCCAACTCGAAGCCTTCGCCGCGGTGATGTCCGCCGGCAGCATCACCGGCGCCGCGCGGCTCACCGGCCGCTCGCAGCCGGCGGTGACCCGGCTGGTGCAGGAGCTGGAGGCGGAGCTTGGCTACAAGCTGCTGGAGCGCAGCGGCCCGCGGATTTCCCCCACCCCGAAGGGCGTGCGCTTCCACCAGGAGGCCGAGCGGGTGCTGGTCTCGCTGCAACAGCTGCAGGCCCGCGCCAGTGCCATCGGCCGTGATGCGCCGGGGCCGATCGAGATCGCCGCGATCTCGGCGCTGGCCGCCGGCCTGGTGCCGGCCGCGCTGGCGCATCTGCCGGCCGCCCTGCCCGCCGAAATGCATCTGCACAGCCTGTCGGCCGAGCAGGTGGTGCAGGCGGTGCTGTCGCGCCGCGCCGAACTCGGCCTGACCAGCCTGCCGGTCGACCATCCCGGCCTGGAGACCCACTGGGTCGGCGAGGCGCCCTGCGTCGCGGTGCTGCCGGAAGGCGACGCGCTGGCCGAGGCGCCCAGCGTCTCGCTGGCAGCGCTGGCCGGCCGCCGGCTGCTCACCGTCGCCAACCCGTTCCGGCTGCGCCGCCGGGTGGAGCAGGCGCTGGCCCACGCCGGCGTCCAGCCCTCCGGCATCATGGCGATGAACGCCTCGCTGACCGCGCTGCTGGCGGTGCGCGCTGGGCTGGGACTGGCGGTGATCGAGCCAGTGACCGCCTATGGCGTGCCGGTGCAGGGCGTGGTGGTGCGGCCGCTCGATGTGGCGATCCCCTTCCTGTGGGGCGTGGTGACGCCGCTCGGCCAGCCGCTGGCACCCTTGGTTGCCAGCCTGATCGGCGCGCTGCGCAACGCCGCCGCCATGCTGCTGCCCGGCTTCCATCTGTGCGACCTGGCCGACCGGACCGCCATCGCCGCCGCCGTCTATGGCCCGGAGAACGCGGGAGCCTGCCCATGACCGGCCTGGACGCATTGGAGGCGCGGCTGCGCCAGGACCTGGAATGGCTGGATCTGCCGGCCAAAGCCTGGGTGCCGCCGACCGAGGTGCAGGGCCGTACCGCGCGCGACGTGGTGGTGATCGGCGCCGGCATGTGCGGCCTGACGGCCACAGCCGCACTGCAACGCCAGGGCATGCGCAATATCGTCGCCTACGATCAGGCGCCGCAAGGCCAGGAGGGCCCCTGGGTCACCTTCGCCCGGATGCGCACCTTGCGCTCGCCGAAAGCCCTCACCGGCCCGGCGCTCGGCCTGCCGGCACTGACCTTCCGCGCCTGGTACGAGGCGCAGTTCGGCGCCGAGGGCTGGGCGGCGCTAGGCAAGATCCCGCGCGGCCAGTGGATGGACTATCTGGTGTGGTACCGCCGGGTGCTGGGCCTGCCGGTGGAAAACCGCCACCAGGTCACCGCCATCCGCCCGTTCGGCGCGTTGCTGGAACTGGATGTCGCCGGCCCCCGCGGCACCGAACAGGTGCTGACCCGCCATCTGGTGCTGGCCAACGGCCGCGACGGCCTCGGCGGCCCGTTCGTGCCGGAAATCGCCCAGCAGATCAGCCGGCATCGCTGGGCGCATTCCGCCGATGACATCGATTTCACCGCCCTCGCCGGCCGCCGCGTCGGGGTGATCGGCGCCGGCGCCTCGGCGATGGACAACGCCGCCACAGCACTGGAAGCCGGTGCGCTCAGGCTCGACCTGTTCATCCGCCGTCCCGACATCCCGCGCATCAACAAGTTCACCGGCATCGGCAGCCAGGGCGTGGTGCACGGCTTTGCCGGCCTGCCGGACGAATGGAAGTGGCGCTTCCTGCATTACGTCAACGCCGCGCAGACGCCGCCGCCGCATGACAGCACCTTGCGGGTGTCCATGCATTCGAATGCACGCATCCATCTCGGCAGCCCGATTCTGTCCCTGGTGCAGGATGAAAGCGGCATGGTTTTAACCACGCCGAAGGGCAAATACGGCCTGGATTTCCTGATTTTCGCCACCGGATTCCAGTTCGATCTCGCCCGCCGCCCGGAACTGGCCGCCTTCGCTGGGCATATCCGGCTCTGGCAGGACCGTTTCCCGACCCCCGCCGGACTGGACAGCAGCGAACTGGCCGAGACCCCCGACCTCGCCGCCGACTACGCGTTCCAGGAGATACAGCCGGGCAGTTGCCCGCAGCTGGCGCGCATCCACTGCTTCAACCACCACGCCACGCTCAACCACGGCAAGCTGTCCGGCGATATCCCGGCGGTGAGCGAAGGCGCCGACCGGCTGGCGCGCGGCATCGCCCGCGACCTGTTCGTCGAAGACCGCGCCAAGCATTTCGCTGCCTTGCAGGCGTTTGACACGCCGGAACTGCAAGGCGACGAATGGACCGATGCCGATCTGTTGGCCCACACCACCTGAAACAACACAAGGAAACGAACCGATGAAGCCTGCTCTGTGGAGCCTCCTGCCGCTGGCCGCGCTGGCGGCACTGGCGTTTACCGCCGCACCCGCCGGCGCCCAGACGCTCGATTCGGTGGTCACCAAACTGAAGGCGACCCACACGCTGACCATCGGCTACCGCGACACCTCGGTGCCGCTCTCGTATCTTGGCAAGGACAACAAGCCGACCGGCTATGCCGTTGAATTCTGCGAGGCGATCGGCCAGGCCGCCAAGCGTGACCTCGATTTGCCGGAGATCAAGTTCGCCTACGTGCCGGTCACCATCCAGACCCGCCAGGCGCTGATCGCCAACGGCACGGTGGACATCGTCTGCGACGGCACGGTGCGCACCTGGACGCGGATGAAGCAGGTGGCGTTCACCCCGATCCACTGGGTCTCGGCCGAGCAGCTGCTGGTGCTGAAGGACTCCGGCATCAAGGATATCAAGGATCTCGACGGCAAGGTGCTGATCGTCGCCACCGGCGGCACCAGCGAGCCGACCGTCGCGCGGCTGCTCAAGGATGGGCTGAAGGCGCGCGTGCTGCACGTGAACGACCATCCGGCCGCCCTGGTGGCGCTGGAGAGCCATCGCGGTGACGCCTATCTGTCGGATAACGCGGCGTTCTATGCGCTGATCCAGTCCTCCCACCACCCGGACAACCTGGCCGTGGTCGGGCCGGAACTGAGCTACCAGCCGGAGGCGCTGATCATCCCGAAGAACAACCCGCAATTCGCCTGGATCGCCGGGCATGAGATGTCCGAGATGTTCAAGTCCGGTGCCGCCGACGCGCTGGTGAAGAAGTGGTTCACGCCGTTCCATGTCGGCGTCAGCCCCAAGCTGCGCGCGGCGTGGGACACCTACTCGTTCCCGAACTGAGCTGAAGCCGAGCGGCCGGCGGCGATGAACTACACCTGGGACTGGGGCGTGCTGGTCAGCGCGCCGTACGGGGACTGGTTGTTCACCGGCGCCGGCTGGACGCTGGCGGTCACCCTGGTGGCCTGGACCATCGCGGTACTGCTGGGCAGCTTGGTCGGCTGCCTGCGCAGTGCCGGCTCGCTGGCGTTGCGGCTGCCGGCGACGGTCTATGTCGAGCTGTTCCGCAACGTGCCGCCGCTGGTGCAGCTGTTCCTGTGGTTCTTCGTGTTTCCGGAAGTCCTGCCGACTGAGATGGGCATGTGGGTCAAGCGCGACCTGCCGCTGCCGGAATTCAGCACCGCGGCGCTGGCGATCGGGTTGTTCGCCTCGTCGCGGGTGGCCGAGCAGGTGCGGGCGGGCATCGCTACGGTGCGCGCCAGGCTGCTGCCGGCGGCATTGGCCACCGGGCTGCGGCCCTGGCAGGCCTATCGGCTGGTGCTGCTGCCGGTCGCGTTTCGCACCATCATGGCGCCGTTGACCTCGGAATTCCTGGTCACCTTCAAGATGTCGTCGATCGGGCTGACCATCGGGGTGATGGAGGTCTCCGCCCAGGCGCAGCAGATCGCCAACTACACGTTTCACGGCTTCGAGGCCTATGCCGCGGCGACGGTGTTCTATCTCGGCGTCGGGCTGCTGATCACGCTGTTGATGAGCCGGCTGGACGCACGGTTGCGCCACGGCGTCGGCGTGAGGGGCTGAAGATGGGCCTCGCGAGTTTCGGCGATTCGGCCGCCCTGCTGTGGAGCGGCATGCAGCTGAGCCTGCTGCTGGTGCTGATCGGCTCGGCGGGCGGGCTGGCCGGCGGGCTGCTGCTGGCGATCGCCCGGCTGTCGCGCTTCCGGCTGCTGTCGGTGCCGGCGATGGCCTATGTGACGGTGATGCGCTCGGTGCCGCTGATCCTGGTGCTGTTCTGGTTCTACTTCATGGCGCCGCTGGTCACCGGCCACCCGGTGGGGGCGCTGTATTCGGCGCTGACTGCCTTCGTGCTGTTCGAGAGCGCGTTCTATTGCGAGATCATCCGTGCCGGCATCGGCGCCGTGGCGGCCGGCCAGGGCATGGCGGCGGCGGCCACGGGCATGCGGCGCTGGCAGGCGCTGCGGCTGGTGATATTGCCGCAGGCGTTTGCCGCCTCGGTGCCGCTGCTGGTCAACCAGGTGATCATCCTGTTTCAGGATACCTCGCTGGTGTATGTGGTGGCGCTGCGCGACTTTTTGACCGCGGCCAGCGTGGTCGCCGGCCGCGACGATCGGCCGGTGGAAGTCTACACCTTCGTCGCCGTGGTCTATCTCGTCATCTGCCTGGTCGGCTCGCTGCTGGCCGGGCGCGGCCGCAGTCCTGAGTTCAGATGACCCAAGTTCAGATGGGCGGAGTTCGGATGAACGATATCCTGATCATCGAGCATCTCGGCAAGTCGTACGGCCGGTCGCCGGTGCTGCATGACTGCTCGGTGCGGGTGGCGCGCGGCGAGGTGGTGGTGGTGTGCGGCCCGTCGGGGTCCGGCAAGAGCACGCTGGTGAAATGCGTCAATGGGCTGGAGCGCTTCCAGCACGGCAACATCACCGTGGACGGGGTTTCGGTCGGCGCCCGCACGACCGACCTGCCGCGTCTGCGCACCGGCATCGGCATGGTGTTCCAGCATTTCGAGCTGTATCCGCACATGACGGCGCTGCAGAACGTCAGCCTGGCGCCGATCCATGTGCTGAAACGCCCGAAGGCCGAGGCCGACCGCCGCTCGGAGGAGTTGCTGGCCCGGGTCGGCCTTGGCGACCTGCTGCAGCGCCGCCCGGCACAGCTCTCCGGCGGCCAGCAGCAGCGGGTGGCGATTGCCCGCGCGCTGGCAATGGACCCGAAGCTGATGCTGTTCGACGAACCGACCTCGGCGCTGGACCCGGAAATGGTCAGCGAGGTGCTGGATGTGATGCAGGCGCTGGCGCAGGACGGCATGACGATGATCGTGGTGACCCACGAGATGGGCTTCGCCCGCCGGGTCGCCGACCGGGTGCTGTTTCTCGATCAGGGGCAGATTCTCGAGGATTCCACCACCGACGCCTTCTTCAGTGCGCCGCAGACCGAACGGGCGCGCCAGTTCCTGTCCAAGGTGCTGCCACGCTGAGACCAATGCCGCGCGGGCCATAAGGCGGCGCAGCTGGCTGATTCGGTTGCTTTACGGAGAGAATGCTGCTCGCCCGTCAGTTCGGGGCGGCGGACCGCAACCGGCGGGGCCCGGGGTGGCTGTGCGCCCCCCATGCCCAGCCGGTAGACCCCCCCGTACGCCGGCATT
>JBEPTZ010000113.1:0-14807 GCA_041691815.1 Rhodospirillales bacterium | reverse complement strand
GTGCGGGCCTGGTCGCCGGTGGCGGCACCGGCCGGGCGGATGCCGGGGACCACCAGCAGCGGGCCGGCGCCGAGTGCGTCGCGCAGCATCGCCACTTCGTGCGGGCTGCACACCAGGCCGTCGGCGCCGTGGGCGAGCGCCAGGCGGGCGAGGCGCAGCACCTGCTGGCGGGGGGTGTCGGGGATGCCGGTGGCGTGCAGGGCGTCGGCGTCCAGGCTGGTGAGCACGGTGACGGCGAGCAGGCTGGGGCGGAGCACGCCGGCAGTTTCGGCGGCCTGACGGGCGGCGGCGATCATCGCGGCGCCGCCGCCGGCGTGCAGGGTGAGCAGGCGCGGGGCGAGCGGCAGCACGGCGCGGACGGCGCCGGCGACGGTGTTTGGGATGTCGTGCAGCTTGAGGTCGAGGAAGATCGGCAGGTGGTCGATCAGCCGCACGCCGGGGGCGCCATTGGCGAGGTAGAATTCGAGGCCGAGCTTGAGCATGCCGCAGTAGGGCGCGACGGCGGCGGCCAGGGTGCGGGCGCGCTCGGGGTCGGTGGTGTCGATGGCGGCGATCAGGTTGGTCATGGGCAGTGTATAACAGGTGTTCTTTTTTGAAAAAAAGAACCAAAAAACTTTCATCCGCCTTGCAACATTGATGGGGCGGGGAGTGCGGAGACTCCAGGGGAAGAAAAGTTTTTTTGCTTCTTTTTGTTCACAAAAAGAAGGCCTTACTTTCCCTTCAATACCTCGACCTGGCCTTCGAGCACCCGCACCTGCGCCTCGGCCCGGCGGGCGCGGCGGATGGCGGCCAGGGTGGAGACCCAGAGGATCAGCGCGCCGAGCAGGAAGGCCACCGCCATCGCCACCAGCACCACGATCGACAGCGGCAGGCTGACCGACCAGGGGGTGGGCCACAGGCTGAGCAGCACGGTTTGCGCGTTGGACAGCGTGAACAGCACCAGCAGCAGCAGGAAGGGGGCGGCGATGATCAGGCGCAGCATGGTCAGTCGCCGGTTTGCTTGCCGGTGTTGACCCGCTCGCGCAGTTCCTTGCCGGCCTTGAAGAACGGCACTGCCTTTTCGTCGACCGGCACCGCCTCGCCGGTGCGCGGGTTGCGGCCGGTGCGGGCGTCGCGGCGCTTTACCGTGAAGGCGCCGAAGCCGCGCAGCTCCACCCGCTCGCCGCGCGCCAGGGCGGCGGTGATCTCGTTGAAGATGGTTGCCACGATCAGTTCCACATCGCGGCTCAGCAGATGCGGATTGGCCGCGGAGAGTTCCGCGATCAGTTCGGATTTGGTCATCGCCCCTGGTCCCCCTCTGCCGGTTCGGCCGAGACTCCAAGCTGCCAGAGCGTTCCGCCGCAGTCAAGCGTAAGCCATTGAGAGGGCACAGTTTTTATTATAATCGGGAGAAATCTGGCGGAATTCCGGCGGTGGTGACAAAAAACCGGCGCCGCCTGGGGCGCCGCCGGTTTCCTGGTCGGTCGGTAGCGGGTGGCTTATCCGGCCAATTTACTCGGGCAGGTTCTGGTTGCGGCGACGGATCGCCGCCCCCAGGATGTCGCCCAGCGAGGCGCCGCTGTCCGACGTGCCGAACTCGGCGATCGCCTGCTTGTCTTCCTCGATCTCCTTGCCCTTGATGGTCAGCGCCAGCTTGCGGGCGGCGCGGTCGACCGCGGTGATGCGGGCATCGACCTTCTCGCCGATGGCGAAGCGGTCGGGGCGCTGGTCGCCCTTGTCGCGGGCTAGTTCGGCGCGGCGGATGAAGCCGGTCAGCACTTCGTCGACCTTCACCTCGATGCCGTTGGACTGCACCGCGGTGACCACGCAGGTGACGATGTCGCCCTTGTGGACACGGTCCAGGACCGACGCGGCGGGGTCGTCGGCCAGCTGCTTGATGCCGAGCGAGATGCGCTCCTTCTCGACATCGACGTCCAGCACCTTGGCCTTTACGATCTGGCCCTTCTCGTACTTGGCCATTGCCAGCTCGCCCGGCTCGTCCCACGACAGGTCGGACATGTGGACCATGCCGTCGATGTCGGCTGTCAGCCCGATGAACAGGCCGAACTCCGTCATGTTGCGGATTTCGCCCTCGACCTCGGTGCCGACCGGATGCTCGTCGACGAACTGCTCCCACGGGTTGCGCTGCACCTGCTTCAGGCCCAGCGAGATGCGGCGCTTGGAGCTGTCGACGTCCAGCACCATCACCTCGACTTCCTGCGAGGTGGCGACGATCTTGCCCGGATGGACGTTCTTCTTGGTCCAGCTCATCTCGGAGACGTGCACCAGGCCCTCGACCCCCGGCTCCAGCTCCACGAAGGCGCCGTAATCGGTGATGTTGGTGACCCGGCCGGAGAACTTGGCTTCCGGCGGATACTTCGCCGCCACACCTTCCCACGGGTCGGCCTCAAGCTGCTTCATGCCGAGGCTGATGCGCTGGGTTTCGCTGTTGAAGCGGATCACCTGCACTTTCACCTGCTGGCCGATCTGCAGCGCCTCGCTGGGGTGGTTGATGCGGCGCCAGGCGATGTCGGTGACGTGCAGCAGGCCATCGACGCCGCCGAGATCGACGAAGGCGCCGTAATCGGTGATGTTCTTCACCACGCCGTCCAGGATCATGCCTTCCTTGAGGCCCTGGATCAGCTCGCTGCGCTGCTCGGCGCGGGTCTCTTCCAGCACGGCGCGGCGGGAGACCACGATGTTGCCGCGGGCGCGGTCCATCTTCAGGATCTGGAACGGCTGCGGCTGGCCCATCAGCGGGCCGACATCGCGCACCGGGCGGATATCGACCTGGCTGCCGGGCAGGAAGGCCACGGCGCCGCCGAGATCGACGGTGAAGCCGCCCTTGACCCGGCCGTAGATGCTGCCGGTGACGCGCTGCTGCGCCTCGAAGGCCTTCTCCAGATTGGTCCAGGCCTCCTCGCGGCGGGCCTTCTCGCGCGACAGCACGATGGTGCCGTCACGGTCCTCGTAGCGCTCGACATACAGCTCGATCAGATCGCCGGGCTTCACGTCGGTGGGGGCGCCAGGGACGCCGAATTCCTTGAGGGCGACGCGGCCCTCGCTCTTGAGGCCGACATCGACGATGGCGAATTCGTCGGTGAGGCGCATCACCTTGCCGGTGACGACCGAGCCATCGAAGCCGCTGTCGCGGCCGAGGGTTTCATCGAGAAGGGAGGCGAAGTCCTGGATTTCCGAGGCGGCGGTGGAGGCCATAGGGCTGGGTACGTCCTTGGGCGGCGGCGGGTTCTGGTCTTCTGGTGAACCCGTTGTCGCGGTCATTGCGCGCTGCTTGCGGAGCACGTCTTGCCCGTGCCCGACCGCACTGGGGACGGGGCACAGGCCAGATGATGGAACTGCTGGCGAGGCCAGCCGAAGCGACCGGATCGCCGCTTCCGCGGCAGAGATACGCCTTGGCGGCCCAGAGTCAAGGGAAACGCGCCGGCAACGCAGGGCTGCACTGGTGGAGATTCCTGCAACCCGCCGGGCTGGCTTCGTTGTAAAGTCGCCCAACCGTCCACGTCGCCCCGGAGTCTGCCGATGGCCCCGCCTGCCAGGATTGGCTTGCGCATGAAGCGCGACACGCTGATGACCAGCCCGTTCTTCCGCCCGATGCGGCCGGAGGAACTGGATGACATCCTCGGGCTGGCCTCGGAATTGCGCGTCACCAAGGGTGCCAGCGTGTTCGGCAAGGGCGACCCGGGCGACAGCATGATGGCGGTGCTGGCCGGGCGGGTGCGGATCGGCAGCATCTCGCCGGACGGCAAGGAGGTGACGCTGAACGTGATCGGCCAGGGCGAGATTTTCGGCGAGATCGCGCTGCTGGACGGCAAGCCGCGCAGCGCCGACGCCACCGCGCTGGAGGACAGCGTGCTGCTGGTGATCGAGCGGCGGCACTTCATGCCCTTCCTGCTGCGCCACGGCGACCTGGTGGAGCGGCTGCTGATCGTGCTGTGCGACCGGCTGCGGCGCACCAGCCTAGCGCTGGAGGAGATCGCGCTGTTCGACCTGCCGGCCCGGCTGGCGCGGCTGCTGGTGAAGCTGGCCGCCGATTACGGCCGGCCGGTGGAGGCCGGGCTGCGCATCGATCTCAAGCTGTCGCAGCGCGACCTCGCCACCCTGGTGGCCAGCACGCGCGAGAGCGTCAACAAGCAGTTGCGCACCTGGAGCCGGGACGGCGTGCTGACCCAGCAGGACGGCTATGTGGTGCTGCGCGACCAGCAGGCGTTGCAGGCGCTGGTGGGGTAGGCGACGCGCCCGCCCGCCGATGCGGGTGCCGGCGATCCGATCAATGACGAGCGGGTTGCGGGAGTGGGCGGGCGGGCCGGGCGGGGCGTTTTGCAGCATGGCCGCCAGAGTAGGATGCCTTCTGGTCGGCGGAGGCACGGCACTCAAGCTCATTTTTGTCGTGTGATTCAGACTTTCGTGTGATTCCACCTTCGGTCATCACGCCCTAGACAAAAAAGGCCGGCGGGAAGTATCACTTCTAAATAATGTCTTCGCGCGGTAGATGTCATCGGCATGCTGCCGCGAAAATCGGAGAGGCCGACGGGCACTGATGACAGTTGATACGCTACGACAGGCCGCCGCCGCCGCGCCAATGGCCCTCTCCGATGGTCACCACCTGGATGCGGAGGCGGTCCGCCGCATCGTGCTACAGCATTGCGGGCGCGCGGATGCGGAACTTGCGGTCAGCGGGCCGGTCGCCGCCAGCGCATTCTCCCTGGTGTTCCGCGGCGAGGGCACGGCATATGCGACACCGGTCGCGATCAAATTGTTTTTTCTGCAGCGCTTCGAAAAAGCGGCCTCGCAGGCCGCCCGCAGCTACTACGCCGATCTTGCGGAGCTTCGCGAACTCGCCGCAGACGACCCCGATCTGGGTGTGGCAGAAGCACTCGATATCATCGAGGACCATGATATCGTCATCACCGAATGGATTGCCGGACCAACGCTGAAGCGTTCGATCATGACCGCATCAACGCTGGATGCCGCACGATCCGTCGCCAAGGCGGGAGCATGGCTCGCTCGGTTGCAGCGCGCAACCCTGGCCGAGCGCAAGCCGGTTGATGCGGATCTGACGATGGGGTACCTGCAGCGCTCGATGGATGCCAACCCGCGCATCGCCAGCGGCAGAGCTGTGCAGCATGCCACACGGCTGCTGCGGCGCACGGCCGATCGGCTGGGTGACAAGGAGGTGGTCTGGTGCCGTGCGCATGGCGACTTCAAGCCGCGGAATCTCATTTTGCGCGAGGGGCGGCTGTTCGGCATCGACCTGGAGCTGCGGCATCGGGTCTCCTGCGTTCATGATGCCGCGCATTTCCTCAATCACCTGCAACTGGCGTTCATGAACCCGGCGAGCCTCTATCGGCTGCATGCACTCCCTGCCCTCACGCAAGCCTTTCAGGAGGGCTATGCCGAGACCGGCGGGATGGCGCTGCCTGCGCTACCTTTGGCGTGGGAGAGGCTGCGCAACGCGGTTCACCTGCTGGTGCGCCACCGCGAATGGAGCAGCCCGCCGCGAAGCTGGGGCGCCAGCCTGCAGTTGCGTTGGCTGGTGCACCAACTGGGCCGAGACCTGGCAGACCGCCGGTTCGACGAAGCCGGCTGAGCATTTTCATGGTGACTGCCGCAATGGACCCTGCACCCGAACCGGGCCCGGCCGTCGGCTATGGCAAGGGATGGAATCCCGCCGAGCACTACAAGCAGCCCGGCACCGCCGATGCCTATGACCGGCAGCGGTTTTCCAGCCTGGCCGGGCGGATTTATAATCGGCTGGAGAAGCGCCTGGTTCGCCGTGCGTTCGCCGATGTTGCTCGCGGGGCGCAGGTGGCGGATATCCCGTGCGGCACCGGCCGGCTGGCCGAGGTGCTGGCGGACATGGGCTTTCGGGTGACTGGTATCGATATCTCGCCGCAGATGCTTGCGGTCGCCGGGCAGCGGCTGCGCCGGTGCGCCGATTTTGACACCTATGTCTGTGATGTCCGCGAGCTTCCCGCGACGGGGCGCAGGTTCGAGGCGTCGCTCTGCGCGCGGGTGCTGATGCATTTTCCGCTGGCCGAGCAGGTGGCGTTCCTGCGGGCCGTGGCGGCGGTGACCGCCGGGCGCGTGGTGTTCACCCAGGGGTTGGACACCGGCTATCACCGGCTGCGGCGGCGGCTGAAGCGCATGCTTGGGCATCAGGCGCCGGCGGTCTATCCGCTCGCGCCCGGCGATCTGCGCCACCTGATCGCGGCTGCCGGGCTCAGGGAGGTTCGTCGCTACACGCTGCTGCCACTGGTCAGCGAGGCGGTCGTCGTGGTGTGCGAGACGCTGGCCCGCCCCGACGCAGGGATGGCGGGCAGTGGCGAAACCGCGGCGGCGGCACTACATTGAGGGTCCGGCCGGCGGCCCGCTTCGCACGCGGCGGCGGCGGGACGACATCCGTGATCGCAAGGAGGATGGTATGCAGGACCAGAAGCAGACTGAGGTGATGCCGAAAGGCGGGCTGTGCTCGGACGAGGAATGGCGCTCCCACCTCTCGGCGGAGCAATACGCGGTGCTGCGCCAGCATGCGACGGAGCGGGCCGGCACCTCGCCGCTGAACGCGGAGAAGCGGGCCGGGGTGTTCCAATGCGCGGCCTGCGGGCAGCCGCTCTACGCCTCGCAGACCAAGTTCGAGAGCGGCACCGGCTGGCCGAGCTTTTTCACCGCGCTGGAGGGTGCGGTGGGCACCACGGTGGACCGCAAATACGGCATGGTGCGCACCGAGGCGCATTGCGCGAAGTGCCAGGGGCATCTGGGGCATGTGTTCCCCGATGGGCCGCTGCCGACCGGGCTGCGGCATTGCATCAACGGGCTGGCGCTGCGGTTCGAGCCGGCGGCGGAGTAGGCAAGCACTTCTTTTTGTGAACAAAAAGAAGCAAAAAAACTTTCCATCCATTGGAGTGTACGGAGTCTCCACGACTCCGCTGTTGCAAGGCGGATGAAAGTTTTTGCGCGCTTTTTTCAAAAAGCGCTGCTTGCCTTACTCCTTCACCGCCCCGGTGAGACTGGAGACGTAGTACTCCACGAAGAACGAGTAGATCAGCGCCACCGGCACCGAGCCGAGTAGTGCGCCGGCCATCAGCGAGCCCCATTGGTAGACGTCGCCGGTGACCAGTTCGGTCAGGATCGCCACTGGCACGGTCTTCTTGTCGCTGCTCTGGATGAAGGCCAGCGCATAGATGAACTCGTCCCATGACAGGGTGAAGGCGAAGATGCCGGCCGAGATCAGCCCTGGCACTGCCAGCGGCAGGGTGATCCGCCACAATATCTGCAGCCGCGAGGCGCCGTCGATCAGCGCGCATTCCTCCAGCTCGTAGGGGATCGATTTGAAGTAGCCGATCAGCAGCCAGGTGCAGAATGGGATCAGGAAGGTCGGGTAGGTCAGGATCAGCGCGATCGGGCTGTCGAACAGGCCGAACTGAAAGATCACCGTGGCAAGCGGAATGAACAGAATGGTCGGCGGCACCAGGTAGGCCAGGTAGATCGCCAGGCCGACGCGCTGCGCACCCTTGAAGCGCAGCCGCTCGATCGCGTAGGCCGCCAGCACGCTGGCGAAGATCGACAGGAAGGTGGCCGCCGTGGCAACCCCCAGGCTGACCATCAGCCAGCGCGGAAAGCTGGTATGAAACAGCAGCTTGCTGATATTGGCCAGGGTCGGCGAGTGCACCCAGAACGGGCTGTACTTGGTATAGTCGTACATCTCGTAGTCGGGTTTGATGGCGGTGATCGTCATCCAGTAGAACGGGAACAGCAGCACGATCACGAACAGCGTGAGCGGGATGTAGATTGTCACCATGCGCCTGGCGCGCGAGTCCCATGACAGCCGCTCCGGCTCATCCTGGGTCGCGGCGGCGATCGGCTTGGCTGCGGCGGCCGGTGATGCGGTGGTATCAGTCATCGGCGGCCCCCTGCTGCCATTTGCGTTGGCCGACACCGTAGAAACACAGCAGTGCAGCTCCGACCAGGAACGGAATCATCGCCACCGCGATTGCCGCACCTTCGCCAAGCTGCGATCCCGGGATGGCGCGCTGGAACGCCAATGTCGCCATCAGATGGGTGGTGTTGAACGGGCCGCCGCGGGTGATCGCGTAGACCAGTTGGAAGTCGGAGAAGGTGAACAGCACCGACAAGGTGAGCGCCACCGACAGGATCGGCATCAGCAGCGGCACGGTGATGCGGCGAAACTTCTGCCAGCCGCTGGCGCCATCCAGTTGCGCCGCCTCGTAGAGCGCCGGCGAGATGGTTTGCAGCCCCGCCAGCAGGATGATGGCGACGAATGGAATGCCGCGCCAGATATTGGCGACCACCAGCGAGCCGCGCGCGTTCCACGGCGTGCCGAGGAAGTCGATATAGGTGCCGCGCAGGTGCAGCACATTCACCAGCAGGTAGGAGATGATGGAGAATTGCGGGTCGTAGATCCACCACCAGGCGATTGCCGACAGCACGGTGGGCGCGATCCACGGCAACAGCACGATCGCCCGGATGAAGGCGCGCAACGGGATGTTGTTGTTCAGCAGCACCGCCAGCCACAGGCCGAGCGCGAATTTCCCGACGGTTGCGACCGCCGTGTACATGAGGGTGTTGGTCACCGCCATCCAGAAGATCGGGTCCTGGGACAGCGAGACGAAATTCTCCAACCCGATGAAGTGGCCCGGCTGGCCGATCGTGGAATCGGTCATCGACAGCCACAGCCCCAGCCCCAGCGGATAGGTGAGGAAGATCAGCAACAGCCCGGCGGTCGGCAGCATGCACAGCGCAACCAGGAATGCCTTGTTGTCGAACATCCTGGTAAGCCAGCCGTCCGGACGGCGGGTTCTCAGCCGGCCGGCGGTGTTCACGGTCGCATCCATCGCCCCTCCCTCCGGGATCAACTCCCGAAAACCACGCGGGGACAGCCAGGCTGCCCCCGCGTTTGCCGTCTCAGCTCAGCGCCGGCTCAGTTCAGCGCCGGCGCTGCGCCGCTACTTGTAGTAGCGTTCAGCCTGCTTTGCCGCCAGCTTGACCGCCGACTCGGCCGAAGCGGTGCCCGATACGACGGAAGCGAACATGTCCACAACGGTATAGTTCGCCGCCACCGCGCTGGACGCCGGGGTGATTGGCCCCTTGTAGCCGTCGTAGAACTGGGTGTTCATCGCCGCGCGGAAGGCCTGCAGCTTGGGGTTCTCGGTCCAGAAGTTCATCTTGGAATACGCCGCCAGCGGCTCCGACCAGTAGCCGAGGCAGCCGGACAGCCACGGACCGTACTGGTCCTTCTCCATCATGAAGCGAATGTAGTCCTTCGCCGCATTCGGGAACTTGGTGTGCTTGAACACCATGGCGCTGAGCACCAGCGCCGCCTGCGGGGCGGTCTTGGCGGAACCCAGCGGCACCAGGTGATGATTGGTGTCCGCGGCGATATCCTGCTGTGCCTTGTCCGGCGAATTCTTGTTGGCGAAGTAGACCGACACGCCATTAAAGGTCAGGCCGATCTGCCCGGCGGCGTAGGCCTTGTTGTTGCCGGCGTCGTTCCACGCCAGCGTGCCGGGGATCAGCGCCTTCTGCAACTCGGTGGCGTATTTCAGGGCCGCCCGGGTCTCCTTGGAATCAAGCGAAATCTTGCCCTTTTCATCGACCAGCGAGGCGCCATGCGACCAAAGCAGCCAGTTCGCATAGCCGTTGGCATCGCCGACCGCATGACCGAGTGAGAACCCGGCCGGATGCCCGTTCTTCTTCAGATTCTGGCACAGCTTCAGGAACTCCTCCAGATTGTCGGGAATCACCGTGTAACCGGCTTCCTTCACCCAGGACTCACGATACACCGCCGGGCCGGAACTGCCGCCCATCGGGATGCCGATCCACCGCTTGCCGCCCCATTGCTTGCCGTACAGGTTGGCCAGCTGGTACCAGCCGCCGTATTTCGCGCCCAGGTACTCGGCGAGGTCGGACATATCGTGGGTCTTGGTGGCATAGATCTGCGGATCGGAGCCGAAGCCGACGATCACATCGGGGCCGGCGCCAGTGTTGGCGGTCACCGCCTCCTGCGGGCGCATATCCTCCCAGCTGACGAAGCTGGTCTTCACCTCGATGCCGGTGGCCTTGGTGTAGGCCTTGGTGTTGATCTCCCAGACGGTCTGGTCGGCATCAACGAACTTCGCCGGGCGCAGCACGCTCAGCGTGGCGCCCTGCTCCAGCTTGTATTCGAGTTGCTTGACGCTGCCGGTCGGCACGTCATTGACGGCGGCGTGGGCGCTGCCGGCCCCGATGATCGGTATCGAGGCGGCTGCCAGTCCAAGCGCCAGTGATTCGCGCCGCGTGAAGTCTGCCATCTTCTGTATCCTCCCGTTGCTCGTAATTCAGCCAGTCTCCGGCGTCGTTTCGCGCCTGGCCGGCCCGTTCACGCATCCGCCACGTGGCGGTGGCTCTCCGCCGTCAACCACCCTCCATCCGCTGATGGTTCTGCGCATCAAACAGATGCACCGAGGCAGGGTCGACGGTAATGCGGATCGTCTCGCCGGGTTTGGCGGAAATCCGCTCACGGAATGCACAGATGATAGGAACCCCGGCGAAGCGCGCCGTCACCTGGGTTTCCGATCCGGTGGGTTCGATGAGACTCACCGTGGTGGGCTGACCGTCGGCGCTGAGCTGGAAATGCTCGGGACGGACGCCATAGATGATCGGCTTGCCATCCGCACCCTGGCCCTTGAGCGACTGCGGCAGCGGCAATGCGACGCCATCATCGGCGTGGAACGAACCGCCCTCGATGCGCCCGGTCAGGAAGTTCATCGACGGCGAGCCGATGAACCCCGCCACAAACATGTTGCGCGGCCGGTCGTACAGCTCCAGCGGTTCGCCGACCTGCTCGACATTGCCGTTGTTCATCACCACGATCTTGTCGGCCATCGTCATCGCCTCGATCTGGTCGTGGGTGACGTAGACCGTGGTGGTGGTCAGCCGCTGGTGCAGTTCCTTGATCTCGGCGCGCATCTGTACCCGCAGCTTGGCATCCAGGTTGGACAGCGGCTCGTCGAACAGGAACACCTGCGGGTCGCGTACGATGGCGCGGCCCATCGCCACCCGCTGGCGCTGGCCGCCGGAGAGCTGGCGCGGATAGCGGTTGAGATAGGGTGCCAGGCCGAGGATATCCGCGGCCCGCGCCACCTGCTGTTCGATCACGTCCTTGGGCGTCTTCACCAGGCTCAGCGCGAAGGCCATGTTGTCGCGCACCGTCATGTGCGGATACAGCGCGTAGTTCTGGAACACCATGGCGATATCACGCTCTTTCGGCGCGACGTTGTTCACCACCCGGTCGCCGATGGCGATCTCGCCGCCGCTGATGTTCTCCAGCCCGGCGATCATCCGCAACAGCGTCGATTTGCCGCAGCCGGACGGGCCGACCAGGATCACGAACTCGCCGTCGTCGATCTCGAAGCTGACGCCGTGCAACACCTCCGTCGAACCGAAGCGCTTGCGTACGTTGCGGATGGAAACGGTGGCCACGGTCGTTGTTTCTCCCCAATCAGTTCCGGTCACTGCCATCAGGCCGTCAGCGCGCCCTGACCATATCCCTTCCAGCTATGCCACGAAACGCCGGGATTCCAAAACCCCGTCACTGTTATCGTTATGTAACTCAATAGCGCCGACGTCACTCGACAATACGTCCGACTGCATTGCCGACTTTGGAAAGAACCGAAATCGAAAACACCTCAACGAGCGGCAGGTTGCCGAGGTCCGGCTATGATGTCAATCGACAGCAAACCGGATCAACGACAGGCGTTCTGCATCGCCTGGCCGCCGTTTGATGCCCATCAACCGTCAATAGGTGCGGAACATCCGCTCGATCTCCGCCGGATCGCCGGTGCGGGTCAGCGCCAGCGCCAGCAGCAGCCGCGCCTTTTGCGGGTTGAGGTTGTCGGCGACCAGGAAGCCGGCTTCGGCCAGCCGCCTGCCCTTGAACACCCGGCCGCTGCCGACCCGGCTGCACTGCACCACCACCACCCCGCCCCGCGCCGCTTCCTCCAGCGCCTCGAACTCGCCAGGTGCCGGGAAGCCGGGCGCGAAGCCGGCCGAGACGATGCCCCTGGCGCCGGCCGCCACGAAGGCGCGCGCCGCTGCGCCGTCGGCCCCGGTGTAGGAGAGGCAGATATCCACCCGCGGCAGCGCCTCCAGGGTGCAGATATCGAATTCGGTGTCCGGTGCTACGGCCCGGATCGGGCGGCGATAGAACGCGATCGCGTCGCCATCGGCATGCCCCAGCGCCCCGAAATCCGGCGTGCGAAAGGTCTGCAGCCGCAAGGTCGAGGTCTTGGTGACATCCCGCGCGGCGTGAATCTCGTCGTTCAGCAAGGTCAGCACGCCGAGCCCGCGCGCTTGGGCGCTGGCGGCGGTGCGCACCGCGTTTAGCAGGTTGAGATTGCCGTCGCCGGACAGCGCGCTGGCCGGCCGCTGGGCGCCGACCAGCACCACCGGAATCGAGATTTTCAGCGTCAGGTTGAGGAAATAGGCGGTCTCTTCCAGGCTGCCAGTGCCGTGCCCGATGACGATGCCGGCGAGGTCTGGATGCTCGGCGACCAGCCGGTCGCACAGCAGCACCAGCGCCTTCCAGTCGGTGAAATAGATCCGCGAACTGGCCACCGCGGAGAACCGCACCGCGATCACCCGCGCCACCCCGGCCAGTTCCGGCGTGAGGGCGACGATCTCGTCGGCCTGCAGCATCACGCCGTTGGCGCCGTAATCCTGCAATTCCAGCGATGTGGCGCCGATCGAGGCGATGGTGCCGCCGGTGCTGATGAAGGCGACCTTGGGCAGGCTGGACGACGCGGCCATGCGCACGGCTTTCGGTGCTATCCGCAGCAAGGGGGCCCCTCGCGAGGCCCCCCCCGGCGGTTACTGCTTCACGCGGATGAAGCGGAACGGGAAGTTGTTGTCCGCCTGCTGCGCCACCTCGACGCCCTTCTTCACCGCCCAGACGATCACCTGCTGGTGCAGCGGAATATAGGCGACGTCGTCCTGCATGATCTTGATCGTCTGGTTGATCATGTCGGTGCGCTTGGCCTGGTCGGTCTCCACCCCAATCTTGGCGATCAGGTCGTCCATCTTCGGGTTGGAATAGCCGCCGTCGTTGATCTCGCCGCGCGCCCCGTCACGGGTGCCGACCAGCGCAAACAGCGCGTTGTGCGCGTCATAGGTCGCCGGCGTCCAGCCCAGCATGTAGAAGCTGGTGTGGTAGTTCGGCGAACCGATCATACCGAAATGCTTGGCCTTGGTCTGGGCGTTGAGGTCGATCTTGATGCCGACGCGCGCCAGCATCGGCACGATCGCGGTGCAGATCGCCTCGTCGTTGACGTAGCGGTCGTTCGGGCAATCCAGCGTCAGGCGGAAGCCGTTCGGATAGCCGGCCTCGGCCAGCAGCTTCTTGGCCTGCTCGACGTTGACCTTCGGGTGCACGTCCAGCTTGGCGTTGTAGCCGTTGACGCCCGGGCCCCACATCTCCCAGGTGACATGCGCCTGGCCGCGCATGATACGCTTGGCGATGGCGTCCTCGTCGATGCCCAGCGCCATCGCCCGACGCACCCGCACGTCCTTCAACGGGTTCTTGCCCTTGACGTCGGACTTCAGCAACTCGTTGCGCGACTGGTCCATGCCGAGGAAGATGGTGCGCAACTCGCTGTGCTGCAGCACGGTGATGTTCGGCGTGCGCTCCAGGCGCGGAATGTCCTGCGGCGGCACGGTGTAGATCATGTCCACCTCGCCGGACAGCAGGGCCGCAACGCGGGTGGCGGCCGAGCCGATCACGTCCAACTCCACCCGGTCCACCAGCTTGGAGCCGTCATCCCACCACAGCGGGTTCTTCTCCACCACGGTGCGGCGGTCCGGCTCGCGGACCGTCAGCTTGTACGGGCCGGTGCCCATGGCGTTGCGGATGGCGAAATTCTCTTCCTTCGAGGCGTCGAAGGCGGCCGGCACCTCGGCATGATGCTCGATGCACCAGGCCTTGGACATGATCATGAAGTTGGTGAGTTCCTGCAGCAGGATCGGGTCCGGCGACACCGTCTCGATATCGATGGTGTGGTCGTCGACCTTGCGGATCTCCTTGATGTTGCCCATCGGCGCGCGCATCTGCGAGCTCGGCGCCTGGATGCGCTTGATCGAGAACACCACGTCATCGGCGGTGAACGGGGTGCCGTCCTGGAACTTCACGCCGTCACGCAGCTTGAACTGCCACACGTTGGGGCTGGTCTGCTTCCAGGATACCGCCAGCGCCGGCTCCACCGTCAGGTCGCGGGCACGGCGCACCAGCGGCTCGTAGACATTGAGCAGGAACGACAGCTGCACCGTCTCCTGGCGGGTATAAGGGTCCATCGCCCCGACATCGCCGTCATTGGCCCATTTGAACTGGGTGGCGGCCTCGGCCGGTGCCACCGGCAGCACGGTGCCGATCGCCAGGGCGGAGGCAAGCAGGGCGCTTGCCAGGAGCGTTACGCGCGACATGTGATCATTCCTCTATCAGTGCAATTCGTGACGGCAAGGTTAGCCGAGATGCCGACGCCCGCAAGGGTGGCCCCGGCCCCGCCATCAAGGCAGGAGCCGGGGGCGATGGTTCAGCGACGCCACCAGCCACGCTTCGGCGCGGCCCCAGGGGTGACATCCTCGCCCACCAGCAACGGCTTGTTCGCCGGCGATGGCGGCGGCGGCTCGGCGGCCACAGGCTCCAGCGCGGCGGCGGGCGGCTCGGCAGCAGCGGACTCGGCCACCGCCGGTTCGGCCGCGTCAGCCTCGGGTGCCGCTGGCGCATCGGCGGCCCCGGCTGCCGCGTCGGCAGCCTCGGC
>JBEPTZ010000112.1:0-14832 GCA_041691815.1 Rhodospirillales bacterium | reverse complement strand
GGGGCGGCCGGCGCGGGGGCGGCGATCTCCTCCACCCGGGGGGGGCGCGACGGCAGCGCCCCGCCGACCCTGAACCTGGAACACCCCAGCCGCGACAGCGCCATCGACCGTGTCGCCAAGGTGGCCCAGCCGCGGCGGATCGACATCGCGCTGTCCAACAGCTTCGGCTTCGGCGGCACCAACGCCTCGATCCTGTTCCGCAAGGCGCCCTGACCACGCCGGAGACGCCTGCAGCGCCGACGCCCACCACTCCACCCCGCCATCGCTGGCGGCGCGTGGTGCTGTCCGCACTCGCCAGCGCCATTCTGGCGGCCGGACTCGGGTTCGCCGCGCTGTATTTCGGCCGCCAGGCGATGCTCGCCCCCGGCCCGCTGGCCGCCGCCACCGATGTGGTGGTGCCGCACGGCACGCTCACCGGCATCGCCGAGGCCTTGGCCCAGGCCGGCGTCATCCGTCATCCACTGGCGCTGCGCGCCGCCGCCTGGTGGACCCGCGACGCCGGCCCGCTGCATGCCGGCGAATTCCGCTTTCCCGCCGCCGCCAGCCTGCGCGCGACGCTCGCCGTGCTGCGCACTGCCCGCCCGGTGCAGCACCGCCTGACCATCGCCGAGGGCCTCACCGCCAGCCAGATCGCCGCGCTGTTCAACGACGATCCGCTGCTGACCGGCCCGCCCGTCAGCATCGCCGAGGGCGCCGTGCTGCCGGAAACCTATGCCTATGAGCGCGACACCCCGCGCGCCGCCGTGCTGGCCCGCGCCGAGCGGGCGATGGAGCAGGCGCTGGCCAAAGCCTGGGCCGGCCGCGCCGAGGGCATCGGCCTGTCCGACCCGCGCGCGTTGCTGATCCTGGCCAGCATCGTCGAACGCGAAACCGCCAAACCGGAGGAACGCCCGCTGGTCGCCGCGGTGTTCCTCAACCGTCTGCGCCAGGGTATGCGGCTGCAATCCGACCCCACCGTGGTCTACGCGGCAACCGGCGGCAGCGGCGTGCTGGACCGCAAGCTGAGCCGCGCCGACCTGGACAGCGACAGCCCATACAACACCTATCGCATCGCCGCCCTGCCGCCCGGCCCGATCGACAGCCCCGGCCGCGCCTCGCTGGCGGCGGTGGCGCATCCGGCGGATAGCGACGCGCTGTACTTCGTCGCCGACGGCACCGGCGGCCACGCCTTCGCCCGCACCCTGGCCGAGCACAACCGCAACGTGGCGAAGTGGCGGGCGAGCCAGGAGAAATAGGTAAAATCCATAACTATCATGTCTTATAATTATGCATTATACCTATTTTCAACCCTGATTTTCGCCCTCTCTTTGTGCCGCTTTTGCCGGCGCCAGCCCCAGTAATCGCGCCGAAACCGCCAGTGGCAGCAGCCCCACCAGCCGCGCCGCCAGCCCCATCCACCACGGAAACACCACCCGCCGGCGCCCCGCCGCGACCCCGCGCAGCATGATCCGCGCCGCCCGATCCGCCGCCATCAGCCCCGGCATCGGAAACCGATTGCCCGCCGTCATGGCGCTGCGCACATAGCCCGGGCACAGGCTGGTCAACTGAATGCCGCGCCGCCGCGCGCTGACCACGCTGCCCACCACCCAGGCATCGACCGCCGCCTTGGAGGCGCAATAGGCCGGCGCACCGGGTGCCGGCACGAACGCCGCGATCGACGCCACCACCGCGATCCGCCCGCGCAAGCCATTGGAACCAATGGGTTGCCCGTCCATCACCGCCATCGCCGGCAGCACGGTGTTCAGCACCCCGCCGAGATTGGTCGCGAAAATCGCCCGCACCTGCGCCGCACTCTCCGCCTCGCCCTGCCCGGTGCCGGCGGAGATCCCGGCATTGGCCACCACCAGATCGAGCCGCCCGACGCCGGCGATCCAGTCCGCCATCGCCGCCGCGTCGGTCACCTCCAGCACCCTGGCATGCACCGCCGCCCCCACCCCACGGCACGCCGCCGCACTGCCCTCCAGCCGTGCGGCATCCCGCCCCGACAGATGCAGCACCACCCCCGGCCCGGCCAATTCGAACGCGATCGCCGCGCCGATACCGGAGGACGCGCCGGTGATCAGTGCGTTGACGCTGCGGGTCATATGCGTGCGGTCATGTTTCGGCCCCTCCAATAGGCTGCTAATACAGGATTTATCGCCTGGAAGGACCATCCAATGGCCGCAGACCTCGCCTCGATGACCGGATTCGCCCGCAGCGAGGGGGGGGTCGAGGGGGTGGCCTGGGCGTGGGAGTTGCGCAGCGTCAACGGGCGCGGGCTGGAGCTGCGGTTCCGCCTGCCATCCGGGTTCGACACGCTGGAACCCGGCCTGCGCGAGGCAGCGGCGAAGGTGCTGAAGCGCGGCAACGTCACCGCCAACCTCACCATTCGCCGCGACGACCAGCCGAAACTGGCGCCGGACCAGGCGGCGCTGGAGCAGATGCTGGTGCTGGCAACCGAACTGGCGGCGCGCATCCCAGGGGCCGCGCCGCCGCGCGCCGAGGCGTTGCTGGCGTTGCCTGGTGTGCTGCGGGCCAACGCGGCGCCGAACGAGGAGATCAGTGCCGCGGCGCAGGCGGCGGTGCGGGCCGGGTTCGACAACGCGCTGGCGGCGATGCTGGCCGCACGGCGCGGCGAGGGGGCGCGGCTGGGGCTGATCCTGCGCGGGCAACTGGGCGAAATCAGCTCCTTGCACGCCACCGCCAGCACCCAGGCAGCCGACCAGCCGGCCGCCCAGCAGGCGCGCATGCTGGAGACGGTGCGCGGGCTGCTGTCCGAACTGCCGGCGCTGCCGGAGGAGCGGATCGCCCAGGAAGTGGCGCTGCTGGCGGCGAAATCCGACGTGCGCGAGGAACTGGACCGGCTCTCGGCGCATCTGCACGCCGCCGGCGCCTTGCTCGACGAGGCGGTGGCGGTCGGGCGGCGGTTCGATTTCCTGGTGCAGGAATTCAACCGCGAGGCCAACACGCTTTGCAGCAAATCGGCATCCGTGCCACTGACAACCACCGGCCTGAAACTGAAGGCCGCCATCGAGCAGTTGCGCGAGCAGGTGCAGAACATCGAGTAGGGAGGCCGCGATGACCCTCGCCCGCCGCGGCCTGTGCCTGGTGCTCGCCGCCCCCTCCGGCGCCGGCAAGACCGCGATCAGCCGGGCGCTGCTGGCGTGCGAGCCGGGGCTGGCGCTGTCGGTCAGCGTGACCACCAGGGCACCGCGCGCCGGCGAGTTGGATGGCGTGGATTACCACTTCATCGACCTGCAACGCTTCCAGCAGATGGCCGCCGAGGGCGCGCTGCTGGAACATGCCATCGTGTTTGGCCGCGGCTACGGCACGCCGCGCGCGCCGGTGGAGCAGGCGCTGGCCGAGGGGCGCGACGTGCTGTTCGATATCGACTGGCAGGGCCACCGGCAGTTGCGCGGCCAGCTTCCGGGCGACGTGGTGGGGCTGTTCATCCTGCCGCCATCGCGCGCCGCATTGCAGGCCCGGCTGCTGGGGCGCGGCGACCCGGCCGATGCCGCCGCGGCGCGGATGGAACAGGCCAACGAGGAGCTTTCGCACGCCGGCGAGTTCGACCATGTGCTGGTGAACGATGACTTCGCGGTGGCGCTGGCGCAGACGCGGGCGGTGCTGCAGGCGGCGCGGCTGGTGACGGCGCGGCAGGTGGGATTGGCGGAATGCCTGGCGGAGTTGAGCAAGTGAAGACTTCTTTTTGTGAACAAAAAGAAGCAAAAAAGCTTTTTATCCATTGGAGTGTACGGAGTCTCCCGCGTTCCGTCGTTGCAAAGTGGAAGGTTTTTTTGGTTCTTTTTTTGCAAAAAAAGAACTGCTTCCTATGACTATTTTATTCAGCGTCATCGCCCCGGTCTTCGGCCTGATCGTGATGGGCGCCATCAGCACCAACCGGCGCTGGCTGGACACCCACGTCATCAAGGGGATGAACGATTTCACCTTCTTCGCGGCGATGCCGGCGTTGCTGTTCCGCTCGGTGGTGGAGGCGCCGCCGCTGAAACTGGTCGCGGTGGCTGGGCCGTTTCTGATCGGCGCGATAGCGCTGTTCGTGGTGGCGCTGCTGCTGTCGCGCTGGCTGTTCAAGAGCCGGCTGGCCGAGTCGGGCATCGCCGGGCTGGACGGCATCTACGGCAACACCGTGATGATGGGGATTCCGGTGGTGGACGCGCTGTATGGCGCGCCGGGGGTGGCCAATCTGCTGGCGATCATCGCGGTGCATTCGGCGGTGCTGCTGCCGCTGGGTACGGTGGTGATCGAGGCCGATGCCGGCACCGGGCGGTCGATGCTGCACGTGGCGCGCGCCTCGCTGAAGGGCACGGCGCGCAACCCGATCGTGATGGCGATCGTGCTGGCGTTCCTGTGGCGCGCCACCGGGCTGGGGCTGGCGGCGCCGGTGGACCGGCTGATGGAGATGCTGGGCCGGGCCGGGCCGCCGCTGGCGCTGTTCTGCCTGGGCGCCACGCTGCCGAGGCCGCAGCGGATGACCGGGTTCGGCGAGGTGATGCTGTCGAGCGCCCTGAAACTGCTGGCGCTGCCGGCCCTGGTGGGGCTGCTGGCGCATCTGGCCGGGGTGGAGGGGGTGGCGTTCAACGTGGTGGTGCTGGCCGCGGCGATGCCGACCGGCGCCAACGCTTTTCTGCTGGCGCGGCGCTACGAGGTGCGGATGGAGGAGTCGGCGACCACGGTTGCGGTGAGCACCGCGCTGTCGGTGGTGACGCTGACGATGTTGCTGGAGTGGTTGGGGTGACAAAAATAATGCTACTTCTGCAGTCGACCGCAGTTAGGTCGTCGGTGGAAAGCAGAGCAAATATGTGTGCTGCTGTGCCGGCTATAACGGGTCTACCCGCCGTCAGGATACCGCGCGCGGCGAGCAGTTCGATCTCCCTCGTGTCCGGACATCGGCAAATGACGCGCTGGTGAGTTCAATGTTGCAGGAGGTTAAGGGGATGGCATGATGCCGGTATGCTCGTAGAGTTGCCAGCAGGCTCTGACCACCCGTGCTTCAGCAACCATGCTATCAAAGCCCAAGATGCTGGGGTCCGGATAGGAAGCCCCAGCTACTTGACCCTTGTACTTGCAGATGGCTTCCGCCTTGCGGTCCTGCTCAGCCCGGTCTGCGGCGGCTTCCTCCTGTTTTCGCTGATCTTGTTCGCGGCGCTTGATTTCTGCGGGTGAGAGACCGTGCGGGTCCAGGCGGTCAGCAGCGAGAGGCTTACCGACTGAGCTTTGCGCCCGAGCAGCGCGCTGATTGTAATCGGTCGGCACCTCTAGCTTACAGGCGGGGGTGCGCACCGTGCCGGGCGGCAGTGTGGGTTTTTCCCATTCGGAAAGCGGAGGGCATGGCTGATGCCGCCCACAACCCGCGAAGATTAGCAGGAATAATAGAATAGCAAACTCGCGCATCGCGCCCTCTGGTTGAAGGGCGAAACGATATCAGTCTCGCGGTGGTGTTGGCGAGTCATGGGATGCCTCCGACCCGATCTCGATAGGCCGGCGTGCTACCTCGACCCAAAGAGGGGAGTCCGGCTTCTTCCGATGCCATGCGTAGCTCCCGCCACCCAGATCGGGCGGGAGGCGAAGTTGGAAAGGAGCGGGAAGTCTCATTTGCTTGTTAACAGAGAAGCAGAAGCACCTGATTGGTAGCTTCACTCCCGGTCCGCCGAAGGCCAGGATGAAAAGTAATTTTGCTTCTTTTTGTTCACAAAAAAAAGTGCTTGCTTACTCCAGCAACCGCGCCAGCCGGTCGAATTCGGCCACCGATAGCGTCTCCGCCCGCCGCTCCGACGCGATGTCGGCCCGCCCCAGCAAAGCCTCACCGCCGAGTGGTTTGAGCGAGCCGCGGAGCATTTTGCGGCGTTGGCCGAAGGCGGCGGCGGTGAGGGTTTCCATGGTGCGGAACAGGGCGGGGGGCGGCTGGAGGGCGTGGGGGGTGAGGACCACGACGGCGGACCAGACTTTGGGTGGCGGGACGAAGGCGGTGGGGGGGATGCGCAGGCGGAATTCGGCGGTGCAGAGCCATTGCGTTAGCACAGAGAGGCGGCCGTAGGCTGGGGTGTCGGGGGCGGCGCAGATGCGTTCGGCGACTTCCTGCTGGAACATCAGGGTGAGTTTTTCCCAAGCCGCCGCCTGCCGCAGCCAGCCGACCAGCAAGGGCGAGGCGATGTTGTAGGGCAGGTTGGCGATTACCTGGCGGGGGGCGGCGGCCAGGGTGGTGAGGTCGAGGGCCAGGGCGTCGCCGGTGATCAGGTGCAGGCGGTCGAGGTGGGATTGGCGCAGTTCCTCGATGGCGGCGACCGCGCGGGGGTCGATCTCGATGGCGGTGATCTGGGCGGCGTCGGTTTCCAGCAGCGCGCGGGTGAGGCCGCCGGGGCCGGGGCCGACCTCGACGACGTGGCGGCCGGCGAGCGGGCCGGCCTGGCGGACGATGCGGCCTGTGAGATTGGCATCGAGCAGGAAGTGCTGGCCGAGTTTGTGGCGGGCGGCCAGGCCGTGGCGGGAGATGACCTCGCGCAGCGGCGGCAGCGCCGGCACTGGCGGCAGCATTGGCGGGCTCAGGAGCGCATGTCGATCACCGCGCGGCGCTGCAGGCTGCGCAGCAACTGGCGGGAGGCGAGCTCGATCCGCTGGTTGAGGATGCGCGCCACCAGCTGCGGCTTGGGCGGCAGGCCGGAGGTGCGGTCCTCGCGGGAGCAGACCATCACCACCGCCACGCCGTCATCGGCGATCAGCGGCTGGCTGGCCTTGCCGACCGCCAGGGTGGAGACCATCTGGCGCAGCACCGGGTTGGAGATGCTGGTCACCGCGATCTCGCCGGGGTTCAGCTTCTTGGCGCCTTGCACCTTGTCGGCGGCGGCGTCCATCGCGTCGCAGCCGCCGGTGACGCGGCTGAGGCTGGTTGCCTCGTCGAGCATCTGGCGCTGTTGCGGGCTGGGGGCGTTGGGGTTCAGCTTGGCCGAGAACGGGAAGAAGATCTGCCGCACGCTGGCCATCAGCACACGCTCGTCGCCGATCTGGCGGCGGGCGCGCAGGGTGACGATGGACAGGCCGCCGGGCACCTTGATCGGGTTGCTGATGGCGCCGACCGGCATTTCCTTCAGCACCCGCAGCTCGTCGTCGGAGACCTGGTTGGCCTGGATCCAGCCGCGGCTGCCGCCCTCAAGCGCGGACTGGCTCTGGCTGAACTGGGCGGCGACCACCGCGAACGGGGCGCCGGCGCGCAGCCGCTGGATGATGGTGTCGGCGAAACCCTCGGCGTCGGCGGCCTGCTTCGGGTTGGAGATCGGCACGAAGATTTCCGAGATGTTGAACTCGGTCTGGCCCTTTTCGGCGGTCAGCGTGCGCTCCAGTGCCGCCACGTCGGCGTCGGAGACCTGGGCCTGGTCGCCCATCACCTCGCGCAGCACCATGCCCCAGCCGATCTGCACCCGGACCTGGTCGATCATGGTGCGCATGTTGACGCCGGCGGCGGCCAGGCGCTGACGCAGCGCGCCGGGGGGCATGCCGTTGCTCTGCTCGATGCGGGCGATCGCCTGGGCGATGTCGGCTTCGGGCACTGCGATGTGGCGCCGCTGCATCTCCTGCAGGCGCAGCTTGTCGTCGACCAGCTGGTCGATGATCTGCGGCGTGAGGCGGCTCAGCACCTCGGGGGTGAGCGGCAGGCCGGTGGACATGGCGAACAGGCGGCGGCGATCGGCGACGTCGGCCATGCTGATGACGTCGCCATTGACCACGGCGACGATCTCCGCCCCTTGCGAGGGCGACAGCGGCTTCTGCGCCGCGCGGGCCGGCGGGGCGGCGGCGGCCAGCGCGGGGGCGACCGGTGCCAGTGCCAGCAACGCCAGCATGGAGGTGGCCAGGAGCGGCAGCTTGCCGAGGGGGGAGCGAACGCGGTCACGCATGGAAGCGGGTTGAACTCCGAGTGGGGGCGCTGGGCTGGCTCTATAGCGCATGGAAGCCGAACTGGCCCACCGTCTTGAAGGTGACCTGGAACAGCACCGTGCTGGCGCCGTGGTCGCCGTTGATCGAGGTGTAGCGGCGGAAGAAGTTGAGGTCGAAGATGAAGCACTCGTCCTCGTAGCCGGCGCCGAGCCCGACGCCGACCATCTGGTTGGTCCGCACGTCCCGCCGGGCCCAGCTGCGCAGCTTCCAGTGGTCGAGCTTGGCGCTGGCGCCGAGGGTGACTTCGTTGCGCGGCTGGTAGTAGGCGGCCGGCGGCGTGGCGCTGTCATACAGCACGTAGGGATTGGTGGTGCTGTAGATGTAGCCGGCGTTGACGCGGAACATGTCGGTGCCGGCGGTGGCCAGGATGTCGGCAAACTTTACATTGCCGGTGCGGCGGTCGAAGCGCTGGCGGGTGGTGAGGTCGAGATACTTGTTGGCAACGACGCTGAGATGGCTGACCACGTCGGTCGCGGTGTCGCGCAGGCCGGAGCCGACCATGAAGGCGGTGTCTTTCTGCAGCCGGTAGCCCTGGCCGATCAGCGCGTCGATGCTGGAGCCCTGGCCGAAATACCAGGCGCCGTGCAGGGCGATATTGGCGCGCATGCCGCCCTCCAGCCGGTCGACGCCCTGGAAGCGGTTGAGCGCGAACAGGTTGGCGTCGGTGAAGTCGGCGAACAGGCTGTCCTCGTTGGGCACCCGGGTGTTGACGTAGGTGCTGCTGCGCGGCGCGGCGACGATCTGGACGATCGGCTCCAGCAGCTGGGTGCCCCAGCTTCCGGCATCGCGGGTGAGCGGCCAGCGGACCTCCAGCGCCGCGGTGGGCATCGCCTGGGTGGCGGTGACGCTGCCGAGGCTGCCGTAGCTGGGCTGCTCGTTGAAGCGGGTGGCGGAATAGGTGGCGCTGTCCATGTGCAGCGTGAGCTTCCAGACGTCGCCGATCGGGCCGATCGCCGGGCGGTCCCAGTTGAGGCTGAGGCGGGCGCGCTGGGTGCTGGTGCCCTGGTCGCGCACCACGTTGAAGGCGTCGGCGTCGAGCGACAGGCGGCCGCCCAGCGGGTCGCGGTCGTTGAACAGGTGGTACTGCCAGCGCGGCAGCACGGTCGGCAGCTTGCTGGTGCTGATGCTGCTCGACAGGCCCTGGTAGAAGCGGGCGTCGAGCCTGGTGTAGGCGCCCTGGCCGAAGCCCTCGAGGTAGACCTGGCTGGTCAGCACGTCCTGCCAGCCCTGGATATGGAAGTCGCGCATGTAGTTGGTGTCGCTGGCGCGGTTGACGTTGAAGCCCCAGCGCCAGGTGTCGTCGATGGCGAACTGGCCCTTGGTGAACAGGTAGCCGCCGAGGTTGCCGCTGGAATTGGCCAGGCCGGTATCCACCGTGACGGCGCCGCTGTTGAAGCGGCGGCGGTATTCCACGGTGGCGCCCGGCCCGTTGCTGGTGGCCACCAGCGGGGTGATGGTGGCGTCCGACGCGCCGTCGATCACCCAGTAGTATGGGACCGCAGTGAAGGCGCCGAGATGCTTGGAGTAGCCGATATTCGGCACCAGCAGGCCGCTGGCGCGCTTCTGCGACGGGTCCGGATGGGTGAGGTAGGGGGTCCAGAAGATCGGCACGCCGGCGAAATCCACCACCGCGTCGCGGTATTCGATGCGCTTGTGCTCGACATCCTGCACCGCGGTGCGGGCGCGGATCTGCCATAGCGGCGGACGGGTGGGGTCCTTGGCGCACAGGTCGCAGGTGGAATAGACGGCGCGGCTCAGTTCGTTGATGTCGCCGCCGGTGCGGCGCATGCCGTTGGCCGCCAGCTTGCCGCCCTCGGCCAGCAGGGCGCGCATGCCGGACAGCACGCCCTCCTTCATGCCGGCCGACAGCTCGGCGTAGTTGGAGAACACGGTCTGGCCGTCCGGCTCCATCAGCACGACGTTGCCGGTGGCCGCCGCGACCCCGGTGGTGCGGTCATAGGTGACCCGGTCGGCCAGCAGCAGGCGGTTGTCCTGCCAGAACTCGACATGGCCGGACAGCGTGGCGATGCCGGTGGCGTTGTCGAACGAGGCGGCGTCGGCCTGGTAGTAGACCGGCTGGTCGGGGTGCGCCGGGGCGATGCTGGCGCGGGCGATCGGCGGAGTGGCGCGGGCGGCGGGCGGGGCGGCGCTGGGGTTGGCCACCTGCGGCATGCCGGGGGTGCTGGGGGTGCCGAACGCGCCGCCGGGCATGCCGGTGCCCATGCCGGGGGTCCCGAGGCCCTGCGCGCGTGCCGCATCGGTGGCCACGTTGCTGGACAGCATGGTGGCGGCGAGCAAAGCCGCGGCCAGGATGGCGACATGGGGCAGGCGGGGGGTGCGAGGCATGGTCAGCCGTCTTCCAGATGCAGCAGCAGCGCCAGCGAGAACATCAGCCCGGCCAGCGCCGGCGCCCAGGCGGCCAGCGCCGGCGGCAATGCGCCCGACTGGCCGAATTCCTCGGCGACCTTGGAGATCATGTAAAGCGCGAAGCCGGCCGCGACGCCGCCGCCGATCATCCGCGCCACGCCGCCGCGCCGTGACGGGCGCATCGAGAAGCCGGCGGCGAGCAGCGCCATGGTGCCGGCCAGCAGCGGCAGCGCCAGCAGCGACTGGAAATGCAGCCGGTGGCGCACCGAGGAGAAGCCGGAGCGGTCGAGCAGCTGGATGAAGCCGGGCAGCGCCCAGAAGCTGAGCGTGTCGGGCGGCGCGAAGCTGTCCTGCACCCGGTCGACGGTCATGCTGGTGGGCAGCCGCATGGTGGCCGGCGGCTCGGCGGTGCGGCCGGGGCGCAGCACGCGGGTGGCATTCAGCACCCATTCATGGTTCTGCAGCACGGCACTGCTGGCCTCCAGCCGCTCCAGCAGGCCGTCGCGGCCATCGAGGCGGAAGATGCTGACCGGGCCGGAACTCAGCGTGCCGTCGCGCAGGGTGACGCCGCTGGCATGCAGGATGGCGACCCCCTTGGGATCCAGCGCGCGGTCGGCCTGACGCAGCCAGAGCTGGCCGCCATTGAGCGAGAGCGGGCCGCCGCCGACCTTCAGGTAGGTGCTGTCCACCGCCTCCGCCCGCGCCCTGAGGGCCGCCGAGACCGGGCTGATCACCGTGGTGGCGCCGGCGCCGAGCAACACCGCGCAGAGCGTGGGTGCTGCGAGGAACTGCCAGGCCGAGACTCCGGCGGCGCGCGCCACCACCAGCTCGGACGAACGGGTGAGCCGCCAGAACGCCAGGATGCCGCCAAGCAGCACGGCGAACGGCAGGATCTGCATCGCCAGCCACGGCAGGCGCAGAGCGGCGATCTCGGCCACCACGCCGAAGCTGGCGTCCGGCCGGTTAGCGGCGCGGCGCAGCAACTCGATGAAATCAAACAGCGAAACCACCCCGGTAAGCGCCGCCAGCATCACCAGCACGAAGAACGAGAACACCCGCGCGATGTAGCGCGACAGCGTGGCGATGACGTTCATTCGCGCCACCGCGCGGCGGCGTTGACCCGCCTGGGCATGGCTGCATGGCACCGCTTATGGCGGGCAGGGATGGCGGGGGCCGGCATCGGCGTGGTTGGAACTCCTCGCTGCCGGGCCATTCTAGCCGACCGCGCCGGGAAGGCCAAACCGGCGCGGACATGTCGGAAATCTTTACACCTGGTGAAGAAGGTCGATGCCCTTGCGAAAGCAATGATTTGTTATCTCACGATTTTTTTCTATGGCACGGAGTTTGCTTATTCGTCCTTCGGGATGAATACCCGGATAGGAATTGGAGCGCCCGGCCTTGATCGGCCGGGTGTGGGGCACAGGGAGATGACGATGGGACTGAATTTGTATTCAACGATGCTGGGCGCCGCGGCGATGCTCGCGGCTGCGGTGGCGCTGCCGGCAACATCGCACGCGCAGAGCACGCAGGCTTATGACGTGACCATCCCGTCCATCTATGGCACCGGGAACCCGACCGACCATTGGAGCACCGGCACCGATAACGGTGTCGTGGTGGGGTTGCGCGCCGTCTACCGCTACGGTTCGTCGATAGCGCCGACGATAACCCCCGGTTCTCCCGACGGTATCGGCACATACGACGTCACGCGGGGCCTGTATTACAATCCTGCTAAGAATCCGCCCATTTCTGCAACCTGGAACTACACCTTCTCCATCGACATGACGGGCGCGACCGACGGCGCCACCCTCGGTAATACGACGGCGACGATCACCATAACCGATCTGACGACCGGCGGGACCCCGTTCGTGGTGAACCCGTACAACTTCCCCGACAACGCCATCGTGGGTCAAAAAACCCAGAACTCGGAGAACCTGACCTTCACCGACCAGGGGATGCCGGGGTTCGATGCCTATGCCAACCATACCTACCAGTTCGACTTGACGGTCTCCAACGACTCCGGCGTTGTGGCCAGCACGTCGATGCTCGTCAACGCGGTGCCTGAGCCCGCCAGCATGGCGCTGCTCGGCGCCGGGCTGATCGGCCTCGGCCTGATCCGCCGCCGTCGCCGCGCCTGATCCAAGCGTCGGCTCGCTACGTGATGGCCTCCGGTGTTCGGCACCGGAGGCCATTTTGCGTTACGGCAGCAGCTTGCCCGGATTCATCAGCGCCTGCGGGTCGATCGCCGCCTTGATCGCGCGCATCAGCGCCAATTCCGCCCCGCCGCGCCAGTCCGGCATCATGTACGGCTTCAGCTTGCCGACGCCGTGCTCGGCCGAGAAGCTGCCGTCCAGCGCCCGCACCACCTCGCACACCGCGTCCATCACCGCATGGTCCTGGGCCAGGAAGGCGGCGGCGTCCATGCCCTCCGGCTGTTCCAGGTTGAAGTGGATATTGCCGTCGCCCATGTGGCCGAACGGCGCCACCCTGATGCCCGGCATCAGCTTCTCGCAGGCCGCCGAGGCTCTGGCGATCAGTTCCGGCACCCTGGAGACCGGCACCGACACGTCGTTCTTGATGCTGGCGCCCTCGCGCTTCTGGCCCTCGGAATGCTCCTCGCGCAGGTGCCAGAGCGCCGCGCGCTGTGCGGCGCTCTCGGCGATCACCGCGTCGGCCACCTCGCCGGCTTCCAGGGCAGCTTCCAGTACGGTTTCCAGATTGGCCCGCAGATCATTGCCCGGCCGCGGCGTGGTAAGCTCGATCAGCGCGTAATGCACCGCCCGCGCCGCCAGCGGCAGGGTGGCGCCGGGAATGTGCTTCAACACGAAATCCATCCCCATGCCGGACATGTATTCGAAGGCGCTGACCGAGGCCGGGTCGTGGCGATGAAACCGGGTGAACAGCGCCAGGGCCGCCTCCGGCGAGGCCACCGCGCACAGCGCCACCTCGGCCTGGGTCGGGCGCGGCACCAGCTTCAGCACCGCGGCGGAAATCACCCCCAGCGTGCCCTCGGCGCCGACGAACAACTGGCGCAGGCAATAGCCGGTATTGTCCTTGCGCAGCCGCCGCAGGCCGTTCCACACCTGCCCGTCCGGCAGCACCACCTCCAGCCCCAGCACCATGTCGCGCGCATTGCCGTAGCGCACGGTATTGTTCCCGCCGGCATTGGTGGACAGGATGCCGCCGATCTGCGCCGTGCCCTCCGAGCCGATCGACAGCGGCAGCAGGCAGCCGGCGGCCTCGGCGGCGTCCTGGGCTGCCTTCAGCGTGGCGCCGGCCTCGATGGTCAGCGTCTGGTCCACCGCGTCCACGGCGCGAACGCGGTGCATCCGCGCCAGGCTCAGCACCAGCTGGCTGCCATCCTCGGCCGGCACCGCGCCGCCGACCATCGAGGTGTTGCCGCCCTGCGGCGCCAGCGCCACGCCGGCCGCCGCACAGGCCGCCACCACCGCAGCCAGCTCCGCCGTGCTGCCCGGCCGCAGCACCGCCGCGGTGCGGCCGCGATACATCCGCCGCCAGTCCTCGGTATAGGGTGCGGTATCTTCCGGCAAAGTGAGCATTCCGGTCGGCCCGACGATCCCGGCGAGGCGCTGCAGCAGGGGGGCGGGAATAGCGGTGTCTGGCATGGCGGTTCCTCCGCGGCCAAACTATCCGGCCCGCGCCGCAGGTCAATTGAGGAGCCAGCCATGCCCGCCCCGACCATGCCCATCATCGAGATCACCACCACCACCGCACGGCCCGACCTGATCCCCGAGGTCAGCCTCTGGCTGTGGCGCGAATGGGGCATCCGCCGCGGCCGCACGCTGGAGCAGGTGGCCGCCCGGCTGGCGATCCACACTGCGGCGCAGGGGCCGGAACAGACCTTCGTGCTGCTG
Organism: Rhodospirillales bacterium; assembly: GCA_041691815.1. GTDB lineage: Bacteria > Pseudomonadota > Alphaproteobacteria > Acetobacterales > Acetobacteraceae > 70-18. Next base: position 667 of record JBEPTZ010000112.1, on the reverse strand, counting down.
GACGGCGGGCAGCCGGCGGCCACCGCCAGCTTCGTGCATCACGACCTCGACCCGCGGCCCGACCTCTCGCCGTGGCTGGCCAGCGTCTACGTGCATCCGGATTTCCGCGGCCGTGGCCATGCCCCGCGCGTGGTCGGCGCGGTGGAGGCCAGCGCCCGGGCGGCCGGCATCGCCACGCTGTATCTGGACACCAACACCGCGGCGCCACTCTACGCACGGCTCGGCTGGGTGGCGTTCGCCGAATCGCGGGACCTGGGCGAAATCGTCACGCTGATGCGGCGCGACCTGTAACCTGTCGGTAAACTTTACACTTCGGATTCCGGGGCGACTCAAGCCGCTGAAATCCCATTCAGGCACGCTATTTGCTTCGAATCAGGTGATACATCCTGAAGGGCTGGTGATTCGATGTCGGATCGATACGCCGTTCTCACCGGTGCGCTGCCGTTGTGGCTGGCCGGCGCCGCGCCCAGCCTGGCCCAGGCGATCGACCAACCGGCAGCGGCCAGTTTGTGGCCGTTGCTGCTGCCCAACGCCGCCATCGCACTGCTCGGCCTCGGCTGGGTGCTGCTGATGACCCGACGGCGCGAGTAGCAAGCCGGGGCTCTGCCCCGAACCCCGCCAAGGGCAAAGCCCTTGGAACCCCCGACTCTTATTGCCTGTGGGCAGA
>JBEPTZ010000111.1:0-14878 GCA_041691815.1 Rhodospirillales bacterium | reverse complement strand
AAAGCAAGGAAGCATCACAAAGAGGCGGAGAGGCGAAGAGAAGCAAGCGAGACCTGCTTCTCTTCGCCTCTACGTCTCTTTGTGGCCTTGCCTGCTTCGCGATGTAGTTCATAGGCCCAGCCACCCGGCCGGCAGGTCGATACGAATCGCCTCGCCGTCGCCGGCAACCTCAATCCGCCCCAGCGGGAACACCGTCTCGCCATGCTGGGCCAGCAGCGCGGCCGCTGCCTCGGCATCGCTGACCACCACCGCCATGCCGACGCCGCAGTTGAACACTCGCAGCATCTCGTCGGCCGTCACATCGCCGGCCCGGGCCAGCCAGGCGAACACCGGCGGCAGCCGCCAGTCGGCGGCATCGATCACCGCGCAGAGTCCATCGGGCAGCACCCGCGGCAGGTTGCCCGGCAGGCCGCCGCCGGTGATATGCGCGGCGGCCTTCAGCAGCCCGGCCCGGTGCAGCGCCAGCACGGATTTCACGTAGATGCGGGTCGGCGCCATCAGCGCCTCGCCCAGGGTCTGCCCGGCCGCGAACGGCGCCGGGGTCGCCCAGCCGGCATTGGTCGTCTCGACGATGCGGCGGACCAGCGAGAAGCCGTTGGAATGCACGCCGGAACTGGCCAGCCCAAGGATCGCATCGCCGGCCGCCACCTCCTTCGGCAGCAGCGCGCTCCGTTCGGCGGCCCCCACCGCAAACCCGGCCAGATCGTAGTCACCGGGGCCATACATCCCCGGCATCTCCGCCGTCTCGCCGCCGACCAGCGCGCAGCCGGCCAGCTTGCAGCCCTCGGCGATGCCGGCGACCACCCGGGCGGCCTGCTCCACCGCCAGTTTGCCGGTGGCAAAATAATCCAGGAAGAACAGCGGCTCCGCCCCCTGCACCACCAGGTCGTTGACGCACATCGCCACCAGGTCGATGCCCACCGTGTCGTGCCGTCCGGTGTCGATGGCGATCTTCAGCTTGGTGCCGACGCCGTCGGTGGAAGACACCAGCACCGGATCGGTGAACCCCGCCGCCCTGAGATCGAACAGCGCGCCAAACCCGCCGAGCCCGCCCATCACCCCGCTGCGGCTGGTCGCCCTGGCCAGCGGCTTGATCCGCTCGACGAGCGCATCCCCCGCGTCGATGTCGACGCCCGCGGCGCGATAGGTCATGCTGGCCATGCGGCCCTCGGTGCAATTATGGCCACAGACCGATGGAAGAGGGCCCATCGGATCGTGGCACGGTGGAAGATGACGCCCGCGACACGCCTCGCGCCGCATTGCGGCGGAAACAACCATAGCGGCGCAGCCTCTGCAATGGCGGCGGGGGCGATGCAGACCAGTATCGCGGTGCTGCACGTGGAGGCCGTATGAGGCCAGCGTCGCCGCAGGGCCGGACGATCGACATGCCGGCCTCGGCCACCCGCGGCCAGCGCATCGCGCTGCTGGTCGGGCTGCTGGTGGTCGCGTGGTTCGCGCTGCAATGGTTCGCCTCCATCCTGCTGCCGTTCGTGGCCGCCGCCGGGGTGGCGTATTTCCTCGACCCGCTGGCCTCGCTGCTGGATCGCTGGGGGCTGCGGCGCTCGATCGGCGCGTTGCTGCTGATCCTGGCGCTGCTCTCCTCGGTGCTGCTGTTCGCGCTGCTGCTGTATCCGCTGATCCTGTCGCAGATCGGCCTGCTGCTCGGCCGGGTGCCGACCTATGCCGCGCAGGTGCAGCATTTCGCCGAGACGCTGATCGCCAACGCGCAGCAGCGGCTGGGTGAGGAGTTCGTCGACAGCAAGCTGCGTGATCTGGTGGGCGGGCAGGCCGGCGCTGTGCTGTCCTTCCTGATCACCACCGTCGCCAGGCTGATCGGCGGCGGCTTCGCGCTGTTCAACGTGCTGAGCCTGCTGGTGGTGACCCCGGTGGTGGCCTTCTATCTGCTGCGCGATTGGCCGGGGGTGGTGGCGCGGGTCGATGGCTGGCTGCCGCATCGCTATGCCGGGGCGCTGCGGGCGCAGGCGTGCGAGATCGACCGCATCCTGTCCGCCTGGTTGCGCGGGCAGGCGCTGTGCTGCCTGTTCCTGGCGCTGTTCTACGCCACCGGCCTGTCGCTGGTCGGGCTCGATCTCGGGTTGATCGTCGGCCTGGCGGCCGGCGCGCTGTCCTTCATCCCCTATGTCGGCAGCGTCACCGGGCTGGTGGTCTCGGTCGCGCTGGCATTGGCGCAGTTCCCCACCTGGACCGGGGTGATGCTAGTGGTGGCGGTGTTCATCGTCGGCAACCTTCTGGAAGGCTATGTGATCTACCCGCGCTTCCTGGGCGACCGGGTGGAACTGCACGCGGTCTGGGTGATCTTCGCGCTGTTCGCCGGCGGCGCCGCGTTCGGCTTCGTCGGCGTGTTGCTGGCGGTGCCGATGGCAGCGACGATCGGCGTGCTGTGCCGCTTCTGGCTGCGGCGCTATCTGGCCAGCCCGCTCTATCTCGACCCGCCCGACACGCCGCGCCCGCTGCCGCCCGCGCCGCCGCCCGCCCTATGAGCGCCCGGCAACTCGCGCTGGACTTCCCGCATGAGCCGCGATTCGCCGGCGCCACCTTCCTGCCCGCCGCCAGCAACGCCGAGGCGCGCGCCTGGCTGGCCCGCCCCGAGCAATGGCCGCAGCGCCGGCTGGCGCTGTGGGGGGAGGCGGGCTGCGGCAAGACCCATCTGCTGCATATCTGGGCGGCACGGTGCCACGCCGCCCGGCTCGCCGGCCCGGGGCTGCGCTTCGCCGGGTTTCCGCACACCCCGCTGGCGATCGACGATGCCGACCTGGCACCCGAGCATGACATGCTGCACCTGCTGAACGCCGCCGCCGAGGTCGGCCAGACCGTGCTGCTGGCCGCCCGCACCCCGCCTTCCCGCTGGCAGGTCGGCCTGCCCGACCTCGCCAGCCGGCTGCGCGCCATCACTGCCGTCGAGATCCACCCTGCCGAGGATGCGCTGCTGCGCACCCTGCTGGCCCGCCTGCTGGCCGATCGGCAATGCGCGGTGCCGGAGGCGGTGCAGGACTGGCTGCTGCTTCGGCTGCCGCGCACCCAGGCGGCGATGCGCGAGGCCGCCGCGAGGCTGGACCGAGCGGCGCTCGCCGCCGGCCGCCCGGTCAGCCGCGCGCTGGCCGCCACGATATTGGACGAGATCGCCGATCCGCCGGCCACTGGCGAAGAAGCCCCTGTCGACGAAGAAACCATGCAGCCCGGCCCGCCGCTCCCCATATTACTGTCGTGACCCGTTCCGGACCTCCCGCATGACCCCGCCCGACGCATCGCACGCCACCACCTCCCCCACCGACCCCGGCCATGCCACGCTGTCGGACAGCCCCGACCGCTTCATCAACCGCGAACTGTCCTGGCTGGACTTCAACCACCGGGTGCTGGAGGAGGCGGAAAACCCCGGCCATCCGCTGCTGGAGCAGGTCCGCTTCGTGTCGATCAGCGCCGGCAACCTCGATGAATTCTATTCGGTGCGGGTCGCCGGCCTGGTCGGTCAGGCCAAGGCCGGCGTCTCGGTGCGCTCGCCGGACGGCCGCACCGCGGCCCAGCAACTCGGCGCCGTGGAGCGCCGGGCGCAGGCGCTGATGGCCGCCCAGCTGAAGGTCTGGAACACCCTGCGCAGCCGCCTCGCCGACGCCGGCATCGTGGTGGTGGAACCGCGCAGCATCTCCGACCAGGACCGCTTCTGGCTCGATGCCTGGTTCATGGAGCGGGTGTTCCCGGTGCTGACGCCGCTGGCGATCGACCCGGCCCACCCGTTCCCGTTCATCCCCAACATGGGCCTGGTGATGGCGCTGCGGCTGCAGCGCGCCGAAGCCCGGCGCGGCGACGATGCTCCGGCCGGCGACCCGCTCGGCATGCTGGCGCTGATCCCGCTGCCGGCCCAGGTGGAGCGCTTCATCCGCCTGCCGGCCGGCGCCGATGAGCACGCGCCGATCCGCTTCATGCTGCTGGAACACCTGGTGACGATGTTCCTCGACCGGCTGTTCCCCGGCTTCCGGGTGCTCGCCGACGGCATGTTCCGCCTGATCCGCGACACCGACGTGGAATTCGAGGAAGAGGCCGAAGACCTCGTCCGCTCCTACGAAACGGCACTCAAGCGCCGCCGGCGCGGGGTGGCGATCCATCTCAGCGTCAACGCCGGCATGCCCGATGACCTGCGCGAACTGGTCAGCGACGAACTCGGCGCGATCGGCGAGGAGGTGCATGTGCAGAACGGCCTGCTGGGGCTGGTCGACCTGCGCCAGTTGATCGTCGACGACCGGCCGGACCTGCTGTTCCGCCCCTACACGCCGCGCTTCCCCGAGCGCATCCGCGATTTCGCCGGCGACTGCTTCGCCGCCATCCGCGCCAAGGACATCATCGTCCACCACCCGTTCGAGAGCTTCGACGTGGTGGTGCAGTTCCTCCGCCAGGCGGCCGGCGACCCGGCGGTGGTGGCGGTGAAACAGACACTGTACCGCACCAGCCGCGACAGCCCGATCGTCAAGGCGCTGATTGAGGCCGCCGAGGCCGGCAAGTCGGTCACCGCGATGGTGGAACTGCGCGCCCGCTTCGACGAGGAGGCCAATATCAGCCTGTCGCGCCGGCTGGAGGCGGCCGGGGTGCAGGTGGTGTTCGGCTTCACCGAGCTGAAAACCCACGCCAAGATGTCGCTGGTGGTGCGTCGCGAGGGCCTCACCATGCGCAGCTACGCGCATTTCGGCACCGGCAACTATCACCCGATCACCGCCCGCAGCTACACCGACCTGTCCTTCTTCACCTGCGACCCCGACCTCACCCGCGACGCCGCCCGGCTGTTCAACTACATGACCGGCTACGCCCGCCCGGCCCGCATGGACGCCATCGCCTTCAGCCCGCTGACCCTGCGCGCCACGCTGGTGGAGATGATCGACCGCGAAATCCTGTTCGCCCGCGAAGGCAAGCCGGCCAGCATCTGGCTGAAACTCAATGCCCTGGTCGACGACCAGTTGATCGACAAGCTCTACCAGGCCTCGCAGGCCGGGGTGAAGATCGTCGGGGTGATCCGCGGCATCTGCTGCCTGCGCCCCGGCGTGCCCGGCCTGTCGGAAAACATCCGGATCAAATCGATCGTCGGACGGTTCCTCGAGCACAGCCGCATCTGCGTGTTCGGCAACGGCCACGCTTTGCCCAGCCGGCACGCCCGGGTCTATATCAGCTCGGCGGACTGGATGGTCCGCAACATGGACTGGCGGGTCGAGACGCTGGTGCCGATCTTCAACTCGACGGTGCATGCCCAGGTGCTGGACCAGATCATGGTGGTAAACCTCAAGGACACGATGCAGTCCTGGGACCTGGATGCCGGCGGCGTCTGGCGCCGCGTGGCGCTGCCGCCGAAACCCGGCAAGAACACCGAGACCAAATCAACCGATGGCCGCAACGGCGGCCGCAAGCGGATTTCCGCCCATGAGTATTTCATGACCAACCCCTCGCTGTCCGGCCGCGGCTCGGCCCTGCATGGCCCGCCGCACGGAGCGGCGACCATCGGTCCGCCGCTCGGCGCGCCGCGCCGCCCCGTCCGTCTGGTGCAGGATTGATCGTGCCATTCCGTCCCTCCGTCGATGCCGCCCGCTGCGCCGTCGTCGATCTCGGCTCCAACTCGGTCCGCCTGGTGGTGTTCGAGGGCAGCCATCGCAACCCGGTGGCGATCTTCAACGAGAAGGCGGTGCTGCGCCTCGGCCGCGGCCTGCAGAGCACCGGCCGGCTGAACGACGAGGCGGTGGCGCAGGCGCTGACGGTGATGAACCGCTATGCCGCCATCGCCCGCGCGATGGGCGCCGCCCCGTTCGAAGTGCTGGCCACCGCCGCGGTGCGCGAGGCCAGCAACGGCCCCGCCTTCGTCGCCACCCTGCGCGAACGGCTGCCGGGGATGAACATCCGCGTGCTGTCCGGCGAGGAGGAGGCCGGCCTGTCCGCCGCCGGCATGCTCTGCGGCATCCCCGAGGCAGACGGCGTGCTGGCCGATATCGGCGGCGGTTCGCTGGAGGTAGTGCGCCTGCACCGCGGCACCCGTGGCGCCGCCCGAACGCTGAAGCTCGGCGTGCTCCGCCTGGCCGAGCGCTCCGGCGGCGACGTCGCCCGCGCGCGGGCCATCGCCGAGGCCGATTTCGCCGAGGTGCCCTGGCTCGCCGAAGGCGCCGGGCACGATCTCTACGCGGTCGGCGGCGCCTGGCGGGCGCTGGCCCGCATTCATATCGCCCAGACCGGCTACCCGCTGAACATGGTCCACCACTACACCATCGGCCGCGACGAGGCGCGCGACCTGACCAGCGTCATCGCCGGCGCCAGCCGCCGGGTGCTGGAGCGCATGCCGGGTGTCCCCCGCCGCCGGGTGGAAGACCTGCCGTTCGCCGCCGTGGCGCTGCGCCGGGTGCTGCGCGCCACCAACGCCCGCCGCGTGGTGTTCAGCGCCAACGGCCTGCGCGAGGGCTGGTATATGGAGCGCATGCCGGCCGAAACCCGCGCCCGCGACCCGCTGCTGGCCGCCGGCGAAGATTTCGCCCGCATGCTCGGCCGCGACCCCGCGCTGCCGCCGGCGCTGATCGGCTGGACCGCGCCGCTGTTCCCGAGCGAAACCCCGCTGCTCCGCCGGCTGCGCGCAGCGGCCTGCTGGATGTCCGACATCGGCAGCCACGACCACCCAGAATACCGCGCCGAGCAGGCCTATCTGCGCATCCTGCGCCAGCCCGGCCTGGGACTGGACCATCTGGCCCGCGCCTTCCTGGCACTGACCCTGGCGCTGCGTTACGAGGCCGAGCCGGAGGCGCCGTTCCTCGCCACCGCCCGCGCGCTGCTCGGCATCGAGGAAATCCGCAGCGCCACCATCCTCGGCGTGGCGCTCCGCCTGGCCTACACGCTCTCCGCCGGCACCCCGGACCTGCTGGCCGGCACAAGCCTGAAGCTCGGCCGCACCCTCACTCTGCACCTGGCCCAGGGCGGCGGGGTGTTCGCCGGCGAGAGCGTCACCCGCCGGCTGGACCGCCTGGCTGCCGCACTCGGGCTGGACGCGGTCACCAAACTGGCGGCGTAGATGAATTTTGCATCAAAGTGTGACTGAACAGGACAGAGTACTTCTATTCAGATCATCTCTATATCCCTTCTGCGGCATGATTTAGGCAGAACGGTTGCAATATTGCCGCGCCCCGGTTAAGTGCTGAGAAACAACGTCGCGGGGTCGCCGCGACGCAGACTTTGCCTGCGTTTTTGCCGTAAAGGAAGTCCGTCATGGCACAAATTCCGCCCCGCGCCGCCGCGCGCACCGTTTCCCGCCGGACCCTGCTCGCCGCACCACTGGCCGCGGCCGCTTTGCCGCTGATCGCCCGCCCGGCCCGCGCCGCGCCGATCATCATCAAGTTCAGCCATGTGGTCGCCGACGGCACCCCCAAGGGCCAGGGCGCGTTGCTGTTCAAGAAACTGGCCGAGGAGCGGCTGCCCGGCAAGGTCAAGGTCGAGGTCTATCCCAACTCCTCGCTGTTCGGCGACGCCAAGGAGATGGAGGCGCTGGCACTCGGCGACGTGCACGTGATCGCGCCGTCGCTGTCCAAGTTCGACCGCTACACCAAGTCGCTGCAGGTGTTCGACCTGCCGTTCATGTTCGCCGACACCGCGGCCGTGGATACCTTCCAGAGCAGCGCCACCGGCAAGAAGCTGCTGCATTCGATGGAGAAGAAAGGCTTCTACGGCCTCGGCTACTGGCATAACGGCATGAAGCAGATTTCCGCCAACAAGCCGCTGCGCCTGCCCACCGACTGCGCCGGGCTGAAATTCCGCATCCAGTCCAGCGACGTGCTGCTGGCGCAGTTCAAGGCGCTCAACGCCAACCCGCAGAAGATGGCGTTCGCCGAAGTCTACCAAGCGCTGCAGGTCGGCACCGTGGACGGGCAGGAGAACACCTGGTCGAACATCTTCTCGCAGAAGTTCTTCGAGGTGCAGAAATACATCACCGAGAGCAACCACGGCGCCATCGACTACATGCTGCTGACCTCCACCGACTTCTGGACCAGCCTGCCCAAGGACATCCGCCCGGTGCTGGACCAGGTGGTGATCGAAGCCACCGCCCACACCAACAAGGTCGCCGGCGAACTGAACACCCGCGACCGTGGCCGCATCAAGGACTCCGGCACCACCGAGATCATCGAACTCGATGCCACCCAGCGCACCGCCTGGAAGAAGGCGATGGAGCCGGTGTGGAAGCAGTTCGAGGGCGACATCGGCAAGGACGTGATCGACGCGGCGCGGAAGGCATAAGGCAGGGAAGGCCTTCTTTTTGTGAACAAAAAGAAGCAAAAAAACTTTCTATCCGTTGGAGTCTACGGCGTCTCCGCCACGCCGCAGTCGTAAGGCGGATAAAAAAAGTTTTTTGCTTCTTTTTTGCAAAAAAGCAGGCTTACTTGCTCCCCTGACCCTCCTTCAGGAGCACCCCGAGTGGCGCGGATGACGGCAAGGCTGGAGGAGGGGCTGCTGGCCCTGCTGCTCGGGGCGATGACGGTGCTCACCTTCCTGCAGGTGGTGCTGCGCTACGTGTTCAACCACGGCTTCGTCTGGGCGCTGGAAGCCAACACCTATATGTTCGGCTGGCTGATCATGATCGGGGTGTCGTACGGCATCCGCGTGCACAGCCATATCGGGGTGGATTTTGCAGTGAAGGCGCTGCCGCGCGCCTGGCAGCGCGCCACCGGCCTGCTCGGCATTGCTTTGTGCCTGCTCTACGCCGGTATCATGTTCGACGGCTCCTACACCTATCTGTACAAGCTCTGGCGGCTCGGCGTGCTGGCCGAGGACATCCCGCTGCAGCGCTGGCTGCTCAGCATCATCCTGCCGCTTGGCTTCGCGCTGCTGGCGGTGCGGCTGATCCAGCAGGCGATCGACATCCTGCGCGGCCGCGCCAGCGGCCTGCTGCTGGCCGATGAGGCCGCCGAGACGCTGCGCGAACTGGCCCCTGGCACCCGGGAGCCGCTCGCATGACCGCCGCTTTCCTGGTCGTCAGCCTGATGGCGTTCATCATCATCGGCATGCCGATCGCCATTTCGCTCGGCTTGGCCAGCACGCTGACCATCATCTTCTTCTCGAATGACAGCATCGCTTCGCTGGCGCTGAAATTCTGGTCCACCTCCGAGAATTTCGTGCTGCTGGCCATCCCGTTCTTCATCCTGGCCGGCAATTTCATGACCACCGGCGGGGTGGCGCGCCGGATGATCGACTTCGCGGTGGCCTGCCTCGGCCATCTGCGCGGCGGCCTGGCGATCGCCTCGGTGATGGCCTGCATGCTGTTCGCCGCGGTCTCCGGCTCGTCGCCGGCCACCGTGGTCGCGGTCGGCTCGATCGTCATCGCCGGCATGGTGCGCACCGGTTACTCCAAGGAATTCGCCGCCGGCGTCATCTGCAACGCCGGCACGCTGGGTATCCTGATCCCGCCGTCGATCGTCATGGTGGTCTACGCGGCGGCCACCGAAACCTCGGTCGGCCGGCTATTCATGGCCGGCGTGCTGCCTGGCATCATGCTCGGCGTGATGCTGATGATCGCCATCTGGGGCGCCGCCACCTACCTCAAGATCCCGCGCGAAGCCCGCCATTCCTGGGCCGAGCGGCTGCGCACCGGGCGCGAGGCGGTCTGGGGCCTGCTGCTGATCGTCATCATCCTCGGCGGCATCTATGGCGGCATCTTCACCCCCACCGAGGCCGCAGCGGTGGCCGCCGTCTACGCCTTCGCGGTGGCGCTGTTCGTCTATCGCGACATCGGCTTCCGCGACGTGCCGAAGGTGCTGGAGGACAGCGCCCGGGTCACCGTGATGCTGCTGTTCATCATCTGCAACGCGCTGCTGTTCGCCTATGTGCTGACCACGCTGCAGATTCCGCAGACCATCGCTGAGATGATCGTCCAGGCCGGCCTCGCCCCGTGGCAGTTCCTCATTGTCGTCAACATCATCCTGCTGATCGCCGGCAACTTCATGGAACCATCGGCGATCATCCTGATCCTGGTGCCGATCCTGTTCCCGATCGCCATGAAACTCGGCATCGACCCGATCCATCTCGGCGTGATCATGGTGGTCAACCTGGAGATCGGCATGGTCACCCCGCCGGTCGGGCTCAACCTGTTCGTCACCTCCGGCATCACCGGCATGGGAGTGATGCAGGTGGTGCGCGCGGCGATGCCGTGGCTCTGCGTGCTGCTGGTATTCCTGGTGCTGATCACCTACGTGCCGTGGATCTCGCTGGTGCTGCCCAACCTGCTGTTCGGCACCGCCAAGGTCTACTGATCAGGTTGGCGCGATCCGCTCCAGATACGCCGCCACCCGCGGCCAGTCGCCCTGCGCCGCGGTCAGCGCCACGTAGCCATCCGGCCGCGCCAGCCATATCCCGTCCGCCCGGAACGGCGCCCGCACCTCCGCCTCCAGCAGCGCCGGAAACCGCCCGATCAACGCCGCGCTCTCCGCGCAGATCGCACCGAACAGCGCAAAGCGTGGCGCCCGCCCCGCCCCCAGTGGCTGCTCGGCCGGCGGCACCCGCGCGCCCGCCGCCGGCTCGCCCGACGGCTTCGCGGCCACCTCGGTCAACGGCCCATCCGGATAGCCGATCGACAACTCCGCCAGCAGATTGTTCATCGCCCGGCGCACCGGCGACAACCCGAACAGCAGCGCCGCCACCTGGTTGCGCACCCCTTGCAGCAGCGCCCCCTTCAGCGTCGCCATCGTCGTCAGCCGCCCGGCATTGGCCAGCACCTGGCGGCCGATCTCGCTGCGCTCGTCGCTGTAGCTGCCCAGCAGAGGCTCCGCCGCCGCCTCCCGCCGGCACACCAGCGCCAGCTTCCAGGCCAGGTTGATGGCGTCCTGCATCCCGGTATTCATGCCCTGTCCGCCGGCCGGGCTGTGGATATGCGCGGCATCGCCGGCCAGAAACACCCGCCCGTCGCGATACTCCGCCACCTTGCGCTCATTGATCACGAACCCGGCCAGCCAGATCGGCGCCGACGCCACGATGCCCCCCGGCCCGCGCTGGTCCAGCAGCGCCTGCACCTGCTCCAGCGGCGGGTCGCGCCGGGCCATATCGACCCCACCGACATCGGCAATCACCCGGTAGCGCCCGCCCCCCGGCGCCGCGGCAATCGGGAACAGCGCCAGCACCCCGTCCGCATGCAGATGGATCCCCACCTCGTGCAATGGCCACGGCACGCCCGCCAGATGCACATCGGCCAGCACCCAGTTGCTCGGCAGCGTATCCCCCTCGAACTGCATCCCCAGCCCATGCCGCACCGCGCTATGCGCGCCATCGCAGCCAATCAGCCAGGAGGCCGCCACCGTCTCCTCGCGCCCCTCCGCATGCCGCAACACCGCCGTCACCGCGTCACCGGCCTGGGAGAACCCGGCCAGCGTCACCTGCCGCTGCACCTGCACGCCCAGCGCGTTCAGATGCGCCTCCATCAGCCGCTCGGTCTCGCTCTGCGGCAGCATTAGCCCGTATGGATGCGGCGTCGGCACGCTGTCCAGCTGGATATGCGCAACCCGGCTGCCGCCGGCGATGATATTGGCCGCCGTCGCCTTCAACCCGGCCGCGACGAAATCCTCGCCGCAGCCCATCCGGTCGATCAACTCCAGGCTGCGACTCCACAGCACCAGCGCCTTGGACTTGTCCGTCCGTGCCGCCGCACTATCGACAATCCGCACGGCGACACCGTACCGCGCCAGTTCCGCCGCCATGGTCAGCCCCACCGGGCCGTCGCCGGCGATCAGCACGCAATCAGGCATCGGCAGCCTCCAGAAAAGGCTTCTTTTTTGAAAAAAAGAAGCAAAAAACTTTATCCGCCTTGCAGCAGCGGAGGTACAGGGACTCCGTACACTCCAATGGATAAAAAGTTTTTTTGCTTCTTTTTGTTCACAAAAAGAAGACCTTCCTCAATACATATGCTGCCCGCCATTGATCGACACCGTCGACCCGGTGCAGAAATCCCCATCATCGGCGGTCAGAAACACCACGCCCCGCGCGATATCATGCGCCCGCCCCAGCCGCCCCATCGGAATCCTGGCGATGATCTTCTCCAGCACATCCGGCGGCACCGCCCGCACCATGTCGGTGTCCACATACCCCGGCGCCACCGCGTTCACCGTGATGCCGAACCGCGCCCCCTCCTGCGCCAGCGCCTTGGTGAACCCATGGATGCCGGACTTGGCGGCGGCATAGTTCACCTGGCCATACTGCCCGGCCTGGCCGTTGATGCTGCCGATATTGACGATGCGCCCGAACTTCGCCGCCCGCATCCCGTCCCACACCAGTTTCGACAGGTTGAAGCAGGAGCCGAGATTGGTATCCAGCACCGCGTCCCACATCTCGCGCGACAGCCGCGACATCGTCGAATCGCGGGTGATCCCGGCATTGTTGACCAGGATTTCCACCGGCCCATGCTCGGCCTTGATCCTGGCGATCGCCGCCTCGCAGGCGGCATAATCCCCGGCGTCGAACTTCATCACCGCGATGCCGGTTTCGGCGTTGAACGCCTGCGCCGCCGCATCGTTGCCGGCGTAGCTCGCCACCACCGTGCGCCCCGCATCCTTCAGCGCCCGGCTGATCTGCGCGCCAATGCCGCGCGTGCCGCCGGTCACCAATGCCACCCTGCCCATGCCCGTCTCTCCCTGCTGGCGTGATCTGCCGCAGCCTAAAGCAAGCACAGCGGAAATGGAATTATTTGCTCGGCCGAAACCGCACGTCAAAACAAAGAATTAGCCGTCCAGCCAGCCGCCACCGCTCACCGCCAGCCCGGCGCCGGCACCTTCTTCACCCGGCTGGCAATCTCGTCGAAGTTGGCGATCTTGCCGTCCCACACATCGTCGATCAGGTCGCGATTGCTCATCGCCCAGGCCGAAACCCGCTCGAACTCGCGATCGTACAGCCCGCCGCTGATCTGCACCACCAGCGGCTCCAGCGCCAGCACAGTGACGTTGTCCGGATCGTAGCGCCCGCCCGGCGTCACCTCGATCACCTGGTTCTCGCGGCCATTGGCGCGTTGTAGCCAGATCACCTGCGCCAGCCCGGTAATATGCGATTTCAGGCTGATGCCCTGCTGCCCGCCGCCCGCCTGCGACCCGAGGCGCCCGCCCTGCCGCGTACTCTGTTCCACCGCCTCGCCGGCACTCGCCTCGGCGAAGCTCTCGGCAACCGCCTCGACCCGCGTCTCGGCCACCGGCTCCACCGGCGCCGGGCGCGGCGCGGCAGGCTGCATCACCGGCACCGGGCGCGGCGCGGCAGGCGGCACCACCGGCGCCGTTGCGGCACGCAGCGGCGACGCCGCCCGCACCTGCACCTCCTGCTCGCCCATGATCACCACGATCGCCGGGCAGGCCACCGTCACCTCGCGCAGGCAATCCTCGAACGCCGCGCGGAAGGTCTCCGGCGTCTGCCCCTGATCGCCGAAGCGGCCGTACAGCTCCTCCCAACGCGCCCCGGCCAACCCTTCGGCCGGCGTATTGGCCAGCCCGTAGGCGAGCCACATATAGGCATCCAGCGCCAGCGGCCGATCGGTCAGTGCCGCGACCACCCGGCTGTCCAGCGCCACCGCGCCCTCGGCCAGCCCGGCGAAGAACCGCGCATTCAGCCGCACCGCACTGCGCCACTCGGCCACCGCCCGCGGCCGGCCGCGCGCGTCGAACACCCCCAGCGCCGCGCCGCCGTCCAGCGCCACGGTGATCTTGGCCGCCACCAGCCGTTCATACTGCTCGGCCAGCGCCCGCAGCCCGGCCTCGTCGGCCGCGAACCCCATGCGTTCGGCCAGCACCGCGGCATCCTCGCCGATCTCCACCGCCGGGCTACCGCTCGCCAGTGCTGCCGAGAACACATGCAGCAGCAACCGCCGCAGCAACGCGCCATGCGGCAGCTGGCCACCCGCCGGCATCTCGATCGCCAGCGCCACCGTGCCGATATCGCGCCGCCACGAATCCGAGCAAGGCTGCAACGGCAACCCCAACTGGCACAGCGCGCGATGCTGCATGACGGTGTGCGCCGCGGCGCCTTTGCTCGCCGGCGCTGATGGCCCGGCAGCCGCCGCGTTTTCACGCAGTTCGGGAGTCACGTCTATGTCCATGGGAACCTGATGTAATCGCGTTTTATCGGCGCAAGGGTGGGTCGCGCCCGTCTGCTGCCAGTACTACACACAGGTACTGCACACAGGAAAAACACGCGCGACGCCCCAACCGATAGGCCGATTCGCCGCGCCGATCAAGGCCCACCGGCCATTTCTTCACCCCCCGGCTTGCGCAAACCCACCCGACAGCGCTACCTCCCGCCTCTGCCCACCGATAGCGCCAAATCCTGAGGGGATCAGCCACCGATGCGCGTCAAGGATGTGAAGAAGGTCGTGCTCGCCTATTCCGGCGGGCTGGACACCAGCGTGATCCTGCGCTGGCTGCAAACCACCTATAACTGCGAGGTGGTGACCTTCACCGCCGATCTCGGCCAGGGCGAGGAACTCGGCCCGGCCCGCAAGAAGGCCGAGATGTTCGGCATCAAGCAGATCTACATGGACGATCTGCGCGAAACCTTCGTGCGCGACTTCGTCTTCCCGATGTTCCGCGCCAACGCGCTGTACGAGGGCCAGTACCTGCTCGGCACCTCGATCGCCCGCCCGCTGATCGCCCAGCGGCAGATCGAGATCGCCGCCGAAACCGGTGCCGACGCGGTCGCCCACGGCGCCACCGGCAAGGGCAACGACCAGGTGCGCTTCGAGCTCAGCTATTACGCGCTGAACCCCGAGATCAAGATCATCGCCCCGTGGCGCGAATGGGAACTGACCAGCCGCACCCGCCTGCTGCAATTCGCCGAGGCGCACCAGATCCCGATCGCCAAGGACAAGCGCGGCGAGGCGCCGTTCTCGGTCGAC
>JBEPTZ010000110.1:0-14895 GCA_041691815.1 Rhodospirillales bacterium | reverse complement strand
TCGCCGCCGTAGCACTTCGCGGTCACGTCCTTGCTCATCGCCCCGATCGTCTCGCGGGCGATCACCCGCCCGCCGATCGCCGCCTGCACCGCGATCTTGAACAACTGCCGCGGGATCAGATCCTTCAGCTTCTCGCAGATCGACCGCCCGCGCCGCTCCGCCTGGCTGCGATGGGCGATGAACGACAGCGCATCCACCGGGTCCTGGTTCACCAGGATGGTGATCCGCACCAGATCGCCCTCCTCGTAGCCGTCCAGCGCGTAATCGAAGCTGGCATAGCCACGGCTGACCGACTTCAGCCGGTCATAGAAATCGAACACCACCTCGTTCAGCGGCAGTCGATACACCGCCATCGCCCGATTGCCGACATAGGTGAGATCGACCTGCACCCCGCGCCGCTCGCTGCACAGGGTCAGGATGCTGCCGAGATACTCGTCCGGCACCATGATCGTCGCCTTGATCCACGGCTCCTCGATATGATCGATCAGGCTGGGATCGGGCATGTCGGCCGGGTTGTGCAACTCGTCCAGCACGCCCGAGGTGCGATGGATCTTGTAGACCACGCTCGGCGCGGTGGCGATCAGATCGAGGTCGAACTCGCGCGACAGCCGCTCCTGGATGATCTCCAGATGCAGCAGGCCAAGAAACCCGCAGCGATAGCCGAACCCCAGCGCCGCCGAGCTTTCCGCCTCGAAGTGGAAGCTGGCGTCGTTCAGCCGCAGCTTGGCCAGGCTGTCGCGCAGCTTCTCGAAATCGTCGGCATCCACCGGAAACAGCCCGCACCACACCACCGGCACCGACGGCTTGAACCCCGGCAGCGGTGCCGCCGCCGGCACCCGGTCGTCGGTGATGGTATCGCCCACCGCCACGTCGGCCACGGTCTTGATGGCGGCGTTGATATAGCCGATCTCGCCCGGCCCCAGCTCGTCCATCGCCACCATGCGCGGCGTGAACACCCCCACCTGATCCACCAGATGGGTGGAGCCCTGCGCCATCATCCGCACTTTTTGGCCGCGGCGGATGCGCCCGTCCTTCACCCGGATCAGGATCACTACGCCGAGATACTGGTAATACCAGCTATCCACCACCAGCGCGGTCAGCGGCGCGTTGGCATCGCCCTTCGGCGGCGGCAGCCTGGTGACCAGCGCCTCCAGCACGCCCTCGATATTGATGCCGGTCTTGGCCGAGATCATCACCGCGTCCGAGGCATCCAGCCCGATCACGTCCTCGATCTGCTGCTTCACCCGCTCCGGCTCGGCGGCCGGCAGGTCGATCTTGTTCAGGACCGGCACAATCTCGTGCCCGGCCTCCAGCGCCTGATACACGTTGGCCAGCGTCTGCGCCTCCACCCCCTGCGACGCATCCACCACCAGCAGCGACCCCTCGCAAGCCGCCAGCGAGCGCGACACCTCATAGGCAAAGTCCACGTGGCCGGGGGTGTCCATCAGATTCAGCTCATAGGTCAGGCCATCCTTCGCCGTGTAGGCGAGGCGGACGGTCTGCGCCTTGATGGTGATCCCGCGCTCCTTCTCCAGATCCATGTTGTCCAGCACCTGCGAGGTCATCTCGCGATTGGTAAGCGCGCCAGTGGCCTGGATCAGCCGATCGGCCAGGGTGGATTTCCCATGGTCGATATGGGCGATGATCGCGAAGTTGCGGATGCGGTCGAGCGGCGTGTCGGTCATGGGTGTCGATCATTGGTTACGAGAGAACAAGGAAGGCTGTTCTTTTTGAGAAAAAGAACCAAAAACTTTTATCCGCCTTGGAACAACTAGGCGGTGGAGACTCCGGAGTCTCCACGAGTACGATGTTGCAAGGCGGATAAAAAAGCTTCTTTTTGTTCACAAAAAGAAGTCTTCCCTTCACCCTCTTAACACAGCCCCGGTCGCCTTCGCCACCGCGGCCACCACTTTCGCGCAGGCCGCCTCGATCTCGGCATCGGTCAGCGTGCGTTCGCGCGGCTGGAACACCACCTCGATCGCCAGCGACTTCTTGCCTTCCGGCAGCTTGTCGCCCTCATACAGGTCGAACAGCGACACCCCGGCGATCAGCGTCCGCTCCGCCCCGCGCGCCGCCCGCAGCACCGCCTCGGCGGTCGCCCCGGCATCGACCAGGAACGCGAAATCGCGGCGCAGCGGCTGGAAGCTGGGCAGGTCGGGTGCCGACCGCCGCCGCCGCTTCGGGTCCATCACCGCGTCCAGCACGATCTCGAACCCCGCCGCCGGCCCGGCCAGATCGATCGCCGCCAGCACGCGCGGGTGCAGTTCGCCGAAATGCGCCAGCACCGTCTTCGGCCCCTGTCGCACCGTGCCGGAGCGGCCGGGATGGTAATGCCCCGGCGCGTCGGCGGTGACCGTCAGCGCCTCCATCGGCACCCCGAGTGCGGCCAGCACCGTCCACACATCGGCCTTGGCGTCCATCGCCCCGGCCGGCTGTGCGGGGCCGGACCAATGCCGTGGCGCCGGCCCGCAGCGCAGCCCGGCCGCCACCTGCAACTGGCTGTCCACCGCCGGATAGCCAGGCCCGATCTCGAACAGCCCGACCTCGGCATAGCCGCGCGCCGCATTGCGTTTTGCCGCCAGCGCCAGCGTCGCCAGCGGCGTCGGCCGCATCTGGTCGAGATCGGCGGCAATCGGGTTGCCCAGCCGCAGCGACGCATCGCCGCCGCCGAACTGCGCCGCGTCGGCGCCCGGCATGAAGCTGAAGGTCACGCATTCCGCCAGCCCCTGGGCCGCCAGCACCCGCCGCGCCACCGCCGCCCGTCCCTGCCGCGCGGTCAGCGTCGCCGCCGGCACCGCGCCCGCCACCGGCAACGACACCGGCGGGATGTGATCCAACCCGCCGAGCCGCAGCACCTCCTCGATCAGGTCGCATTCCGGCTCGATGACATCGCGCCCGGCCGCCGCCTGCGCCGCCCGCTCGGGGGACAGCGTCGCCGCCGGCTCCAGCGGTGTGCCGGAGGCGATGTCGTTGCGCCACGACGGCACCTGCACCACCACCGAGGCATCGTCGCGCGAGGCCACCGTGAAGCCCAGCCGCTCCAGCGCCGCCACCGCCTCGTCGGCCGGCACATCCAGCCCGCCAAGCTCGCCCAGCCGCGCGAACCGCAGCGCGGCAGTGCGCCGCCACGCCGGCTCGGCCCCCGCCTCGGCGACCACACTCGCCGTGCCGCCGCACAAATCCTGGATCATCCGCGTCGCCGCCTCGACGGCGTCCGGCAGCAGCGCCGGGTCGATGCCGCGCTCGAACCGCTGCCGCGCGTCGGAGATGATCTGATGCCGCCGCCCGGTCAGCGCCACCCGCACCGGGTTGAACAGCGCGCATTCCACGAACACGCTGGTGGTCGCCGCATCGCAGCCGGTCGCCTCGCCGCCGATCACCCCGGCCAGCGACTGCACGCCGGCGGCATCGGCGATCACGCAATCCTCGGAGGTCGCGGTATAGTCCTTGCCGTTCAGCGCCTTGAAGCTCTCGCCGGCGCCGGCCCGGAAGGTCAGCACGCCGCCCTGCACCTTGCCGGCATCGAACACATGCAGCGGCCGGCCGAGATCGACGGTGAAGAAGTTGGTGATATCCACCAGCGCGTTGATCGGCCGCAGCCCAATCGCCAGCAGCCGGTCCTGCAGCCATTGCGGACTCGGCCCATTCTTCAGCCCGGAAATCGTCCGCCCCAGCACCCACGGGCAGGCATCCGGCATGCTGATCGCCCAGCCAACCGCACTCGGCCCCACCGACGGCACCGGCGCCGGCGCAAACGGCCGCAGCCGCCCCAGCCCCGCCGCCGCCAGGTCCCGCGCAACGCCGCGCACCGACAGCGCATCGCCGCGGTTCGGCGTCACCGAAATCTCGATCACCGGATCGTCCATCCCGGCCCACACCGGATACGACACCCCCACCGGCGCGTCCTCCGGCAGTTCGACGATGCCGTCATGCTCCTCGCCGAGCCCCATCTCCATCAGCGACAGCAGCATGCCAGCCGACTGCACCCCCCTGATCTCGCCGACCTTCAGCACCACCCCCTTGCCGGGAATGAAGCTGCCCGGCGGCGCGAACACCGCCTTCATGCCGGTGCGGGCATTCGGCGCCCCGCACACCACCGACACCAGCCCGTCGCCGGTATCCACCGTGCAGGCGCGCAGCCGGTCGGCATTGGGGTGCTGCACCGCCTGCACCACATGCGCCACCCGGAACGGCGCCAGCGCCGCGGCGCGATCCTCCACGCCCTCCAGCTCCAGCCCGATATTGGTCAGCCGCTCGGTGATCTCGCCGAGGCTGGCGGAGGTCTCAAGATGCGTCTTCAGCCAGGACAGGGTGAATTTCATCGCCTCACACCCCCTCATGCAGCATGGCCGGCGCCAGCGCGCTGAAGCCGTAATGCCGCAGCCAGCGAATATCGCTCTCGTAGAACGGCCGCAGATCGGGGATGCCGTGCTTCAGCATGGTCACCCGCTCGATCCCCATGCCGAACGCGAACCCCTGCCATTCGCGCGGGTCGATGCCGCAATTCGCCAGCACCTTCGCATGCACCATGCCGCTGCCGAGAATCTCCAGCCAATCGCCGCCGCCGCCCAACTCCCCGGTCTTGCGGTTCCAGCCGATATCCACCTCCATCGACGGCTCGGTAAACGGGAAATACGACGAGCGGAACCGCACCGGCAGCGACTGGATGCTGAAAAACGCCCGCAGAAAGTCGATCAGACAGCCCTTCAGATGCCCCAGCGTGATGTGCCGGTCGATCACCAGACCCTCCACCTGGTGGAACATCGGGCTGTGCGTCGCATCATGGTCGGCGCGATAGGTGCGGCCCGGCACGATCACCCGGATCGGCGGTTCCTGCCCCAGCATGGTGCGCACCTGCACCGGCGAGGTATGCGTCCGCAGCACCCGCGCCCGGCCCTCGGTATCGACGCCCGGAATATAGAACGTATCCATATCCTGCCGCGCCGGATGATGCGCCGGGATGTTCAGCGCGCCGAAATTGCGCCAGTCATCCTCGATATCCGGCCCCTCGGCGACGGCGAACCCCATGGCGCCGAAAATCGCCGCCATCTCCTCCATGGTGCGGCTGATCGGATGGATCAGCCCCTGCGGCCGCAGTTTCGCCGGCAACGTCACGTCCATCCGCTCGGCGGCCAGCCGCGCATCCAGGGCCTGGGCCTCCAGCGCCGCCCGCCGCGCCTCGATCGCCGCCCCCAGCGCATCCTTCACCCGGTTCAGCGCCGCCCCCCGCTCCCGCCGTTCCTCCGGCGACGCCCGCCCGAGTTCCTTCAGCAGGCCGGTCAGCCGCCCGTTCTTGCCCAGCACCGCCACCCGCACCGCATCCAGCGCCCGCAGATCGGCGGCGGCGGCCAGTGCGGCATCGGTTTCGGCCTGCAGGGTCAGAAGGTCGTCGGTCATCGAGAAATCCACCATATCTACGCAAAAGGGCCGCCCGGCGCGGGCAGCCCTTCGCAGTCTTGATCGTCGATCCCGTGGCGGGAGCCGATCAGGCCAGGGCGGCCTGCGCCTTCTTGACGATCTCGCCGAAGCTCGCCGGGTCGTCATAGGCGATCGCCGACAGCACCTTGCGGTCCATCTCGATGCCGGCCAGCCGCAGCCCGGCGATGAAGCGCGAATAGGTCAGCCCATATTCGCGCGTCGCGGCGTTGATCCGCTGGATCCACAGCGCGCGGAATTCGCGCTTCTTCACCCGGCGGTCGCGATACGCATACTGCAGCGACTTTTCCAGCCGTTGCAGCGCGATGCGGTAATTGGTGGACGAGCGGCCGACGAACCCCTTCGACTGCTCAAGAACCTTCTTGTGGCGGGCGTGCGTGGTAACGCCCCGCTTCACACGTGCCATGACCTATCTCCCCTTCAAACCAGACCGTACGGCGCCCACTGCTTGACCGTGCGCGCATCGGCGTCGGTCAGCACCTGGGTTCCGCGCGCCTGGCGCTTCATCTTCTGGGAACGGTTGATCAGCCCGTGCTGCTTGTTGCCAAACCCGGCGAGCACCTTGCCGGTGGCGGTGATCTTGAAGCGCTTCTTCACAGAAGACTTCGTCTTCATCTTGGGCATTTGGAACTCCTCGCATATAAGGTTCCTGCAAAGCGCAGGCGGTCGCGGCCGGGCATGCCCTACAGGCCCGGACCACAGACAGGCGCGGCTTATACCGGCGGCGCACCCCTGATGCAAGCTGCGGGGCTTCGCGCCGGGCGCACACCCTCATATAAGGCAACGCATGGACGCACCCTTCCTCAAGATGCACGGCTGCGGCAATGATTTCGTGGTGTTCGACGAGCGCGCCGCCCCGCTCGGCATCACCCAGGCCCGCGCCGCCGCGATCGCCAACCGCCGCACCGGCGTCGGCTGCGACCAGTTCATCGCGATCGAACCGCCGCCCGCTGGCAGCAACGCCGACGCCTTCATGCGCATCCGCAACCCCGACGGCACCGAGGCCGGCGCCTGCGGCAACGCCACCCGCTGCGTCGCCCAGTTGCTGGCCCGCGAAACCGGCCGCCGCCATCTGGTCATCCAGACCATCTCCGGCCACCTGCCAGCCGAACTCCTCGCCGACGGCCGCGTCACCGTCGACATGGGCGAAGTCCGGCTCGACTGGCGCGACATCCCGCTCGCCGAAGCCGCCGACACCCTGCACCTGCCGCTCGCCGAAGGCCCGGTCGCCGACCCCGCCGCCGCCTCGATGGGCAACCCGCACGCCACCTTCTTCACCCCCGACCTCGCCGCCCTGCCGATCGAATCCCTCGGCCCGAAACTGGAACACGCCGCCATCTTCCCCGAGCGCGCCAATATCGGCTTCGTGCAGATCCTCGCCGCCGACCGCATCCGCCTGCGGGTCTGGGAACGCGGTGCCGGCCTGACGCTCGCCTGCGGCTCCGGCGCCTGCGCCGCGCTGGTCAACGCCGCCCGCCGCGGCCTCACCGCGCGGCGCGCCGCCGTGCTGGTCGATGGCGGCGAACTGGAAATCGAATGGCGCGCCGACAACCACGTATTGATGACCGGCCCGGTCGCCACCGCCTTCCACGGCACGCTCAACCTGGATAGTTATGCGGCATGACAGTTATATCCCATGACAGTTGACATCATCACCTTCGGCTGCCGCCTCAACGCCTATGAATCCGAGGTGATGCGCGGCCACGCCGCCGGGCTCGACAACA
This sequence comes from Rhodospirillales bacterium, assembly GCA_041691815.1. Classification (GTDB taxonomy): domain Bacteria; phylum Pseudomonadota; class Alphaproteobacteria; order Acetobacterales; family Acetobacteraceae; genus 70-18. The sequence continues at coordinate 7,735 of JBEPTZ010000110.1, read as the reverse complement.
CCATCATCATCAACACCTGTGCGGTCACCGGCGAGGCCGAGCGCCAGGCCCGCCAGGCCATCCGCCGCGCCCATCGCGAGCACCCCGACGCCAAAATCGTGGTCACCGGCTGCGCCGCGCAGATCGCCCCGGCCGCCTGGGCCGCCCTCCCCGGCGTCACCCGCGTACTCGGCAACGAGGACAAGCTGAAGCCCGAATCCTGGCTCCCCGGCGCCGGCTCGGCGGTCACCGACATCATGGCCGCGCGCGAAACCGCCCCCCACCTGGTCACCGAATTCGCCGGCCGCGCCCGCGCCTTCGTGCAGGTGCAGCAGGGCTGCGACCATCGCTGCACCTTCTGCATCATCCCCTATGGCCGCGGCCCCAGCCGCAGCGTGCCGATCGGCGACATCACCGAGCAGGTCCGCACCCTGGTCGCCGGCGGCTATCACGAGGTGGTGCTGACCGGCGTCGACCTCACCAGCTACGGCCCCGATCTGCCCGGCACCCCCAGCCTCGGCCAGATGATCCGCCGCCTGCTGGCCCTGGTGCCGGAACTCCCCCGCCTGCGCCTCTCCTCGCTCGACCCCAACGAGATCGACCCCGACCTCTGGCGCCTCATCGAAACCGAACCCCGCCTGATGCCCCACCTGCACCTGTCGGTGCAGGCCGGCTCCGACCTGATCCTCAAGCGCATGAAGCGCCGCCACCTGCGCGCCGACGCGCTGGCCACCATCGCCCGCGCCCGCGCGCTGCGCCCCGGAATCGGCATCGGCGCCGACCTGATCGCCGGCTTCCCCACCGAAACCGACGCGCTGTTCGCCGAAACCCTGGCCTTCGTGCAGGAGGCCGACATCCCGTTCCTGCACGTCTTCCCATACAGCGAGCGCCCCGGCACCCCGGCCGCCCGCATGCCGCCGGTCGCCAAGCCCGTGCGCCGCGAACGCGCCGCCCAACTGCGCGAAGCCGGCGCCGCCAACGCCGCCCGCTTCTACGCCGCCCAACTCGGCCGCGAAATCTCCGTGCTGGCCGAATCCGACTCGCTCGGCCACAGCGAACACTTCGCGCCGGTAAAGATCGCCGCCGCCCCCGGCCAGTTGCTGCGCGCCCGCGTCACCGCCGCCACGCAAACCGGCCTCGTCGCGGAACCCGCCTGATGGCGCTCGGCTTCTTCTCCCGCCTGAAAGACGGCCTCTCCCGCTCCACCCAGAAGCTCACCCAGGGCCTCGGCGCCGTCCTCACCCACCGCAAGCTGGACGACGCGGCGCTGGAGGAACTCGAAGACCTGCTGATCTCCGCCGACCTCGGCACCGCCGTCGCCGCCCGGGTGATCGCCAATTTCCGCCGCTCCCGCTTCGGCCGCGAGGTGAGCGAAACCGAGATCAAGACCGCGCTGGCCGACGAGATCGCCGCCATCCTCGCCCCGGTCGCCCAGCCGCTGCTGATCGACCCCGCCCGCAAGCCGCATGTCGTGCTGGTGGTCGGCGTCAACGGCACCGGCAAGACCACCACCATCGGCAAGCTGGCGAAAACCTACCAGGAGCAGGGCCTGCGCCCGATGCTGGTCGCCGGCGACACCTTCCGCGCCGCCGCCGTCGAGCAGTTGCAGATCTGGGGCGAACGCACCGGCGCCCCGGTCATCAGCGCCCCACCCAATTCCGACGCCGCCGGCCTGGCCTTCGACGCCCTCACCCGCGCCCGCGCCGAGGCCATCGACGTGCTGCTGATCGACACCGCCGGCCGCCTGCACAACAAGGCCGCGCTGATGGAAGAACTCGCCAAGATCATCCGGGTGCTGAAAAAGCAGGACCCCAGCGCGCCGCACTCCATTCTGCTGGTGCTGGACGCCACCACCGGCCAGAACGCCCTGCAGCAGGTGCACGTCTTCAAGGCGATGGTCGCCATCACCGGCCTGGTGGTCACCAAGCTGGACGGCAGCGCCCGCGGCGGCATCGTGGTCGCCCTGGCCGAGGAATTCGCCCTCCCGGTCCACGCCGTCGGCGTCGGCGAACAGGCCGCCGACCTGCGCCCGTTCGACCCACAGGACTTCGCGCGGGGGCTGGTCGGGGCGTAACGGCTGGGGAATGGAGGTCCGGGCGGGAGTGTTTGAAATTTGCGATTAGAGCGCTTTAGACCTTCGGTTAGGCAATTTAACCGTCATTGTTTTTCAATAGGTTATTCGACGATTGCCTAACCCGAAATCTCACACTGGCCGACTATCTCTTCCGGGCACGAAGGCGTGCCATCGCGTCGTCGAGATCCTGCGGCTTGTAATCAGTCGGTGCCGCGGGCGGCCCACCGCGATATTTATCGAATAAATAGGCCAAATCCTCGCACGCCGGCGTGCCAAGCCTGATCATTTCCCCGAATACCTTTATTCCGCCAAAAAGCGATTTGTCCCCGCGCGTCAGACCGTACGCGGCGGGGTAACCCACGCTCTTCCCCCAATCGACATTCTCCGCGAGATATTGCGCGTTTGAATTGAATTCTGTGAGGGACATACATTTCCCGGGTGCTACATAGCCGACCGATAGCCGGTTGGGGTTAGTGTCCCTCCCAAGCCACCCTATTGCCATCAGTATCCCAAAACCGCCAAGCACCCATTTTAAGATTCGCATTACTTTGCCCTAAAAGCTGCTTTCACTACGGGGTACAAACGATACCCGGAATCCCGTTGATCTCCACGCGATACAGCAACGCGCGCAGATCATGGGCCTCGCGGTTCCTTCATCGGGACATTGTCCCGTATCATGCGGGTATAGGCGATAGGGAATACCGAAACATGCGGAACTTCAATTGGGCGGCGCCGGTGGGTGGCACAGCGGAGTTGCTGGCGTGCATCCCCGGACTCAAACCGGACACGTTCCGCAAATGGCAACAGCGAGACCGACTCACGCGCCGCGGGGATCTCGGCCCCGGCCATCGTAAAGTGTGGCATGCGGAAGATGTGCTTGAAGCGGCTATCGCGTTCGAGTGCTCCGCGTTCCCTATGCTGCAGGATGAGCCCCTGTTGGCCCGGTCACTCGCGCAAACCGGCATGGTTGTGCGGATGTACCCGAAGCCGGGCGCGGTGCTCGACCGGTTGCTTGTGTTCTACCGTGAGGCGGCGAGCGGCCGCATTTGCTACCGGGATTTTAAAGAATCAGACGGAGCCGCGATCGATCTGGCCTTCGACAGCCCCGAGGCGCCTGACGTGTTCCTGATGTTCCGGGTGGATCGGTTTATCGACCGTCTGGCCGAGCGTATCGCGGCGATCGCGCCGGGCGCGGTGCGGTCATGAAGCGCCAGGATCGGAACACCATCCGCGATCTGATGGGCCAGGGTCCGGCCGCCAGCTTCCCGTATGGCGTCTGGACCACCGCCACCGGCCGGCAAGTCATCTATGATCGCCGGTACCGCCCCGTGTGGCAGCGCGACTCAGCCACCGGGCCAGCGCGCCCGGCGGACCCTGGCGAGTGGGTGGCGGGCATCGTAGAGCGTCGCTGGTTTTATGACGGCTGCGTGGCGTTTGCCGATCGCCCGGCGCTGTTCACGCCGGAACTGGAAGCGTGGGGGATTCCGGCGTGACCGCCCTACTCGACCGCGCGCTGGCCCTGGCGGCGCAGGGTATCCCGTGCTTTCCTGCGCGGTTGGATAAATCACCGGCCTGCCCGCGCGGCTTCGTGGACGCCACGACCGACCCTGCGGAGGTGCGCCGACTCTTCGCGCTGCCGGGCGCCGCTCTGGTGGCCATGCCGACCGGGCCGGCGTCAGGGATATCGGTGGTCGACATCGATCCGCGCCACGGTGGCGACGCCTGGCCCGGCCTGGCTCGCCTGCCGCTCACACAGACGCGGGCCACCGGCGGCGGCGGGCTTCACTACTATTTCCGCCATTCCCCGGGCCTGCGCTGTTCGGCGGGCCGGATCGCTCCCGGTGCCGATATCCGCGCGGAAGGCGGGTACGTGATCGCTTGGGGTGATGTGGTGCTTGATGAACCCATAGCGCCCTGGCCGGCCTGGCTGCTGGCCGCCGCCACCACCCCGGCGCGCGAGCATACCGTCTCCGCGCCGGAGCTGGCGCCGCCGTCAGCCGCCGCGGTGCTCGACCTGCTGGACAGGCTGCCGAACGAGGCGAGCACCAGCCGCGACACGTACGTTGAAGTGCTTCTTGGGGCCAAGGGCTGCATTGACGGCCTGGACGACCCCGAGGCGGGGCAGGCCATAGCTGACGCGGCCTGCCGGTGGGCTGCGCGGTGGCCCGGCTCGCCTGGGTATGACGCCGAGGCAGCGAAGTGGGCGGGCGACTGGTCGCAGCGTGACGCGCCCCTGGCCGGATGGCCCACGCTCCACCGCCGCGGACTCCGCTCAATCGCCGGCTACGCCCACGAATACGCGGTGGCGGAGTTTGCCACCGTCCCGCTACCACCGGAGCGGCCGCGGGCGGCCGGGCGGTTCGTGTTCCCATCCGACTGCGAGAACGGCCCGCGCCGGGGCTACATAGTCAAGGGAATCCTGGCCCCGGGCGACGTGGCGGCGCTGATCGGGCCACCGGGCTGCGGCAAGTCGATCCTGGCGCCGCATATCGCCTACGCGGTGGCGCAGGGACGGGCGGTGCTCGGTATGCGGACGAAGCCGGGCCGGGTGCTCTATATCCCATCCGAGGATTTCACCGGCATGCGCCAGCGCGTGGCTGCTCTCCGGCGGACCTATGGCGACACGCGAGACTTCGCCATGGTCGACTGCGGCAACCTACGCGATCCGGCGGCTCGGGCCACCCTACGCGCCGATGTGGGCGAATGGCGGCCGGATCTGGTCATCCTCGACACGCTCGGGGCGGCGTTCGCCGGGCTGGACGAAAATTCAGCGCAGGACATGGGCGAGGTGGTGGCCATGGCGCGCGACCTGGCCCGCACCGGCTGCGCGGTCCTGCTGGTGCACCACACCACCAAAGCAAATGACGGGACGCCGCGCGGTCACTCGGTGCTGAACGGCACGCTTGATATGTCGCTATGCCTCGAACCGGCGGATGAAGGCGGGGTGATCCGCGGCACGCTCGGCAAGAACCGTAACGGCACCACCGCCCGTCAGATCGCTTTCCGGTTCCATGCCGTCGAGTTGGGTGAGGATGAGGACGGCGACCCGATCACGGCGCCGATGGCGGTTGAACTGCAGCCGGGCGACGGCGCACGGCCCGACCGTCTGCCGCGCGCCCCGCGCGCCATGTTGGATATCTTGCGTGAGAAGGCCGGCGCCGGCCGCATGCTGGAGTCGGAATGGCGCGCGGCGTGCGTCGACGGCCGCCGGGTGAGCACCGCCGATGATCGGGATGGCCGCACCAAAGCGTACCGCCGGGCATTCGCGGTGCTGCTCGATCGCCGCATGGTGGAGTCTTCCGGTGGTGAAGTATGGGCGGCCACCGGCGCCGCTACGGAGTTTTCCGACCCCGGACATTTCGGACAAGGCCCGGACATGCCGGTTTTGTCCGTCCGGGCAATCCGAGGCGGTCAGCCCGGACATTCCGGACACGCCCCTTTAGGGGTGTCCGGATGTCCGACCGCCCTCGAAGCCCCCGATTTGAACCTTGAATCTTTAATAGCGGAAGCACGCCAAAGCGCGCTCGCAAATCCCGAGGTGGCCCAACCATGACTGACCGTGACGCTAACCGCACCCGCGCGCTGGTGAATCGCGTGCGCCCGATGCTTCCTGATCTTGCGCGACGCTGTTTCGACGCGGCGCTCGCAGTTGATCCGTTTTCCTGACAGCGCACTTAGGCGACACTTGGGAGCGTCACCGCTCCCGCTCACGAGGTCGCCGGCCTGAATTATCGACCGCAATCAGAGCGCCAGCGGTCGGTGCAGCGGCATCACGGACACCCGAAAGGCTATTAGAAACTCCGTCGCGGTCCAACTATTGGACACTCCGTCGACGTCGCTCCCGCGCAAAAATCGAGGGCCGACATCCCATATCGCGACGAATCCGGTTTATCCTTCTCTTGCGCCATGCATTGCTTCATGTATTGAGCCTGGTCGCAGGCAAACACAGTCGATCCGTTTGCTACGACCATGCTTAGTATAAAAATCACCAAAGCTATCAATCGCATAAGATATTCCCTTCACCAGACGATATTTAAGAACTATATTTTGAATCTATGCAGTTTCGTTGTTATCAAGTGACAGCGGAACCGAATAGGGCGCCGAACGAGCCGTAATGATTATGTTGCACGAGACGTCACCGACCGTCAACGTTCGGAGTCATCATAGAGTTCCCACTGTGCTCTGGTTCGGTTCGCAGGACGCGCTAAGGGGCGCCTTGTAACCACAATCATTGGAGCATAAGTCGCGACCTGAGGGCCCAAGACCCCACGGTGCGGCCGGAGTGCTGATCGCCCCAACCTGTCGTGCCTCACCGATTCCGGGTACTAGCAGGCAATCGGACACCCGCGGACGGCCAGAACGGCCCCAGCGGCCCGCTGTGAGCGTTGCGGCACGTCACAGGGCACCGCACCCCCAGCCGGCGACCAATTCAAAATCTCTCCCCGCTGAATGGGGCGCCAGCCGCATGGGGCCTTTGCGCGCAAAATGACGAAATGAGCGGCGAATACATAATATTAATGCGTGAAACTTCTGTTGAACGAAAGTTTCCGAATTTCAGGCGAAAAAGGGCGGCCCCGGCAAAGCCCCGGTGGCCGCCCCTAAAGCCTCAGACGGCCGGCTCTAGCGCCGCCTCGGCATCATCAGCCGCCGCCAGCGCCTCGGGTGTCAGCGCCGCGTTCATCGCGTCGTCGCTCAGCTCGCTGGGCTTGTCGACCTTGTTCGCTTCCAGGATCGGACGCAGCCATAAGATGCCGCGATCCTGCGCCTCGATGCGGAACCGGGCCACCAGCGCCTGACGGGCGGCGATAGCCGCCTCAAGCACGTCTCTGGCGAACGCCGCCCGTGGGCTGCGGGCGATCACGCGAGCGACCTCATGGGCGATGCGGGGGTTGAGAAGATCAAGCGGGCTGAGGGTGGCGGGCATTGTCGGGTGATCCCTTCGGGAAGGTGGTTATGCTCAGAAGCGTGAGCAATACGGCATCCGTAATGCGAATCGATAAAGAATGTCAAATCCTATATTGAGTATCCGAATAGGCTACACAAGTAGCCGAATAGGCTACACTATAAAGTATTTTGCCTATTACTTCATAATCGCGGTGGACGACTCCAGGAATCGGCGTCATTACTCAGATATGGAAACGCAGCCCGCCGCCCCGACCCTCTCGACCCCGACCGTCACCGCGGCTGACGCCGCACGCGCTGCTGGCCTGCCGTATACGCAGTTTCGATACATCGCCGCATGGCTGCCGCTGCTTGACATGCCGAACCGGCGCCGCGGCGCCTGGCGCCGGCTCTCGGTGGTCGACGTGGTGCGAGTGGCCATCGCCGGGCGGCTGCATGAATTCGGGTTCAGCGCGACCGAGGCGGCGGAGATCATCGATCGCACGGTCGACCACCACATCAGCGGCCTGGCCGCGTGTGGCCTCGACCTGCCCGACTCGTTCATCATCAACCGCATGCGCGGCGCGGTGGTCTACGTCACGCGCCAGCCTGACGGTGGCCTGGACGTACGCCACACCACGACCCCGGACGAAGCTGCCGGGGTGATGTTCAATCTCGGAATGGTGGCCGCCGCGATCCTCGCCGGCCGGCCGGGCCCCCCCCCGCCCGTGTCGTTTAAACAAATCCGAGCCCCCGCCACGGGCGCCGGGGGGGTTTGGGGGGGTGTGGGGTGATAAAAAA
>JBEPTZ010000109.1:0-14965 GCA_041691815.1 Rhodospirillales bacterium | reverse complement strand
GATGGAGGCGGCGGCGACCGGGGTGTCTTCCAGGGCCTTCAACGGCGCCTGCGCCTGGTTGCCCGGCTCCACCGCCAGCTCGACCTCCATCTCCGGCGGCTTGTCCTCGGGGCGGTTGATGTTGATGCCGACCAGCAGCACCACGCCGAGCACGATGTGCAGGGCGAGCGAAACCGCGGCGCCGCGCTTGAGACCTGGTGCCATCGCGGGTGCGCGTCAGCCCCGGGCCGCGGCGGGCTTGGCCGGCGCGGCGGCAGGGGCGGGTGCGCCGGTGGCGGGCGCCGCAGGGGCGCCCGGAGCAGGCGCCGCCGGGGCGGCGATACCGGAGGGGTCGGTCAGCAGCGAAACCTTGGTGAAGCCGCCTTGCATGATGGTGCCCATCACCTCCAGCATCTTGCCGTAGGTGTTGGCCTTGTCGCCGCGCACGAAGATGCGGCGGTCCTTCCGCTCCTTGGCGATGGCCGAGAGCTTGGTGACCAGATCCGGCAGGTCGATCTGCTGGTCCTGCAGATAGACCTGGCCCTGGGCGTTGACCGAGACGTTCAGCGGTTCGCTGTCCTGGCTGATCGGGCTGGCGCTGGTCTTCGGCAGATCGACATTGACCGCGGTGCTCATCAGCGGCGCGGTGACCATGAAGATGATCAGCAGCACCAGCATGACATCGACCAGCGGGGTGACGTTGATCTCGGCCAGCGGACGGTAGCGCCCCCTGCCCTTCCTGCCATTCATCACGCCACCAGCCATGTCAGGCCTGCTCCTCGGACTGGCGGGAGAGGATGCCGCCGAACTCGGTGGCGAAGCCTTCCAGGCGCGATGCCAAGCGGGCGAGATCGTTGCTGATCTTGTTGTAGGCCAGCACCGCCGGGATGGCGGCAACCAGGCCGATGGCGGTGGCGAACAGCGCCTCGGCGATGCCCGGCGCCACCACCGCGAGGTTGGTGTTGTGCATCGCGGCGATCGCCGAGAAGCTGTGCATGATGCCCCAGACGGTGCCGAACAGCCCGATGAACGGGGCGGTGGCGCCGGTGGAGGCGAGGAACACCATCCAGCGCTCCAGTACATCCATCTCGCGCTGGATGGTGACGCCCATCGCGCGCTCCACCCGGTCGCGCACGCCGCTGCGGGTGAGGTCGGCACCGGCGACGCGGGCGCTGCGGCGCCATTCGGTCATCGCGGCGCCGAACACGGCCGCCATCGGGTGGGCCGGCTTGGCGCCTTCCTCGTCGTACAATTCCTCCAGGCTGCCGCCGGACCAGAACCGGTCCTCGAAGGCATCGGCGGCGCGGTTGGCGCGGCGCAGCGAGGTGGTTTTCTCGTAGACGATCGCCCACACCCAGACGCTGGCGACGATCAACATGAAGATCACCAGCTTGACGACGATGTCGGCCTGCAGGAACAGGCCCCAGAGCGACAGGTCGCCTGCGGCGGCGCCCAGATTCACCGCGTCGACGGCACGATCCACAGCTAAATCCCTTCAACGATCGGGCCGACGATGCGGCCAGCCTGTGTCCCAATCATGCCCCGGACGGGGCGGCCTCAAGGCATGTCTGCTCCAGCGCCTGCCGCCAGCGTGGCGGGATGCGGACCGGGCGGCCATCCGCCAGGCGGACGCAGACCAGTTCGATGTCCAGCACCACCAGCACCCGGCCATCTCGCGTGAAGCTCTGCCGCAGATCGGCGGAGGCGGCGCGAATCGAACGGGTTTCAGTCACTACCAGAAGCGAGTCGTCAAGTCTGGCAGGCGCCAGATAATCCACTTTGACGCGCCGCACCATGAACATTAAGCCATGCTGCGATGCCATCTCTGCGTGCGGCGCGCCGAGATCGCGCAGCGCCTCGGTGCGGGCGCGCTCGGCGAAGCGCAGATAATTGGCGTGATAGACCACACCGCCGGCATCGGTATCCTCATAATAGACCCGCAGTGCATACGAATGCACGCCATGCGGGGATGCTGACTGGGGATGAAGCTTCATTCATCCTCGCCCAATAGGTCGAGGGTTGGCTGGGTGCCGGCGGGCGGCGTGAGGCCGAGATGGCGCCAGCCGCGCTCGCCGAGCATGCGGCCGCGGCTGGTGCGCAGGATCAGGCCCTCCTGGATCAGGTAGGGCTCGATCACATCTTCGAGGGTATCGCGGGCCTCGGCCAGGGCGGCGGCCAGCGTCTCGACGCCGACCGGGCCGCCGCCGTGATGCTCGGCCATGCGGCGCAGGTAGCGGCGGTCCATGGCGTCCAGGCCGATGCGGTCGACCTCCAGGCGCAGCAGCGAGGCGTCGGCGATGGTGTCGTCCACCGGGTCGTCGCCCTGCACCAGCGCGAAGTCGCGCACCCGGCGCAGCAGGCGGCCGGCGATGCGTGGGGTGCCGCGGCTGCGGCGGGCGATCTCGCGGGCGCCGGCCGGGGTGAGGCGGAAGCCGAGCTTGTCGGCGCCGCGCGAGACGATCAGCTCCAGTTCCTCGGGGGTGTAGAACACCAGGCGCAGCGGGATGCCGAAGCGGTCGCGCAGCGGGGTGGCCAGCAGGCCGGCGCGGGTGGTGGCGCCGACCAGGGTGAAGGGGGCGAGGTCGATGCGCACCGAGCGGGCGGCCGGGCCTTCGCCGATGATCAGGTCGAGCTGGAAATCCTCCATCGCCGGATACAGCACCTCCTCGATGGCCGGCTGCAGGCGGTGGATCTCGTCGATGAACAGCACGTCGCGCGGCTGCAGGTTGGTGAGGATGGCGGCAAGGTCGCCGGCGCGCTGGATGACCGGGCCGGAGGTGGCGCGGAAGCCGACGCCGAGTTCGCGGGCGACGATCTGCGCCAGCGTGGTCTTGCCGAGGCCGGGCGGGCCGTGCAGCAGCACATGGTCGAGTGCCTCGGCGCGGGCGCGGGCGGCCTGGATGAAGATCGAGAGGTTTTCGCGGCTGGCCTTCTGGCCGATGAACTCGGCCAGCACCTGCGGGCGCAGGCTGGCCTCGGCGGCGTCCTCGTCGGCGCGGGCGGCGGAGACGGTGCGCTCGCTCATCGCGCCAGCTCCTTCAGCCCGTCACGGATCACCTGGTCCAGGCCCGCATCGTCGCCAAGCCGCGCCAGCACACGGGCGATCGCGGCCTGCGCCTCCGGGCGGCGGTAGCCGAGATTGACCATCGCCGAGAGCGCGTCGGCCTCCACCCCGCCGGTGGGCGGCGGCAGCACCGGGGAGAAGCCGATGCCGGTGGGCATGGCGCCGGCCTTCTCGCGCAACTCGGTGAGCAGGCGGACCGCCAGCTTGGCGCCGACGCCGGGCGCGCGGGTCAGGCTGCCGCGGTCGCCGGACTGGATGGCGCCGATCAGGTCGCGCGGGCTGAGCGCCGAGAGGATGTTCAGCGCCACTTTGGCGCCGACCCCCTGCACCGTGGTCAGCAGCCGGAACCACTCGCGCTCGGCGGGGTCGAAGAAGCCGTACAGGATGATGGCGTCCTCGCGCACCACCACCTCGATCAGCAGGCTGGCGGTCTGGCCGGCCGGTAGTGCGCCGAGCGTGCGGGTGGAGGCCTGCACCAGGTAGCCTACGCCGTTCACGTCGACGACGCAGCGATCCGCCTCCAGCGCCTCGATTTTGCCAGTCAGCTTGGCAATCATGCCATCACCTTGCCGGCGGCCCAATGCGCCCGGCTGGCGCGGTGATGGGCGTGGCAGATGGCCACAGCCAGCGCATCCGCCGCGTCGGCGCGGCGCAGGATGGCGCCCGGCAGCAGGCGGCGGACCATCATCTGCACCTGCTCCTTGCTGGCGCCGCCGGTGCCGACCACCGCCAGCTTGATCGTCTTGGCGCCGTATTCGCTGACCGGGATGCCGCGCAAGGTCGGCGCCAGCAGCGCGATGCCGCGGGCATAGCCCAGCTTCAGGGTCGCGGCACCGTTGCGGTTGACATAGGTCTCCTCCACCGCCGCCTCGTCCGGCCGGTGCTCTGCCATCAAGGCTGCCAGCGCGTCGTGCAGGAATTTCAGCCGCTCCGGCACGCTCTGCTCGGAATCGGACGCGATCACCCCGTCGGCCAGATGGTGCAGGCGGTTGCCGTCCGCCTCCAGCAGGCCCCAGCCGGTGAAGCGCAGCCCGGGATCTATGCCGAGCAGGCGGACCGTCGTCATTTGAGCCGGGCCATGCTCAGGCCGACAGCTTGGCCAGGACATCCTCGGGGATGTCGAAATTGGCGTAGACGCTCTGCACGTCGTCATGCTCCTCCAGCACATCCAGCAGCTTCAGCAGGCCGGCCGCCTTATCCTCGTCGAGCGTCACCGAGATGTTCGGCCGCCAGTCCAGCCTGGCCTCGTCGGCCTCGCCGAACCGCGCCTCCAGCGCATCGCGCACCGCGAAGAAATCCTCTACCGGCGTGGTCACCTCATGCGCCTCCGCACCGCTCTCGACATTCTCCGCACCCGCCTCGATCGCCGCCTCCAGCATCTCGTCCTCACTGGCCGTGGATGCGGGATAGCGCACGACTCCGAGCCGCGAGAACATAAAAGAAACGCTGTTGGTCTCGCCGAGCGCGCCGCCATGCTTGGCAAACGCGCTGCGCACGTCGCTCGCGGTGCGGTTGCGGTTGTCGGTCAGCGCCTCGACGATCACCGCCACCCCGGCCGGGCCATAGCCCTCATAACGCACCTCGACATAGTCGTCGCCGCCGCCGGCACCACTGGCCTTCTTGATCGCGCGGTCAATGGTGTCCTTCGGCATGTTCTCCTTGCGCGCCGCCAGCACCGCCGAGCGCAACCGCGGATTGGCCGCCGGATCAGGCAGACCATGCCGCGCCGAAACCGTGATCTCGCGGATCAACTTGGCAAACGCCCGCGCCCGCTTGACGTCCTGCGCACCCTTGCGGTGCATGATGTTCTTGAACTGCGAATGCCCTGCCATCGGCCGCTCCTTGTATAAGCCTCGGTCGTGCCGGTGGCGGCGCGGGAAGCAAGGCGGGGCTCTGCCCCGAGCCCCGCCAAGGGCCGAGCCCTTGGAACCCCCGACTCAGATTGCCTGTGGGGTGAGGGGGCCGAGGTACTGGTTGCAACAACACCTTGGCCCCCTCTACCCACAGGCAATACGAAGTTTAGAGGTCCAGGGGCTCGGCCCCTGGTGGGGTCTGGGGCAACGCCCCAGCCTTCCTTTCCTACCGCGCCGCCGCCGGCGAGAGCGGGGTTCTACACGGTGGGCATGGTCTGGGACAGTCTGCCGCCGAGGCGGACGGGTTCGACGCGGGTGGCCAGGCCGGTGGTGTCGTTGGTTTCCAGGTAGAGGCCGCAGAGTGTGGCTTCGCCTTCGGCCGGGTGCAGGCGTTCGCCGGGTATCTTGCGCCAGAAGCGGATAGCGGCGCCTTCCTTGCTCATGCCGATGACGCTGTCGTAGTCGCCGCACATGCCGGCGTCGGACTGGAAGGCGGTGCCGCCCGGCAGGATCTGGTGGTCGGCGCTGGGGCAATGGGTGTGGGTGCCGACGACCAGCGACACCTGGCCGTCGAAGCTGTGGGCGAAGGCCATCTTCTCGCTGGTCGCCTCGGCGTGGAAGTCGATAACAATGGCGGCGACCGAGGCGCCGAGCTTGTAGCGCGACAGTTCCACCGCGGTGCCGCGGAACGGGCAGTCCAGCGAGTCCATGAACAGCCGGCCCATGGCGTTGACCACCAGGGCGCGGCGGCCGTCCGGCAGGTCGACGGTGATGCTGCCGGCGCCGGGGGTGCCGGGCGGGAAGTTCAGCGGCCGGATGACGCGCGGGGTTTCGGCGATATAGGGGATCAGCTCCTTGCGGTCCCAGGTGTGGTTGCCGAGCGTGATGACGTCGGCACCGGCGGCGAAGAAGTCGCGTGCCATGTCCGGGCCCATGCCGAAGCCGTGGCTGGCGTTCTCGCCGTTGACGATCACCAGTTCGGCACGCAGCGCGGTGCGCAATTCCGGCAGCCGGGCGACCAGGGCGTCACGGCCGGAGCGGCCGACCACGTCGCCCATGAACAGAATACGCATATCGGAAACCCCACTCAGCGAAATCGAAGCACGCCGCGCTCGGTGGCGACGGCGTGCAGCGGGGCGTCGTACTCCGCCACCGGCACCGCGTCCAGTTGCTGCGCCGCGTAGGCGCAGCCGATGGCGATGGCGCCGGGCAGGCCGGCCAGGGTGCGGTCGTAGTAGCCGCCGCCATAGCCGAGGCGGTGGCCGGCGCGGTCGAAGGCCAGCAGCGGCACCAGCAGCACGTCCGGCGCCAACGGGTCGCCGGTGGGGCGCTCGGTGCCGAAGCGCTCGCGGATCATCGCCATGCCGGGATGCCAAAGCCGAAAAATCAACGGCTTGCCGCGCGGCGGTGTCTCGGGCAGGACGATCCGGTGGCCGCGCGCATGCAGGGTTTCCAGCAGCGGGCGGATGTCGATCTCGTCGCCCATCGGCCAGAACCCGGCAACCACGCTGCCGGCGGGCGGCGGCATCTCGGCCAGCAGATGGCGGGCAAGCTCGGCGCCGAGCGCCGGGTCGCGCCCTTCGCGGGACGCCTGCGCCTGGGCGCGGGCCGCCTTTTTGGCCGCTACGGTATCAGAGGGGGAGAGGTGTGGAGCCGCCATGGCCGTTGGTGTTGTATCCTCCCAAGGCCTGCGTGAGCAGGTGGGCACCGGGTATCATGACCAGGATCACAACAGAGCCAGTTCCCTGGGAGTTGCTTATTGGCCCTGGGGATACCTTACCTGACGCACCCAGCAGCTCCACGGCCTATATCTAGGGCTGTTCGAGGTCGGCTGCAATCTGTTCCGCACGCGCGGCGAGCCTGGCGAGGCGGCGGGCCGAGTCGCCCTCGGCTTTCTTGCGTCCGGCCGGGGCGGCGCTGCGCACCGCCTCCAGGTCGACCTTCATGTCGTGCAGTTCGTCGGCCATCAGCAGGGCCGCGAGCACCAGCAGCCGCGCCTCGCCGGACTGGCTGCCGAGCTGGCGGATGCTCTCGATCCGGGATTCCACCTGGGTCGCCATATCGGACAGATGCTGTTCCTGCCCGTCCTCGCAGCCGACGGTATAGCTGTAGCCATTGATCTTCACGGTGACCTGCGCCACGCCGCACTCCTCGCAACTAAAATACCTGAACGCCCGGCGACAGCTGCCAGCCGGATTTTCAGGACGCCAGTGCGCCGCGCAACTGGGCGATCAGCCTGTCCAGGCGCCCGGCGATGGCAGATGTATCGACGGATTCGCCCGCCGTGGCTACCTGCGCTGCCGTGGCTCCCTGCAACGGTGGTCGGCGCGCGTGTTGGGCGATACGCTCGAGCGCGCTCTCCAGCCGGGCGGCCGCAGCAGCCGCATCCTCATCATCGGTCAAGCGCCCCTCCAGCGGATCGGGTGGAACTTGAGTTACACCGTGCAACCGGCTTGAACGTCAAGCATGTTCTCGCATCCCACATTGGTCGCACCGGCGGTCACCGTCCATGGGCTCGACCAGGCCAGGCTGGCGCTGTCGCTGCGGCGGCCGCTGGTGCTGGTCTCGGCGCCTTCCGCAGCCGGCTATGCCGGCTGCCTGTGGTGGCGGGCGCTGGCCGATCTGGCCGCCGCCGAGGCGCCGGGGCTGGTGGCCGGCGACGTGCTGGATTGCGGCGATGCGCCGGGCTGGGCGATGGCGGCGCTGCGGGTGGGATGCCATATGCTGGTGCTGGCGGCCGATTGCCCGGCCTGGGCGCGGGTGGCGGCGGCGGCTTCCGGCATGGGCGCCACCGTGTTGCCACAGCGGCCTGCTGTGCTGGACCTGGGCCAATCCGGCGCCGAACGGAAGCTGGCCGCCTGGCTGCGCGGCGACGCGACCGTGTCCGATCGTGACATAACCGACCCGTTGTTGTAAGACACGGCAAAGATTGAGAAAGAGGCTTATCCAATGCGGATCACCCAGCGCGTCAAGAAAATTCTCGACTGGTACGAGGGCGACAATCCCGGCAGCAAGGCCAACCTCGCCCGCATCCTGATGGAGGGCAAGCTCGGCGGCACCGGCAAGCTGTTGATTCTGCCGGTCGACCAGGGCTTCGAGCATGGTCCGGCGCGCAGTTTCGCGCCCAACCCTGCGGCCTATGACCCGCATTACCACTACCAGCTGGCGATCGAGGCCGGGCTGTCGGCCTATGCGGCACCGCTGGGCATGATCGAGGCCGGCGCCGATAGCTTCGCCGGCGCGCTGCCGACCATCCTGAAGCTGAACAGCAGCAACTCACTGGCCACCAGCAAGGACCAGGCGGTGACCGGCAGCGTCAACGACGCGCTGCGGCTCGGCTGTGCGGCGATCGGCTTCACCATCTATCCGGGCAGCGAATACGCGTTCGACCAGATGGAGGAGTTCCGCGCCCTGGCCGACGAGGCGAAATCCGCCGGTCTCGCGGTGGTGTTGTGGAGCTATCCGCGCGGGCCGAACCTCGACAAGGCAGCAGAGACTGCGGTGGATATCTGCGCCTATGCCGCGCACATGGCTGCCTTGCTCGGTGCGCATATCATCAAGGTCAAGCCGCCGGCCGGCGTGGTCAGCCTGGAGGCCGCCAAGAAGACCTATGAGAGCCAGCACATCGACATCTCGACGCTGTCCAAGCGGGTGGAGCATGTGATGCAGGCGGCGTTCAACGGGCGCCGCATCGTGGTGTTCTCCGGCGGCGAGGCGAAGGACATCGAGGGGCTCTACACCGAGGTGCGCGGGCTGCGCGACGGTGGCGCCAACGGCAGCATCATCGGCCGCAACACCTTCCAGCGCCCGAAGGCCGAGGCGCTGGCGATGCTGGCCAAGATCGTCGAGATCTACCAGGGCAAGGCGTAAGCGGTGGCCAAACCCGCGGCCGAGCCGGCACCGGACGAGCGGTGCCGGCTGTATCTGGTCACGCCCACCGCGTTCGACCCGCTGGCATTCCGCGACACGCTGGCATCGGCACTCGATGCCGGCGACGTCGCCTCGGTGCAGTTGCGCCTGAAGGACGTCGGGGACGATGTGTTGAAACGCGCCATCGACGCGCTGCGCCCGGTTGCCCAGGCGCGGCAGGTGGCGTTCCTGCTGAACGACAACCCGGCGCTGGCGGTAGCGACCGGCTGCGATGGCGCCCATGTCGGCCAGTCCGATATGCCGGCCCAAGCGGCGCGCAAGCTGCTGGGCGAGTTGATCCTCGGCGTCACCTGCCATGACAGCCGCGACCTGGCGATGACCGCCGGCGAGGACGGCGCGGATTACGTGGCGTTCGGCGCCTTCTTCCCCACCGCCAGCAAGGAGGTGGTGCACCACGCCGAACCGGACTTGCTGCGCTGGTGGTCGGAGTTGATGGAAGTGCCGTCGGTGGCGATCGGCGGCATCACCGCGGCCAACTGCGCACCGCTGGTGCAGGCCGGCGCCAATTTCCTCGCGGTGATCGGCGCGGTGTGGAACCACCCCGAGGGCGCGGCTGCTGGGGTGCGGGCGATGAACGCAGCGATCAACGCCGCACGCGGCACGTAGCAGCGGCGGTATCCCGCAACGCACAGCGCCCTCCCCCGCGTTCGCGGAAGAGGGCGCTGGCTTGCCGCCATAGCCGTCGAGGGAACGCGCCGGCCAAACCTCCAGGGGAAAAGGCGGCCGGCTGTCGGACGGCCGGCGATCAGCCGGGCAGCATCACCTTGTCGATCACCTGGATCACGCCGTTGGACTGCAGCACGTCGTAGGTCGTGATCTGCGCCACGTCGCCCTTGGCGTCGATCACGTCGATGTTGTGCGGGCCGTTCATCTTCACCATCAGCTTGCCGCCCTCGACGGTGGTCAGCGTGGCCTCGCCGTTATGGTCCATGATCATCTGGTGCAGCGCATCGAAGGTGAGCGTGCCGGGAACCACATGATAGGTCAGCACCTTCACCAGGGTCGGCTTGTTCTTCGGCTGCAGCAGCGTCGGCACGGTGCCCTTGGGCAGCCCCGCGAACGCCGCGTTGGTCGGCGCGAACACAGTGAACGGGCCGGGGCCTTCCAGCGTGCCGACCAGGCCGGCGGCCTTCACCGCGGCCACCAGCGTGGTGTGGTCGGACGAGTTCACCGCGTTGGCGACGATGTTCTTGCTGGGCAGCATCGGCTGACCACCGACGGTCACCGGACCGGCCATCGGGGCCGCCATCGGGGCGGCGGCCATCGGTGTCGCCGCCATGCCCTGGCTGCAGGCGGCGAGCAGCAGCGCCGACAGCGCCATCGGAACGATCGCAGTGGTCTTCATCGGAGGTTTCCTTCATCCGCCGGGCCGCGTCATGCAGCCTCTTGCTCCCGTGTTACGCAGCGGCACGGCGATTGGATCGGCGAAATCCTCCGGTTCAGCAGTTATTTCCGCGCTGCTTCCAGGTGACGACATGCCCGTCCACCAGTTCGAACGTGGTGTCGCAGCGCCACTGCACCACCTGGGGCGGGAAACCGCCGCCGTAGCCATAGCGCCCGAACCCGATCAACGGCGGGCCGGGCCAGATATCCACCTGGCTGGTGCTGTAGGCGAGAAAGCGGTGACCGTCGCTGTCAAAGCTGCGGCTGGGCACGCCGAGTTGGCGCACCAGATCGGTTTCGCTTTCACCAATAAAGGCGTTGAGTCGCGCCTGATGGCGGGCGATCGCCGCCGGGTCGGCGGAGGCGGCCAGAACCAGCACCGCCAGCAGGATCAGCACGCGCATCGGTTCAGGCCGCGCCGCCGCAGTAATTGCCGCTCTGCCGCGCCGCCGCAACCTTGCCGCCGACGACGTCGAACGTCGTCTCGCACGACCAGATCAGGAGTCTTGGCGGAATGCTGTGATAGTCGAGTCCCACCAGTTCCGGTGGATCCTGGTCGAACGGCGAGCCGGACACCCACTCGCTGTAATCCTTGAAATAGGCGAGCCTGGTATGTTCGCCGCTGACCTTGCGGTCGGTCGGCGCGCCGAGCGAATGCACCAGCGCCGTTTCGCTCATGCCGACATAGCCGGCGAGGCGGGCCTGGCGCTCGGCGGCCTGTTGCGCCGGGCTGGCGCAGGCGGCGAGCAGCAGCGGGGCGGCGACCAGCATGGCGGCGGTCATACGCATGGCGATGTCCTCTCCTTTCGCCTCCTATATAGGCGCGTTCCGCTCCGGCGCAGGGAGCCATAACACCTGATCGATGCGATCAGCGCCGGAGGCCAGCATCGCCAGCCGGTCGAAGCCGAGCGCGATGCCGGCACAGGCCGGCAGGCCGGCGGCCAGAGCGGCCAGCAAGTCCTCGTCAATCGGCCAGTCCGGCCCGCCATACAGCGCATGGCGGCGGGCGCGATCGGCCTCGAAGCGGCGGCGCTGCTCGGCGGCGTCGGTCAGTTCGACGAAGGCGTTGGCCAGTTCCAGGCCGCAGGCGAACAGCTCGAACCGCTCGGCGACGCGCGGGTCGGCGGGGTCGCGCCGGGCCAGCGCCGCCTGGGCCGCCGGCCAATGGGTCAGGAAGGTGGGATGGCCGCGTCCGATCGCCGGCTCCACCCGCTCCAGCAGCAGGCGGAAGAACAGGTCCTCCCAGTCCTCGCCGTCGCGCAGCCTGGTGCCGGCCCCTGCCGCCAGCGCCGGGGCGTCGTTAGCCGTGGCCAGCAGGTCGGCGCCGACGTAACGGGCGAACGCCTCGGCCATGGTCAGGCGCTCGAACCGCGACAGGGCGACGGTGGCGCCGCGGCAGGTCAGTACCGGCGGCAGCACGGCGCGCAGCAGCGCCTCGGTCTCGTCCATCAGATCGGACAATGTGCCGCCCGGGCGATACCATTCCAGCATGGTGAACTCGGGCGCGTGCAGGTCGCTGCCCTCGCCGTTGCGCCAGACCCGGGCGAGCTGGAAAATCCGCCCGGCACCGCCGGCCAGCAGCTTCTTCATGGCGAATTCCGGGCTGGTGTGCAGCCACAAATCCTCGCCACTGCCGTCCGGCCGCCGACGATGGGTGCGAAAGCTGGCCAGATGCACCTCCTCGCCGGGCGTGACCACAGCGTACGGGGTCTCCACCTCCATATAGCCACGGGCGGCGAAGAAGGCGCGGGTGCCGGCGGTCAGCAGCGCCCGGCGATGCAGGAACGGCAGCCGATCCGGCAGATTCCGCCAACTCACCCCGCCACGTCCGGCAGCCGCAGCAGCCGCCCCTCACCGACCACCACGGCGCCGCCGCCGATGCTGATGCCGGTCACCACGCCGGCCGCGCGGGTCACGCTGGCGCGGATCAGGCTGGGGCGGCCCATCTCGACGCCCTGGGCGATGGCGATGCGGTGCTCGCCGTCCGGCCGTGGCAGGCTGCCGACCAGGGCGGCGGCAGCCGAGCCGGTGGCCGGGTCCTCGCGCACGCCGAGGCTGGTGGAAAACATCCGCGCGCGCAGGCTGTGCGGGCCGGTCGGCGCGAAGATATAGGCATTGGCGCGCCACAGCCGCGGCGCCAGCGCCTCCCACAGATCGCTCCGCAGTCTGGCGGCGGAGACCGCGGCGAGATCGGCCAGTGGCACCATCACGAACGGCGTGCCGTAGCTGGCCTGCCACGGATCGCCGGCCAGCATCTGGCCGAGCGCCTCGCCCATCGCACCACGCAGATCCGGCAGCATCTCCACCTCCGCCGGGCCGTCGCGGAAAAACGTGGCGCTGCTGCCCTCGCCGAATGCGACCCGCACCGGGCCGACGCCAAGCTCCAGCACCGTCTCCGCCTCGGTCGCGCGGCCGAGATGACGCAGCACCAGCGCGGTCCCTACGGTGGGGTGGCCGGCGAACGGCAACTCGCCACCAGGGGTGAAGATGCGCACCGCGAACCGGTTGGGCGCACTGCCGGGCACGACGAAGGTGGTCTCCGACAGGTTGAACTCGCGGGTGATCGCCTGCATCTGGGCGGCATCCAGCCCGGCGGCATCCGGCAGCACCGCCAGCGGGTTGCCGCCATAGGCGCGGCTGGTGAACACGTCGGCGAGGATATAGCGGTATTCGGGCATGGCTCCCCCTTCGCGGCGGCGGTTGCCGGCGCATGATGCGGCGGTTAGACGGCGCGGACCATGCCCGACAGCCCCACGCCTGACCATCCCCGCACGCTGCGCACCGCCCACCACCTGATCGCCGCCGGGCTGGCGCCGGAAACCGCGCGCGAAACACTGGACGCGGTCGGCGCGCGCTACGCGATGGCCATCACGCCGGCGTTCCAGGCGCTGATCGCCACGCCGGACGACCCGATCGGCCGCCAGTTCATCCCCGACCCCGCCGAGCTGCGCACCGCGCCGCACGAACTGGCCGACCCGATCGGCGATGACGCGCTGAGCCCGGTCAAAGGCATCGTCCACCGCTACCCCGACCGCGCGCTGCTGAAGCCGCTGCTGGTCTGCCCGGTATATTGCCGGTTCTGCTTCCGCCGCAGCCATGTCGGCCCCGATGGCGGGCTGCTGAACGACGCCGAACTGGCGGCCGCACTGGACTGGCTGCGGGTGCATCCGGCGATCGGCGAGGTGATCCTGACCGGCGGCGACCCGCTGATGCTGTCGCCGCGCCGGCTGGGCACGATCCTGGATGCGCTGGAAGCGATGCCGCATGTGCATACCATCCGCCTGCACAGCCGGGTGCCGCTGGCCGACCCGGCCCGGCTTGGCGCCGAGCTCGCCGCCACGCTGGACCGCGAGACGCCGGTCTGGCTGGTGGTGCATGCCAACCACGCCCGCGAATTCACCACCGAGGCGCGGGCCGCGCTGCGCCGGGTGCAGCGCCTCGGCGTGCCGGTGCTCGGCCAGTCCGTGCTGCTACGCGGTGTGAACGACAGCGCACAAACTCTTGAAGATCTGTTGCGTGCCATGCTCGCCGCCCGCGTCAAACCGTATTACCTGCATCAGCTCGACCCCGCCCCCGGCACCGCCCGGTTCCACGTGCCGATCGCCGAAGGCCGCGCCCTGCTGGCCGCCCTGCGCGGGCGCGTCACCGGGCTGGCCTGGCCGACCTACGTGCTGGATATCGCCGGTGGCCACGGCAAAGTGCCGCTCGGCCCGGACTATCTGGAGGGCGCCGCGACCATCCGCGATCCCTGGGGCGGCCGCCACGCGCTTGCCGATCCGCTGGCGAGCGTCTAGACACCGCCGGCACAACTGCCCTCTTTGACATTTCCGCGAGAATTCCGATGAAGCAGCAGGCCAACCTGATTCGTGCCGGCCAGGTGATCGAACACGACGGTCAACGCTGGACCATCCTGAAGCAGCAGATCATCACCCCCGGCAAGGGCGGCGCGTTCATCCAGGTGGAGATGCGCAACCTCAGGACTGGCAACAAGACCAACGAGCGCTGGCGCACCGCCGATACCGTGGAGCGGCTGCAGACCGACCAGAAGGAGTACACCTACTCCTACACCGACGGCGACAACCTGGTGCTGATGGACCCCGAGACCTTCGAGCAGGCCATGGTCCCGGTCGGCATCCTCGGCGATCTGGCGCCCTACCTGCAGGACAACATGACCGTCGAACTCGATCTGGTGGAGGGCGACCCGGTCGCCATCAGCCTGCCGCCGACCGTGGTGCTGGAGGTGGCGGAAGCCGATCCGGTGGTGAAGGGCCAGACCGCCAGCAGCTCCTACAAGCCGGCGACGCTGTCCAACGGCGTGAAAACCCTGGTGCCGCCGTTCGTCGAATCCGGCGAGAAGATCGTGGTGCGCACCGACGACGGCAGCTACGTGGAGCGGTTCAAGGGCTGATCCGATGGCCCAGCGCCTCTCCCCGCACATGACGGTGATGCAGAACGCCGCACAGCGCGCCGCCAAGCGGCTGTTGCGCGACTTCGCCGAGGTGGAGCAGTTGCAGGTCAGCGTCAAAGGCCCCGGCGATTTCGTCAGCCAGGCCGATCTGCGCGCCGAGCAGTCGCTGCGCGAGGATTTGTCCAAGGCGCGGCCGGGCTATGCCTTCCTGATGGAGGAATCCGGCGCCCACGGCAGCGACAACTGGGCCTGGCGCTGGGTGGTGGACCCGCTGGACGGCACCAGCAACTTCCTGCACGGCATCCCGCACTGGGCGATCAGCATCGGCCTGGAGCGGCGGCTGGAGGA
>JBEPTZ010000108.1:0-14968 GCA_041691815.1 Rhodospirillales bacterium | reverse complement strand
CCCGTACCCTCGCAAGAGCCTGAAATCAAACCCCGCATTCTGAGTCAGACACTCAACGTGAACTTGCCGTGCTTGGTCTGAGGAGCGAGGCCCTGGACGATCAGGCGATTGCCGAGCGCCTGCGTATGTCACCCAACACCGTGCGCAACCATGCCGGTTCCATCTATCGGAAACTTGGTGTTCATAATCGCGGCGCCGCCATAGTTTGGGCACGCAACCGTGGCATCACAGACCAGGGCGCACTTGGTCGCCGCTCGCGCAAACGCGCCGGTGCCCCAGCGCCGCGTCGCGACCGGTTTGCTCCTATCACTTTTTTGAGGCGACCACGCCGAATGCAGCCTGTGGCCAACGATCGTCCGGCTTCCGCGTGAGAAAGCGCGAGCGAAATGGACCACTCGGCGTGGAGATGTTTCGCCCCACCACCCGGCAGTTGGGATCACGATGGAGCCGTTTTTTTCGTTTTGTCCATGCTTTGCAGATGGCGTGAATGGATGCCGGCCCGACACTCCACCAAGCCCCCTACATTCAACGGTTTATTGGGCCGATTGCCGCCGATCACCGCGGGAGATCCACGCGCGCCGGAAGGTAGCACGCCCGGTGAATTCGGCTGTGTGCGGTTGTGCCATCGTCGCACGTTCCCATATCTGTTCGTATGAGTTTTTTCGCGAACAAACCTCAATGATCGTCGGTGCGACGAATTAGGCACTTCTCTAACGATGGTTTACCGAAAGCAACGGAGTGCTTGTGTCAGACAAATCCACCCCCAAAACTCGGTCTCGGAAACCGGCTATGCGCGCGCGTACCCGGCCTGTCGAGTCAAGTGCGCTGCGGCTGTATTACGTGAACCCGCTGCTGCTCGGCCCGCTGGACGGGCCGGCATGGGAGGTGCACTTCGCGCGCATCCAAGAGATGGGTTTCACTGGCGTTCTCGTGGCCTGGCCCTTCCGCGGCACCGCCGGCGACCCGTTCAGCGCGCATGATATCGACCATCTGCATCCCGGATTGGGCGAGGCACTGGCAACCGAAACCGGCCTTGGTGCGATCGCTTCAGCCTGTGCAAAACATGATCTCGCCTGCCTGCTCGATCTGGTGATCGACCGCGCGGCCGTGGGAGGCAGCCTGGCATTGGCTTTGCCCGCATGCTGGCAGCCGGCCACCGGGGCCTGGCTGGACCCACGCGAGATCGCCCGCTTCGGCACGCTGCGTGTCGACCTCGCCACCGAAAATGCGCGGGCGCAGTTCGTCGCCTTCTGGTGCGCCCGGCTGCTGGCGTGGCAGAACTGCGGCATCACCGGGCTGCGGTGCCATGCCGCCGATGCCGTGCCGCTTGATCTCTGGGCCGCCCTGCTGGCGCCGTTCAGAGCCAAAGGCGGGCTGACCATCGGCTGGCTCCCTGGGCGGCCACGCGCCGAGTTGCGCGCCGCCGCGGAGGTGTTCGGCTGGCTTGCCTCCTCGGTTGCCTGGTGGGACGGCAGGGCCCCTTGGCTGGCTGAAGAATACCAAGCGTTGCACTTGCATGGCCGCCTGATAGGCTTTCCGGAAGACCCTTTCGGCCCGAGGCGGGCAGCGGGCGGGCCCGGCAACAGCCCGGCGGCGCATCGGCTGGCGCTGCACGCCGCCAGCACCTTGGCCGATGGCTGGTTGATGCCGATGGGATTCGAATACGGCGCGCGCGGCTCGTTCTTCGCCACGGATTGCGATGGCGAAACCTTCGCCGCCCTGCGCTCCGAGGCACCGTTCAACCTCTCAGACGACATCGCCGCGTCCAACGCGCGTCTCGCCGCCTTGCCGGCAGCGACCGCAATGCGCCAGCTTTCCAGCCCGTCCGATCCGGTCACCGTCATCCTGCGCACGGCCCCCGGCACGCCGGGCGCGCTGGTGGCACTGAACACCGATCTCGGCAAACCGGCGCCGCTGCCCGCCATCGCTGCCCGCCTCGCAGCACGCCCCGAAACGGCGCTGCCAGACCTGCCGCCCGGCGCTGGCGCCATCGTCCGGCTGCATGCCGCCGCCCCCGTGCGCACCGCGCCGCCGCCGGTGCCCGCTGCCGCCCCGCGCATCGTCATCGAAGCGGTTGCCCCGGCGGTCGATTACGGCCGCTTCCCGGTCAAACGCTGCGTCGGCGACCTGGTGACCGTCACCGCCGACATCTTCGCCGACGGCCATGAGGTGCTGTCTGCCGAATTGCGCTGGCGGCCGGCCGACACCGATGAATGGTCTACGGCGCCGATGACCGAGTTGCCAAATGATCGATGGCAGGCGAGCTTCATGCCGCAGCGCCCGGGCCGCCACCTCTTCGCCATCACCGCTTGGTGGGACCATTTCGCCACCTTCCGCCGCGACCTCGCCACCAAGCGCCACGCTGGGCTCGACCTCACGCTGGAAATCGCTGAGGGCCGCGCCCTGCTCGAACAGGCGCTTCCCACCGCCCCCGCTAACGCCGCAAAGCAGGTCCGCGCCGCCCTCGCGGCCGCGTCAAAACAGGCGGTCGCCACGCTGCTGGCGGAGCCGTTGGCCGCCGCGATGCGCGCCGCCGACCCGCGCCACTTCGCCACTGGCGGCAAGACGATCTGGCCGGTGGATGCCGATCGCGAGGCCGCGCGTTTCGCCAGCTGGTACGAACTCTTCCCACGCTCCGCCACCGAGAACCCGGCCCGTCACGGCAATTTCCGCGACGTCATCGCGCGCCTGCCGGCCATCCGCGCGATGGGGTTCGACGTGCTGTATTTTCCGCCAATCCACCCGATCGGCCACAGCAACCGCAAAGGCCCGAACAACAGCCTCACCCCCGGCCCCACCGACCCTGGCAGTCCCTACGCGATCGGCAACGAGACCGGCGGCCACGACGCCATCCATCCCGAACTCGGCACGACGGAGGATTTCCGCGCCCTGATTCAGGCCGCCGCCGCGCAGGGCCTGGAGATTGCGCTGGATTTCGCGATCCAATGCGCGCCAGACCATCCCTGGTTGCGCGAGCACCCCGACTGGTTCCGGTGGCGGCCTGACGGCTCGATGAAGTATGCCGAAAATCCGCCGAAGAAATACCAGGATATTGTCAACGTCGACTTTTACGCGCCCGGCTCGGTGCCGGCACTTTGGCTGGCGCTGCGCGACGTGCTGCGGCACTGGATGGACCAGGGCGTGCGCATCTTCCGTGTCGACAACCCGCACACCAAGCCGTTCCCGTTCTGGGAATGGCTGATCGCCGACATCCACGCCGATGATCCCGGCGTGCTGTTCCTTGCCGAGGCGTTCACCCGCCCGAAGGTGATGTATCGTCTGGGCAAAGTCGGCTTCTCGCAGTCCTACACCTATTTCACCTGGCGCAACGACAAGGCCGAACTCACCGCCTATCTGCAGGAACTTAACGAAGCCCCGGCGCGCGACCTGTTCCGCCCCAACTTCTTCGTCAACACGCCGGACATCAACCCGGTGTTCCTGCAGAACTCCGGCCGCCCCGGCTTCCTGATCCGCGCCGTGCTGGCCGCCACGCTGTCGGGCCTCTGGGGCATGTATTCCGGCTTCGAGATCTGCGAGGCCGCCGCACTGCCCGGCCGCGAGGAATACCTGGACAGCGAGAAATATCAGATCCGGGTGCGCGATTACGCCGCCCCCGGCAATATCGTCGCCGAAATCACCCGGCTGAACGAAATTCGCCGCAGCCACCGCGCACTGCAAACCCATCTCGGCGTCAGCTTCCACAGCGCCGACAACGACATGATTCTGCTCTACGCCAAGCGTCAGCCCGGCGCCGCCGAACTGATCCTGGTCGCTGTCAATCTCGACCCGCACGGCGCCCACAGCGCCAATATCGAAATCCCGCTATGGGAACTCGGCCTGCCCGACCATGCCACGGTGGAGGTGGAAGATCTGATGCGCGGCCACCACTTCACTTGGGCCGGCAAGCAGCAATCGATCACCCTCAATCCCGCCGACACCCCGTTCTGCATTTGGCGGATCGCCCCCAGCGGAGAGCCCGCACGATGAACGTTCAACGCAAACTCGCCCCCGAAGCCACCCAGGCGCGCGATCCGCTCTGGTACAAGGACGCGGTGATCTACCAGCTCCACGTCAAATCTTTCTTCGATTCCAACGATGACGGCTGCGGTGATTTCGCCGGCCTGATCGGTAAGCTCGACTACATCGCCGGCCTCGGCGTCAACACCATCTGGCTGCTGCCGTTCTACCCGTCGCCGCGGCTCGACGACGGCTACGACATCTCGCGCTATAAGGACGTACACCCCGATTACGGCACCCTGGCCGATGCCCGCCAGTTCGTCCGCGCGGCGCGTCAGCGCGGCATTCGAGTGATCACCGAACTGGTGATCAACCACACCTCCGACCAGCACCCCTGGTTCCAGCGCGCCCGCAAGGCCAAGGCCGGCTCAGCGCACCGCAACTTCTATGTGTGGTCCGCCGACGACCAGAAATACCAGGGCACCCGCATCATCTTCTGTGACACCGAGCGCTCCAACTGGACCTGGGATGCCGAGGCCGGCGCCTATTTCTGGCACCGCTTCTACGCCCACCAGCCCGACCTCAACTTCGACAATCCGGCGGTGCTGAAGGCGGTGCTGGGCGTGATGCGGTTCTGGCTCGACCTCGGCATCGACGGGTTGCGGCTGGATGCGGTGCCCTATCTGATCGAGCGCGAAGGCACCTCCAACGAGAACCTGCCGGAAACCCACGAAATCCTGCGCAAAATCCGCGCCCATCTCGACGCCACCTACCCCGACCGCATGCTGCTGGCCGAGGCCAATATGTGGCCCGAGGACACCCAGCAGTATTTCGGCAACGCCGACGAATGCCACATGGCGTTCCACTTCCCGCTGATGCCGCGGATGTACATGGCGATCGCCCAGGAAGACCGCTTCCCGATCACCGACATCATGCGCCAGACCCCGGCGATCCCCGAGACCTGCCAATGGGCGATCTTCCTGCGCAACCACGACGAACTGACCCTGGAGATGGTCACCGACAGCGAGCGCGATTATTTATGGGATTTCTACGCCGCCAACAAGCGCGCGCGGATCAATCTCGGCATCCGCCGCCGCCTGGCGCCGCTGCTGGAGCATGACCGCCGGCGTATCGAGTTGATCAACTCGCTGCTGCTGTCGATGCCCGGCACGCCGGTTATCTATTACGGCGACGAGATAGGTATGGGCGATAACATCTTTCTCGGCGACCGCGACGGCGTGCGCACGCCGATGCAGTGGTCGCCGGATCGCAATGGCGGCTTCTCCCGCGCCGATCCCGCCGGCCTGGTGCTGCCGCCGGTGATGGACCCGGTCTACGGCTTCCAGGCGGTGAATGTGGAGGCGCAGACGCGGGACGCCCATTCGCTGCTGAACTGGACCCGGCGCATCCTGGCGGTGCGCGCCGAGCATCGCGCCTTCGGCCGTGGCACGCTGCGCTTTCTCTATCCCGCCAACCGCAAGGGTTTCGCCTATCTGCGCGAGTATGACGGCGAGACCATCCTGTGCGTCGCCAACCTGTCGCGCTCGTCGCAGGCGGTGGAACTGCATGTCTCCGAGTATGCCGGCCGCACCCCGATCGAGATGCTTGGCAACTCGGCCTTCCCGCCGATCGGCCAGTTGCCCTATCTGCTCACCCTGCCGCCGTACGGTTTCTACTGGTTCACCCTGGCCAGCGACGCCGATGCACCGGCCTGGCACAGCGACGCGCCGGAACCGATGCCAGAATATACCACCTTCGTGCTGCGCGGCGGCCCGGAGGAGATCACCAACCCGGCGCATCGCACGCTGTTCGAAACTGATGTGGTGCCCACCTGGCTGGCCAAGCGCCGCTGGTTCGCCGCCAAGGACCAGAAGTTAAGCAGCGTGCGGGTCATCATGGCCGCCCAACTCGGCAGCGGGCGCGAACTGGCGCTGGTGGCGGTGGAAGCCAGCCATGCCGGTGGTGGAGACCGCTATTTGTTGCCGCTCGGCATCGCCTGGGACGACCAGCCGACGCTGGCCCTGCCGCAGCAACTGGCGCTGGCGCGGGTGCGTCGCGGCCGCCGCACCGGCACGCTGACCGATGGCTACGCGATCGGCGAATTCCATCACGCGCTGCTCGCTTTGCTGCGCGCTGGCGCCGAGGTGCCGGCCGGCGACGGCCACGTCATCTTCCGCCCTACCGAAGGCCTCGCCGCGGTCGAGATCGACCCCGACGCGCCAATCCGCTGGCTGTCCGCCGAGCAGTCCAACTCGTCGGTCATCATCGACCACAAGCTGGTGTTGAAACTGTTCCGCCGCCTCGCCCCTGGCGATCACCCCGAGGCCGAGATGAGCCGAGAACTCACCGCGCGCGGCTTCGCCAACGCCACCCCGCTCTACGGCGACATCCTGCATCGCGCGGAGGAGGGCGAAGCGACCGTGCTCGGCGTACTGCAAGGCTACATCGCCGGCGAAGGCGACGCCTGGGAATGGAGCATGGCCTTCCTCGACCGCGCGGTAGACGACATGCAACGCCAGGAGGCCACCGCCGAGGACGTGCTGGCGCAATACGAGGCGTTCGCGCGCAATCTCGGCCAGCGGCTGGGCGAGATGCACGCCATCCTGGCCCAACCCAGCGACAACCCGTCCTTCGCCCCGGCGGCTGCCGACGAGGCGCAGCTTCGCCACTGGCGCACTCGCATCCTTGACCGTATGACCGACGCCCTGGACCGGCTGGCCGAACGCCGGGACCGCCTGGGCGAAGCCGAGCGCGCGCTGGCCGACCGCCTGCTGCCGCGCCGCACCGGGTTGCTCAAGGCCCTGTCACAACTCATCGCCGCCGGCCAAGGTGGCACGTTGCATCGCATCCATGGCGATTTCCATCTTGGCCAGGTGCTGGTGGCCAGTGGCGACGCGGTGATCATCGACTTCGAGGGCGAGCCCGCCCAACCGCTCGCTGAACGCCGCGCCAAAGACAGCCCGTGGCGCGACGTCGCCGGCATCCTGCGCTCGCTGGATTACGCACTGGCCGCCCGGCTGCGCGCCGGGGTCGCCTCGCGCGATGCATTCGAAGTCATGGCGCAAAACTTCGCGGCCCGCATCCCGGATGCGCTGCTGGAGACCTACCGCGCCGCCGCGCCCGATGCCGCCGATGCGACTCGCGATGCGGCATTGTTGGAACTTTTCCTGATCGAAAAGGCTTCCTATGAAATCGGCTACGAGCTTGGCAATCGGCCGGACTGGTTGGCCGTTCCGCTCGGCGGCCTGCTGACGCTGGTCGAAAAACTGCTGGACGGGGAGGCATCCGAATGAGCGGCTCGCCACCCACGCTGACCGCGACCCCGATCGCCCGCCCCGCCCTGTCGAACGCCGCCGCAGCGCCGCGTCTGGCGCCGCAACAGGCATGGGCGCTGCATGACGGCATGTTGGACGACCCGTTCGCGGTGCTCGGCCCGCAGGACGGACCAGAGGGCCGATTCGTGCGCGCCTTTCTGCCCGGCGCGCTGGCGGTGGCGGCCCTCCCGGCTGCCGGCGGCCAGGGCGTCGCGCTGCCGGTCGAAGACCCGCCCGGCCTGTTCGCCGGCGGGCTGCCGTTCACCGGCCCCTACCGCCTGCGCATCACCTGGCCCGACGCGGTGCAGGAGACCGAGGACCCCTACGCCTTCGGCCTGGTGCTGGGCGAACTCGACCTGCATCTGATCGGCGAAGGCCGGCATTTCCACCTCGCCGACGCGCTCGGCGCCAGCCTGACCACCATGGACGGCATCGAAGGCGTGCGCTTCGCCGTCTGGGCGCCAAACGCGCGGCGGGTCTCGGTGGTCGGCCCGTTCAACCTGTGGGACGGCCGCCGCCACCCGATGCGCCGGCGCGGCAGCAGCGGCATCTGGGAGATCTTCCTCCCTCGCCTCACCGAGGGCGCCCTCTACCAGTACGAATTGATCGGCCGGGACGGCACCCGCCTCCCGCTGAAGGCCGACCCGGTGGCTCGCGCCGCCGAACTGGCCCCCGGCCGCGCCTCCATCGTGCCCGGCGCCCGCCCGCATCGCTGGCGCGACCAAAGCTGGATGGCCGGCCGCGCCGCCCGCCAGTCGGCCGAAGCGCCGATCAGCATCTACGAGGTCCATGCCGGCTCCTGGGTCCGCCCCGCCGCCGACCCCACCGCCACGCTGGATTGGGCGGGGCTGGCGGCCCGCCTGGTGCCCTACGCCAGCGCCATGGGCTTCACCCATATCGAATTGCTGCCGGTTGCCGAGCACCCGTTCACCGGCTCCTGGGGCTATCAGCCGCTGGGCCTGTTCGCCCCTTCCAGCCGGTTCGGCCCACCGGAGGATTTCGCGGTCTTCGTCGATGCCTGCCATCGCGCCAATCTCGGCGTCATCATCGACTGGGTGCCCGCGCATTTCCCAACCGACCCACACGGCATGGCGCAGTTCGACGGCACCGCGCTGTATGAGCACGCCGACCCGCGCGAGGGCTTCCATCAGGACTGGAACACGCTGATCTACAATCTCGGCCGCCGCGAGGTGTCGGGCTTCCTGCTCGCCTCGGCGCTGCACTGGCTGGAACATTTCCACGTCGATGGCCTGCGCGTCGATGCCGTCGCCTCGATGCTCTACCGCGACTACAGCCGCGCCGCCGATGCCTGGGTGCCGAACCGCTTCGGCGGCCGGGAGAATCTGGAATCGGTGGATTTCCTGCGCCATTTGAACGCCGTGGTGGCAGAGCGTTGCCCCGGTGCCATGGTGATCGCCGAGGAATCGACCGCCTGGCCCGGCGTGACCGCGCCGATCGACCAGGGCGGCCTCGGCTTCACCTTCAAATGGAACATGGGCTGGATGCATGACAGCCTGCACTACATCCAGCGCGACCCGCTGTATCGGCAGCACCACCACGACGAGATGACTTTCTCGCTGGCCTACGCCTTCTCCGAGCATTTCGCGCTGCCGCTCTCGCATGACGAGGTGGTGCACGGCAAAGGCTCTCTGCTCGGCAAAATGCCCGGCGATATCTGGCAACGCCACGCCAATCTGCGCGCCTATCTGGCCTTCATGTGGGCGCATCCCGGCAAGAAACTGCTGTTCATGGGCGGCGAGATCGCCCAGCAGCGCGAGTGGAACCATGACGGCGAGATCGACTGGGATTTGCTGCACGACCCCGCCCATCGCGGCACCCAGCATCTGGTGGCCGACCTCAACCACGCCTACGCCGAGCACCCCGCGCTACACGCGCGCGACACCACGCCGGACGGCTTCGCCTGGCTGATCGGCGACGACCGGGCCAACAGCATCTTCGCCTTTCTGCGCCTCGCGCCGAACGCGCCACCGCTGCTCGCTGCCGTCAACCTCACCCCGGTGCCGCGCAGCGCCTATCGCATCGGCGTGCCGCAACCCGGCTTCTGGCGCGAAGTGCTGAACACCGATGCGACCGCATATGCCGGCGCCGGCACTGGCAACCAGGGCGGCGTCCATAGCCAGCCGATCCCCGCCCACGGCCACGCCCAGTCGGTTGAACTGACCCTGCCGGCGCTGGCCACCCTCTTTCTCCTGCACGACGGGCCGCCCACATGAACCTGCCAGACCGGCTTGAACCCGGCCACGCCTTTCCACTCGGCGCCCATTGGGACGGTCTCGGCGCCAACTTCGCGGTGTTTTCCGCCCATGCCGAGCGCATCGACCTTTGTTTGTTCGACCCGTCCGGTCGTCGCGAGATCGCGCGCCTGCCGCTGCCGGAATGGACCGACGAAGTCTGGCACGGCTATTTGCCCGACGCCCCGCTCGGCCTGCATTACGGCTTCCGCGCCCATGGCCCGTATCAGCCCGCCCAGGGTCACCGCTTCAACCCGCACAAGCTGCTGCTCGATCCCTATGCCCGCCAGATCTCCGACCGCCTTCGCTGGTCGGACGCACTGTTCGGCTACCGCGTCGCCGCCCGCCGCGCCGACCTCACCTACGACACCCGCGACAGCGCCCCGGTGATGCCGAAGGCCGTGCTGGTCGACGAAAGCTTCAACTGGGGCGACGACCACCCTCCCGCCATCTCGTGGTCCGACACGGTGATCTACGAGGCGCATCCCCGCGGCCTGACCATGCGCCGCGAGGAGATCGCGCCGCACCAGCGCGGCCGTTTCGCGGCGCTGGCCGAGCCGGTGATGATCGAGCATTACCACCACCTCGGCATCACCGCGATCGAGCTGCTGCCGATCCACGCCTTCGTGCAGGATCGTCGGCTGGTGCAGGCCGGCCTCGCCAATTACTGGGGCTACAACACGCTTGGCTTCTTCGCACCCGAGCCGCGTTATTTCGGCGAGGGTGGCCGCAACGAACTCAAGATCGCCATCCGCCGCCTGCACGCCGCCGGCATCGAGGTGCTGCTGGACGTGGTTTATAACCACACCGCCGAAGGCAGCGAACTCGGCCCCACCCTCAACCTGCGCGGGCTCGACAACGCCTCCTATTACCGCCTGCAGCACGAGAATCCGCGCCACTGCATCAACGACACCGGCACCGGCAACACGCTGAACCTCGCGCATCCGCGCGTGCTGCAGATGGTGATGGATTCGCTGCGCTACTGGGTCGAGGCCTATCACGTCGACGGCTTCCGCTTCGACCTCGCCAGCACCCTCGGCCGCGAGCCCAGCGGCTTCGATCCCGGTTCCGGCTTTTTCGACGCGATCCGGCAAGACCCGCTGCTCGCCGGCGTCAAACTCATCGCCGAACCCTGGGATATCGGCCCTGGCGGCTACCAACTCGGCCAGTTCCCGCCCGGCTTCACCGAATGGAACGACCGCTTCCGCGACACTGTGCGCGGCTTCTGGCGCGGCGATGCCGGCCGTCGTGCCGAAATCGCTGCCCGCCTCGCCGGCTCTCGCGACATCTTCCATGCCCCGGCCCGCCGGCCCTGGTCCTCGGTCAACTACGTTGCCTCGCATGACGGTTTCACGCTGGCCGACACCACCGCCTACGAGTTGCGGCACAACGCCGCCAACCAGGAAGACAACCGCGACGGCCACGGCGACAACATCTCGTCCAACTGGGGCGCTGAGGGCCCCACCGACGACGAGGCGATCCTCGCCCAACGCGCCCGTATCGCCCGCGCCATGCTGGCCAGCGTATTCCTCGCCCAGGGCACGCCAATGCTGCTGGCCGGCGACGAATTCGGCCGCACCCAGCAGGGCAACAACAACGCCTATTGCCAGGACAACGAAATTTCCTGGATCGACTGGTCGCAGGCCACCAGCGATGCCGGTGCCGCGATGATCCGCTTCACCGCCAGGCTGACCGAAATCCGCCGCGACCACCCGGTGCTGCGGGCGCACGACTGGCTGCACGGCCACGAACGCCCGGCCGCCGACCTGCCTGATATCACCTGGTTCGGCACCGATGGCAGCAACATCCCTGAGCAGGATTGGCATGATGGCACCGTGCGCTGCCTGGCGCTGCGCCGCGTCGCGACCACCGCACAGGGCGTGGTCGCCATCCTCACCGTGCTGCTGAACGCCAGCCATGAGCCGGCGCTGTTCCATCTGCCGCCGCACGGCGCCAGCCGCACGATGCTGCTCGACAGTGCCGACCCGGACGCCCCGGCACGGCAACTGACGGAGGATAGCCTTACCGTCGGCGCCCATTCCCTGGTCGTGCTGTCCGCCGCAGGCGCCACCACCGGCGATGCCTACCCCACCAAGGAAGATGCCGAGCTTGCTCCATAGCCACCCTATGCGCTTCGGCGCCGAGTACCACGCCGCCAGCACCCGCTTTCGTCTCTGGGCACCGGCCCCGGCCAGCGTCGCGCTGCGGATCGACGGCCAGCCCGACCACCCGATGGACCGACAGCCCGGCGGCTGGTGGCAGGCCGAGCGCCCCTGCCAACCCGGCGCCCGCTACCGCTTCGTGCTGCCCGATGGCCTGGCGATCCCCGACCCGGCCTCACGCGCCCAGGCCGTGCCTGCCGAAGGCGGGGGGGTGCACGGCTGGAGCTTGGTGGTCGATGCGCAAAGCTATCGCTGGAAACACCCATCTCCCACCCGGCCCTGGCACGAGGCGGTAATCTGGGAGGCCCATGTCGGCCTGCTCGGCGGCTTCGACGGCCTGCGCGCCCGCCTGCCAGGCCTTGCCGCGCTGGGCATCACGGCGATTGAACTGATGCCGATCGCCGCTTTTCCCGGCGCCCGCAACTGGGGCTACGACGGTGTATTGCAATTCGCCCCCGCCGAAGCCTACGGTTCGCCCGCCGCGCTGAAGGCGTTGATCGACGAGGCTCACCGCCTCGGCCTCGCGATGTTGCTCGATGTAGTCTACAATCATTTCGGCCCGGACGGGAATTACCTGCATGCCATCGCGCCGCAGTTCTTCACCCACGACCGCACAACCGCGTGGGGTGACGCGATCGATTTCGCCCGTCCCGAAGTCGCCGAATTTTTCACCGACAACGCGCTGTACTGGCTGAACGAATATCGTTTCGACGGGCTACGGCTGGATGCCGTGCAGGCCATCCTGCCGCGCCCGGCACTGCCGGCACTCGGGCGCGCCATCCGCGCCGGCACCCAGGGCCGCCGAGTGCCGCTGATCTTGGAAAATGAGCGCAACGACGCCGAATTACTCGACGGCCACCCGTTCACCGCGCAATGGAACGATGATCTGCACCACTGCCTGCACGTGATTCTCACCGGCGAAACCGAATCCTATTACGCCGACTATGCCGAAGCCCCCGCCGAGCGCCTCGCCCGCTGTCTGCGCGAAGGCTTCGCTTATCAGGGCGAACTCTCGGTCAATCTCGGCCACGCGCGCGGCACTCCCAGTGGCCAGCTATCGCCCAAATCCTTCGTCAGTTTCAGCCAGAATCACGACCATATCGGCAACCGTGCGCTCGGTGAGCGCCTGCTGGCGCTGGCCGACCCCGAGGCCGTGCGTGCCGCGATGGCCCTGGTGCTGCTCTGCCCGCAAATCCCCATGCTGTTCATGGGCGAGGAGATCGGCAGCCGTTCGCCGTTCCTGTTCTTTACCGACCACAACCCGGACCTCGCCGAGGCGGTGCGCCGTGGCCGTCGCGCCGAATTCCGCCGCTTCGCCGCTTTTGCCGATGCCGAGAGCCGCGCCGCCATCCCCGACCCCAACGCCGAATCGAGTTTCACTGCCTCCATCCCCGCCCCAGCCGCCGATGGGTTCGACTGGCCGGGCTTCCTGCGCACCCTGCTGGCCGCCCGCGCCACCCATGTCACAGCACATCTGCCCGGCACCCGCGACATCGCTGCTGCCGCCCTTGGCCCCGCCGCGGTGGCCGCCTCCTGGCGGCTGGGCGACGGCAGCACGCTGCATCTGGCCTGCAATCTCGGGCCGACGCCGCTGCCCTGGCAGAAGCCACTCGGCGCCGTCCAGATCGCCGCCACGCCGAACTTCGGCGCGGCGTCGGAGGGAACCTTACCCGCCCGCACCACGTTGGCCTTGATAGGTACAGCATGAATGATCCACTGCATGAGCGAACAGGGCCAGAGCGAACGGGGCCACAAAGAATTCAGCGAACTCGCGGCCCTGGCCGGTATTTCGCCAAGCTGGACCGACGCTTTCGGGCAGCGACAACAGGTTGCACCCGAGAGCCTGCGGGCCGTGTTGCGCGGCCTTGGCATCGCCTGCGACAGCCATGCCGACCGCGCCGCCGCCGCTCAGACGCTGCGCCACCACACCGCGCCGCCGGCGTTCTGCACTGCCGATGCGGGTGGCCTGTTGAAGCTGCCGTCCGGCACCTTGACTGCTGAATTGGCGATGCCGGACGGCAGCTTCCGGCCGGAGTTGCAGGACCGCGAAGCCGGCAGGTTCATGTCGGTGCCCGACCGGCCCGGCTACCATAGGCTGTTGCTGGGCGATGCCGAGATCACCCTGGCGATCGCGCCTCGCGCCTGCCCCGATGTCGCCACCCTCACCGGCAAGCCGCGGGCTTACGGCATCGCCGCCCAGGTCTACGCGCTGCGCCGCGATGGCGATGCCGGCATCGGCGGGTTCGCCGCCCTGCGCGAGGCCGCCATCGCCCTGGCCAGCCACGGGGCGGACGCGCTGGCGATCAGCCCCACCCACGCGCTGTTCGCCGCGGAACCGGGCCGCGCCGGCCCCTACGCCCCGTCCAGCCGGCTGGCGCTGAATCCGCTGCTGGCCGATCCCGCTTGCCTGTTTTCGCCCGCCACCTGCGCCGAAGCCTGGCAGCAGGCCGACCCGACAGGTCAGCGGCATGGCTGGGAGGCGCTGGACCTGATCGACTGGCAACTGGCCGGCACCGGGCGCTTTGCCATGCTGCGGGCGCTGCATACTACCCTGCCGACCCATCCGCAGGCCGCCGCCGCCTTCCGCGCCTGGGCCGCCACCGCGCCCGGCTCGCTGCACCAGCATGCGGTGTTCGAAGCACTGCATGCGCAACAGCGCGCCCAGAACCGTTGGGACTGGCGGCACTGGCCGGCTGAATTGCGCGACCCGCACGGCCCGGCGGTCGCCACTTTTGCCGCCGACCATGCCGCCGAGGTCGAGTTCCATCTGTTCTGCCAATGCCTCGCCGCGCGCAGCCTGGATGCCGCCCAGTCTGCCTCCCGCGATGCCGGCATGGGGATCGGCCTCATCGCCGATCTGGCGGTCGGCATGGACCCGGCCGGCAGCCAGGCCTGGGGCAGCCCGGACGACCTGCTCACCGGCCTCTCGGTTGGCGCCCCGCCCGACAACCTCAACCACGACGGCCAGGGCTGGGGCCTCACCACCTTTGCCCCCACCGCCTTGCGCCGCACTGGCTACGCGCCGTTCCTGGCCACGCTGCGCGCCGCATTGCGCCATGCCGGCGGCGTGCGGATCGACCACGTGCTCGGCCTGCGCCGACTCTGGCTGGTGCCGGAAGGCGCCTCGCCCACCCAGGGCGCCTATCTCGCGATGCCGCAGGACGATCTGCTGCGGTTAATCGCCATCGAGGCCGATGCCGCCGGCGCGCTGGTGATCGGCGAGGATCTCGGCACCGTGCCGGAGGGCTTCCGTCCGGCGATGGCGGCGCGCAGCGTGCTCGGC
>JBEPTZ010000107.1:0-15167 GCA_041691815.1 Rhodospirillales bacterium | reverse complement strand
GTGGGCGGGGCCCTGATACATCAAGGTGGCGCCGGCGGCGCGGGCGGCGGCGGCGGCGCCACGGTTCATCGTCATGTAGAACGGGTCGGTGCCGAAGATCGGCACCAGCGCGATGGTGACCGGCCGGGCGGGCGCGGGGGCGGTATCGGCGCGCGCCGGACGGACCAGGCTGGCCAGGGCGAGGCCGGCCAGGGTCTGACGGCGTGCCAGGGTGTGACGGGGTGCCAGGGGCTGGGGCGGCATGGCGTGTGTTCCGAAGACTGGCGCGTGGCGGCTGGGATGCAGTATCCCCGATTGGGGCGGATGCGTCCATGCATGGTACGGAGGGGCAGATGCAGGCGAACCTGGTGGTGGTCGGCCACCCGCTGGTGCAGCACAAGCTGAGCCTGCTGCGCGACCGCACGACCTCGACCAGCGGGTTTCGGCGGATCGCCCGTGAACTCAGCCTGCTGCTGGCCTATGAGGTGACGCGCGACCTGCCGCTGGAGCATGTGGCGATCGAGACGCCGCTGGAGGCGATGCAGGCGCCGCGGATCAGTGGCAAGAAGCTGTGTCTGGTATCGATCCTGCGGGCCGGCAACGGCATCCTGGACGGCATGCTGGACCTGGTGCCGGCGGCGCGGGTCGGGCATGTCGGGCTGTATCGCGACCCGGCGACGCTGCAGCCGGTGGAGTATTACCTGAAGCTGCCGGAGGCGCTGGCGGAGCGGCTGGTGGTGGTGGTGGACCCGATGCTGGCCACCGGCAACTCGGCGGCGGCGGCGATCGCACGGCTGAAACAGGCCGGGGCGGTGCAGATCCGCTTCGTCTGCCTGCTGGCGGCGCCGGAGGGGGTGGCGAGACTGCGGGCGGCGCATCCCGATGTGGTGGTGTTCACCGCCTGCGTCGATCGCGAACTGGACGGGCACGGCTATATCCGGCCGGGGCTGGGGGATGCCGGGGACCGGCTGTACGGGACCAAATAACGCATGCGCGCAGCCGGGAGACGTGCTGGTTTTCTGCCCCCGAGCCGGCTAGTTTGCCGGGGCGATGCAACGGTGAAACGGCTATTGACCGGTGCGCACATCAAGAATAATTCCGCGCCTGGGCTGAATGAACCAGCCAGACGACAGTAAAATGCTGCTTCAGAAGGTGATCGAAATGCGAGCGACGCCGCCGGCCAATTTTGATATTTCCAGCTTTTTCGATGGGATCTACACCTTCCAGCAGTGGCAGTTGTTTCCCGGCCACCAGACGGTCGGGCCGAAAAACGTCGTCGAGCATATGGGAAAGCTGAAAATTCCGGCGCGCCTCGACGGGCTTCGGGTGTTGGATATTGCGCCGTGGAACGGATTTTTCAGCTTCGAATGCATCCGGCGCGGCGCGGCCGAGGTGATCTCGCTCGGGCCGGATGACCCGGACAAGACGGGCTATAACAAGGTTCGGGAGCTGCTGGAGATCGATAACTGCCATTATATTCGCGGCAGCGTCTATGATCTGCCATCGCTGGTTCAAGGCCGGTTTGATGTCATTCTTTTTCTTGGCGTCATCTATCATCTCCGGCATCCGCTGCTGGCGCTCGATAAAATATATGACATCGCGGATGGAATGTTGTTCGTTGATTCTCCGGTCATCGACAACGTGATATACGACAAGACTTTGTCGGACGATGAAAAGCAGGAAATGCGGGTGGCGGCGCCGGCCTTCCATAAGCTGCCGATGGTGTATTTCACCAAATCCAACGAATCCGGCGACGACTATAACTGGTTCATGCCGAATGTCAGGGCGCTGGAGGATTTCGTCGTTTCGTCGGGATTCACGGTCGGCCATGTCGTCAATGACGGCGGCGGCTGGGTATCGTTGTCGGCGCGCAAGAGCGAGCGCAATTTCACGGTCGGTACCGAAGGGTGGAATCCGAGGGCCGCGACGACACAGCCGGAGGCGCCGACGAACGCAACATCGCAATCAGACACCATCGAGCGTAATGTTGGTGAAGAAGCGCGCAAGACACTGGAAACAAAGCTCAAGAATGGATTTTTCAGTCGATACATGTCGGGTGAACATATTCTTGATATCGGCTATCGCAGGTACCTGGATAACGTGAAACCGATACTACCGCAGGCGATCGGCGTTGAACTGGACTATCCAGGGTACGATGGGCGTACTTTGCCGTTCCCCGATTGCTCGCAGGATGCGGTTTATAACAGCCACTGTCTTGAGCATATTTCCGATTTCGAGCAGGCGATCCGGGAATGGCACCGGGTACTGAAAATCGGCGGCTTCCTGGTCATTGTGGTTCCACACCAATTTCTGTACGAAAAACGAATGAGCCTGCCTTCGCGGTGGAATGCAGATCATAAACGCTTCTATACGCCGGAAAGCCTGGTCGGAGAAATCGAGAAGGCACTGCCTCCGAACTCATATCGCCTTCGCCATCTGGCCGACAACGACGCGGGCTATGATTATACCATTGGTCCGGAGCGTCACGCCGGAGGTTGTTACGAAATAGAATTGGTCATCGAGAAGATCGCACGCCCCGCATGGCAGCTGGAAGAGCCATCAGCGGCTGCCATTTCCCCGCCCGCGGACGACCCCGCGCCATCTGCCGGTGTTCTGCCAGCTATCGTACGGATCGCGCGGCCGGTGGCCCGGCATCTGCCGCAGTTCGCCCAGCGGCCGTTGCGCAAGGCTCTGCGCCTGATCACGCGCACATGAGACGCAATCGCCAGCCTCTGGCGCTCAGTCGCCCGGCTGCCGGCCCTCGTAGCCCTCGATGATGACGATATCGCCGACCGAGACGTCCTTGCG
Source organism: Rhodospirillales bacterium (assembly GCA_041691815.1). Lineage (GTDB taxonomy): Bacteria > Pseudomonadota > Alphaproteobacteria > Acetobacterales > Acetobacteraceae > 70-18. The sequence goes on along the minus strand of JBEPTZ010000107.1, from coordinate 12,380 downwards.
GATGGCCATCGCGGCTTTGTACTCCGGCGAATGGTAGCAGTCGCGCGCCGCCTGCAGGCTGGGGAACTCGATCACCACGTTGCGGGCGCGCGCGGTGCCTTCGGGATTGTCAAACGCGCCGCCGCGGACGATGAAGCGGGCGCCGTACCTGGCCAGCGGAGCGGCGTTGGCGGCGACGTAGTCGCGGTAGCGGGCATCGTCGGACACATCGACGCGGGCGATCCAGTAGGCCTTGGGCATGGCGCGGCTCCTTTCGTTCAGCTTCGCGGGTGGGGCGAGGGTTGGCAAGACGGTGCGGCACGGCAATGCTACGGCAAGGAGTCGCCCGTATGCCAGCCAGTCTGATCCTCGCCCTCGACCAGGGCACCACCTCCACCCGGGCGATTGCGTTTCGGGCGCCGGAATTGCGGCCGGCGGCGGTCGCCCGGCGCGATCTGGCGCAGCATTTTCCGGCCAGCGGCTGGGTGGAGCACGAGCCGGAGGACATCTTCGCCGACAGCGTGGCGGTGCTGCGCGAGGCGCTGGCCGCGGCCGGCGGCACGGCGGGCGATGTGGCGGCGATCGGCATCACCAACCAGCGCGAGACCACGCTGGTGTGGCGGCGCGATACCGGGCGGGCGATTCACAAGGCGATCGTCTGGCAGGACCGGCGGACGGCGGCGGACTGCGCGGCGCTGCGGGCAGCCGGGCATGAGGCGCTGGTGAGTGCGCGCAGCGGGCTGCTGATCGACCCGTATTTCTGCGCCACCAAGCTGGCCTGGCTGCTCGACCACGTGGAGGGTGCGCGCGCCGATGCCGAGGCCGGGCGGCTGGCATTCGGCACCGTGGATACGTGGCTGCTGTGGCGGCTGACCGGCGGGCGCGTGCATGCCACCGACGCCACCAATGCCAGCCGGACCATGCTCTACGACATCCATCGCGGCGCCTGGGACCCGGAGTTGCTGGACCTGTTCCGCATCCCGTCCAGTCTGCTGCCGGACGTGCAGGACTCTGCGGGGCTGTTCGGGCAGGCCGAGGCCGGGATTCTGGGCGCCGCGGTGCCGGTGATGGGGATCGCCGGCGACCAGCAGGCGGCCAGCATCGGGCAGGCCTGTTTCCGGCCGGGGATGGTGAAATCGACCTACGGCACTGGCTGCTTCCTGCTGCTGAACACCGGCGCGGTGGCGGTGGCGTCGCGCACCCGGATGCTGACCACGGTGGCCTGGCAACTCGGCGGCAAGCGCAGCTACGCGCTGGAGGGGGCGATCTTCGTCGCCGGTGCGGCGGTGCAGTGGCTGCGCGACGGGCTGGGCGTTATCTCCGATGCCGCCGAGACCGGGGCGCTGGCGGCGCGCGCCGACCCGACGCAGCAGGTGGTGATGGTGCCGGCGTTCACCGGGCTGGGCGCGCCGCACTGGGACGCCGAGGCGCGCGGCGCGGTGTTCGGGCTGACCCGCGCCACCGGGCCGGCGGAACTGGCGCGCGCGGCGCTGGAGAGTGTCGCATTCCAGACCCGCGACCTGATCGAGGCGATGCAGGCCGATCTGGCGGCGCAGGGCCAGACGGTGCTGCGGGTGGATGGCGGCATGGTGGCATCCGATTGGACCATGCAGTTCCTCGCCGACATGCTGGCCGCCCCGGTGGACCGGCCGGTGGTGCTGGAGACCACCGCGCTGGGGGCTGCGTACCTCGCCGGTTATGCCGCCGGGGTGTGCCCGCCGCCGATGGAGTTTGGCCGGTCGTGGCAATTACAGCGGCGGTTCGAGCCGGCAATGGCCGAGGATGAGCGGGCACGGCGCTACGCGGTCTGGCAGGACGCGGTGCGCCGCACCCTTAGCCGCACGTGACGATCGCGCGGATCAACTCCTTCGCGTTCGCCGGGATCGAGGCGGTGCCGGTGGAGGTGCAGGTGCAGATCTCTTCCGGCCTCCCGGCATTTCTCGTGGTTGGCTTGCCGGACAAGGCGGTAGGCGAGGCGCGCGAGCGGGTGCGCGCAGCGCTCACCGCGATGGGGCTGTCTTTGCCGCCGAAACGGGTGCTGATCAATCTGGCGCCGGCCGACCTGCTGAAGGAGGGCAGCCATTTCGACCTGCCGATCGCGCTGGCGGTGCTGGCGGCGATGGAGGTGATTCCGCGCGAGGAACTGGCCGAACTGGCAGCGTTGGGCGAGTTGTCGCTGGATGGCACGCTGAATCCAGTCTCCGGCGTGCTGCCGGCGGCGATCGCCGCCTCGGCGCGCGAGCTGGGGCTGGTCTGCCCGGCCGGTCAGGGCGGCGAGGCGGCCTGGGCCGGTGGGCTGGATGTATTGGCGGCGCCCGACCTGCTGTCGCTGATCAACCATTTCCGCGGCACCCAGGTGCTGACGCCGCCACAGCCGGCCGGCGTCGCCGAGGGGCCGGCGCCGCCCGACCTGGCCGATGTGCGCGGCATGGAGACGGCACGGCGGGCGCTGGAGATCGCCGCGGCCGGCGGCCACAACCTGCTGCTGATCGGCCCGCCGGGTGCCGGCAAGTCGATGCTGGCGGCCCGCCTGCCCGGCCTGCTGCCCGATCTCGACCCGCAGGCGGCGCTGGAGGTCAGCATGATCCACTCGGTCGCCGGCATGCTGGAAGGCGGGCGGCTGGTGATGCGTCCGCCGTTCCGCGAACCGCATCACAGCGCCTCGCAGGCGGCGTTGACCGGCGGCGGCCAGCGGGCGCGGCCGGGCGAGGTCTCCCTGGCGCATCGCGGCGTGCTGTTTCTCGACGAGTTGCCGGAATTCCCCAAGCCGGCGCTGGAGGCGCTGCGTCAGCCGATGGAGGCCGGGCGCACCACCGTGGCGCGGGCGGCGGCGCATATCACCTACCCGTCGCGGTTTCAGCTGATCGCCGCGATGAACCCCTGCCGCTGCGGCTATCTGGGCGATGCGGAGCGCGAATGCGGCCAGGCGCCGCGCTGTGGCGAGAGCTACCGGAACCGCATCAGCGGCCCGCTGCTCGACCGCATCGACCTCACCGTCGAGGTGCAGCCGGCCACCGCCGCCGAGCTCTCGCGCGCCCCGCCCGGCGAGGCCAGTGCGGTGGTGGCAGCCAGGGTGGCGCGGGCGCGCGCGGCGCAGCGGGTGCGGTTCGGCCCGCAGGGGGCCGCCAGCAATGCCGAGGCCGACGCCACCAGACTTGAGATGCAGGACGAGGCGCGGGCGTTGCTGGAACGCGCCGCCGAGCAGCTGCGGCTGTCGCCGCGCGGCTATTCCCGCACGCTGCGGGTGGCGCGCAGCATCGCCGATCTCGGCGGCGCCGCGATCATCCGGCGGCAGGATGTGGCGGAGGCGCTGGCATTCCGGCCGCGCGGGCCGCGACGGAAGGGATAGCAGCCCGGCCGGATACACCGCTTGATTGCCTGCGCGCCCGCGCTGCCGCACCATCGCCGCCGGGCCGCAGCAGGGCGGCCGGCAGCAGGGGAATTTCCGATGGTCATCAATCCGGTCCGCCAGAAGCTGCTCGCCGGCGGCACCTCGCTCGGGGTCATGGCGCATGAGTTCTTCACCCCCGGCCTGGCCGGCGTGCTGGCCGCCGGCGGCGCCGAGTTCGTGCTGATCGACATGGAGCATGGCGGCGTCGGCATCGATACCGTGAAGCAGCAGATCGCCTACGCCTACGCCGCCGGCATCATGCCGTTCGTGCGGGTGCCGGCCTGCGAGCGGTATCTGGTCTGCACCGTGCTGGATGCCGGGGCGATGGGGATCATGGCGCCGATGCTGGAGACCGCCGAGCAGGCGCAGGCGCTGGTCTCCTGGTGCCGCTACCGGCCGGAGGGGGTTCGCGGCCTCGCCTTCGGGCTGGCGCATGACCGCTACCGGGCGGCGCCGCTGGCCGAGGCCGCCGCCGCCGCCAATGCCGCGGTGCTGACCATCCCGCTGATCGAGACGGTGACCGGGCTGGCCAACGCCCGCACCATCATGGCGACGCCGGGCATCGATCTCGGCTGGGTCGGGCATTACGACATGACCGACAGCATGGGCATCCGCGGCGAGATCGACCATCCGCGCTATCGCGCCGCGGAAGCCGAACTGCTGGCCGCCGCGGCGGCTGCCGGCAAGCCGTTCGGCTGGCTGGCCGGCAACGGCGCGGAAGCCAGGGCGGCGCTGGCGAAAGGCTACCGCTGCCTGAGTATCAACACCGATGTCGGCCTGCTGCGCAACGCGGTGACGGCGGAATTCCGCGCCGCGCTTGGGTGACGGTTTCAGTCAAATTGAAACATAGTGCAAAACAAGGCTGCACATCGGCATCGTCCGGGCTATTGTAACAGCCATGGACCAGACACCTTCACCCCCCCCGCCGCATATCCTGGTGATCGACGACGATCGCGAGATCCGCGATCTGTTGGCCAAGTTCCTGGAACGTCAGCATTTTCGCGTCACCACCGCGCGCGACGCGCGCGAGGCGCGGCGAATCTGGCCGAACGGGCATTTCCAACTGGTGGTGCTCGACCTGATGCTGCCCGGCGAGGGCGGGCTGGATTTCGCCCGCTGGCTGCGCACCCAGTCCGGCGTGCCGATCGTGATGCTGACCGCACTCGGTGAGGAGACCGACCGCATCATCGGCCTGGAACTGGGCGCCGATGACTACCTGTCCAAGCCGTTCAACCCGCGCGAACTGCTGGCGCGCATCCGCGCCGTGCTGCGCCGGGTGGCCGAACCCAACGAAAAGCCGGAGGACAAGCCGATCCGTGGCCTGCACTTCGCCGGCTGGACGCTGGAGCCGACCCGGCGCCGGCTGCTGAACCCGGACAGCGCGGAAGTGCCGCTCACCGGCGGTGAATACGATCTGCTGGTGGCACTGGTCGATCGCGCCAACAAGGTGCTCACCCGCGACATGCTGCTGGACCTGCTGCGCGGCCGCCAGGCCGGGCCGTTCGATCGTGCCATCGATGTCGCCATCTCCCGCCTGCGGCGCAAGCTGGAGGATGACGGGCGGCATGCGCAACTGATCAAGACCGTCCGCGGCGGCGGCTACGTGCTGGCCGCGGAAGTGACCAGGGTGTGAGCAGCCGGGGGGACGCCGAGCGGTGACCCCCGGCGCCGTACGCAGCGCGCACGACAACGACCTGTCCGACGCGCGCCCGGTGGACGCGGTGCCGCCGTTGTGGCGACGGGTGCTCCGCCGGCTGTGGCCGCGCAGCCTGGCCGGGCAGACCGCGATCCTGCTGGTGATGGCGCTGACCGTGGTGCAGGCCGGCGGGCTGGTGATCCATGCGATGGACCGCCTGGACCTGCAGCGCCTCGCCCAGACGCACGATATCGCGCTGCGCACCATCACGCTGTATCGCGCCGTGGCGATGGCGCCGCTGGAGCAGCGGGCCGAAGTGGCGCATGCGTTCGACGTCAGCAACGATTCCTCGGCGCGTCTGGCAGCCGGTCCGCCGGCGGATCGGATTGAGCCGACCGCGCCACCGCTGGAGCGGCAGTTGCGTGCCGACATGTTGCTGGTGCCGATGCCGATGGCGCAGCGACCCCACGACGAGGTGTTTCTCGGCGGCCCGGAAGCCGGGCGGCTGGTGATGGGATTGCAGCTGTCAGACGGGCGCTGGTTGAACATCACCTCGCCGATGCCGCAGCCGCGCCCGTGGGATTCCACCACCTTCCTGATTGCCTTCCTGGGGATGACGGTGGCGGCGGCCGGCCTGACCGTCTGGGCGGTGCGGCGGCTGATCCGCCCGGTGGCGACCCTGGCGGCAGCCGCCGACGCGCTCGGCCGCGACGTCAACGCGCCACCATTGCCGGAGACCGGGCCGCTGGAGGTCGCCACCGCCGCGGCGGCGTTCAATACCATGGCGGCACGCATCCGGCGCTTCGTCGATGACCGCACCTTCATGCTGTCGGCGATCGGCCACGACCTGCGCACGCCGATCACCCGGCTGAAGCTGCGCGCCGAGTTCATGGAGGACGACGAGGAGCGGGCCAAAATGCTGGTCGACCTCGACGAACTGGCGGCGATGGTCTCCGCCACGCTGGCGTTCGGGCGCGACGTGGCCGGCGACGAGGCGGTGGTGGCGGTCAACCTCGCAGCGCTGATCCGTACCGTGCTCGACGAGACGGTGGACGCCCGGCCGGAAGCCGAGGCGCTGCTGACCTATGCCGGACCGGAGCAACTGACGGTGCGCGCCAGGCCGGTGGCGCTGAAGCGGGCGCTGACCAACCTGGTGCACAACGCGCTGAACTACGGCCGCTGCGCGCATGTCACTCTGACGCCGCCGCTCGGCCGGGTGGTCACCGTGCTGGTGGACGACGAGGGACCGGGCATCCCGGTCGACCAGCTCGACCAGGTGTTCCAGCCATTCCTGCGGCTGGAGGGCAGCCGCAATCGCGAAACCGGCGGCACCGGGCTCGGCCTGCCGATCGCCCGCAACGTGCTACGGGCGCATGGCGGCGACGTGACGCTGCGCAATCGCCCCGAGGGCGGGGCGCGGGCGACGGTGACGCTGCCATTGCCGGCGTAGCGGACGGCCCCCGCTGAGCGAAGGCCGGCGGCGGCTACTTCGACGGTTGCCCCAGTTCGGGGTTGTTCAGCGCGGCCGCGAGCTTGGCCATCGCGCCGGCACGGTCGCCCATGCCGAGCGCCTGGCGCGCCTCGGAAATCTGCTGCACCGCCGGCTCCTGGCTCGGGACATTGGCCTGCGACGGGCGCACCGAGCGGATCAGCAACCGGGTTTCGGCACGCTCCATCGCCTCCTGCGCCTCGCCGGTGCGCCCGGCGGCCAGCGCATTGCGCGCCGCCTCCAGATAGGCGCGCGGGTCGGCGTTGTCGCCGACGCCAGGATTGGGCAGGCGCGCCGCATAGGGGGTGGTGGTGTCGGCAGGGCCGATATTGCCGGCATTGTTGGACAGCGGCAGCGACTGGCCGGTGCCGATCTCGTTGCCGGGGCGGGCGATCGGCGCACCCATCGGCGCCGGGGCGGCCTGGGTCATCGGCGCGGGCATCGGCTGCGCGGTGGCCGGCATGGTTCCAAGCGCCTGCGGCGGCGGTGACATCTGGGCCATGGCGGGAGTCGCGGCGATGGCGAGCAGCAGGGTGGAAAGGGCGAGCGGGCGCATCTGGTTGATCCTCTTTCGGTTCACTGTACCCTGGACTTAGGGAGCCTGCTGCGGCGGAACGATGGCGGCAGACGTGAAGCATCGGTCATAATTGGCTGTTGGCAGACACGTTCCGGTGTGCGCGGGGTCAGCCCTCGTCGCGAAACGCATCGGCGATGCGGCGCAGCCGGCCGGACGCATCCACCAGCATGACGTCGAACCGGATGCCGGCGCGGCCCCAGCCGGGATTGGCGGCGAGCAGGATTTCGGCGGCTGCCAGCAGGCGGGCGCGTTGGCGCGGCGACAGCGCCACGGCGGCACCGGCCAGCGAGGCACGGCGCTTGACTTCGATGAACGCCAGCAGGCCGCTCCGCTCGACCACAATGTCTATTTCGCCGGCCGGGGTGCGGGCGCGGCGGGCCAGGACGGTCCAGCCCTCGGCGGCCAGCGCGGTGCAGGCGGCCTGCTCGGCGGCCAGGCCATCGGCGTGGGCGTGCCGGCCGCGAGACTGGCGGGTGGGCGGTGGCGTGGTCACCGGCTCATGCCGCACGCGGCGCGCGGTCGCGGCCGATCAGCGCCAGGCCCTCGGCGACCGAGACGAATTCGCCGCCGGACTGCACCCGCGCCGGCCCGAATCGGCGGTCGAATAGCGCCCGCACCGCCGGCACGAACGAGGTGCCGCCGGTGAGGAACACGTGATCGACCGCCCCGGCCGGCAGCGCCGCCTGCTGCAGCACCTGGTCGATGGTGGCGTCCAGCTGCGCGAGATCGTCGCTGATCCAGGATTCGAACGCGGCGCGGGTGATGGTGGCGTCGATCGCCAGCCCGGCGTGGTTGAACGTCAACTGCGCCGCATCCTGGTGCGACAGCGCCGCCTTCACCGCGGAGACGGTCTGGTAAAGCTGGTAGCCGAGTTCCTGGTCGATCAGCGCGATCAGCCCGCGCAGCCGTTCGGGGTGGGCGCTGGCGCGGGCCACCTCCTCGATGGCGCGCAGCGTGCGCGGCGTGCGCATCAGCGACAGCCGGTGCCAGCGGGCGAAGGCGGAGAAATATTCCGGCGGCACCGGCAGGTCGGTGCCCATCACCCGGTAGCTGTCGCCCTTGCCGAGCAGCGGCGAGATCACCCGGTCGATGATGCGGTAGTCGAACACGTCGCCGGCAATGCCGATTCCGGCATGGCCGAGGGCGACCACGCCGCCACCCGCTCCGGGCGTGAAGCGCAACAGCGAAAAATCGCTGGTGCCGCCGCCGAAATCGCCGATCAGCACGGTGGCCGGTTCGTTCAGCGTGCGGGCGAAGCGGTAGCCGGCACCTTCCGGCTCCAGCGCCATCTCCAGTTCCGGCAGGCCGGCCTCGGCGAAGGCGGCGCGGAGTCTTGCCTCACCGAGTTCATGGTCGGGGAATTCGCCGGCGAAGCGCACCGGGCGACCGGCGACGATGCGGGCCTCGGCCGGGTTGAGCCCGGAGGCGGCGAGCAGCGCGCGCAAGAAGGCGGCGATCAGCATCTCCAGCGTGTAGCGCCGGCCGAACACCCGGGTTTCGCTGAAGCTGCGCTGCGCCAGGTAGGTCTTCATCGACATGATCAGCCGGCTGTCCAGCGGATCGTCGAGATAGGCGGCGATGGCCTCCGGACCGGCCGCGTGACGCAGCGTGGTGCCGACCCCCTGCTGCTCGGCCCAGAAGCAGAGCACCGAGCGGAATACCTCATGGGCGCCGAAATTCAGGCTGCGGGAGCGACCGTCGGCATCGAGCACCGCCAGCACGCTGTTGGTGGTGCCGAAATCGATGCCGATCGTGCTTCCGATCGTCTTCGCCGCCATGACCTGCCCCAACCCACAAAAGGGCGCGGGTTGAAGCGCAGATGACGCGGGCTGGCAAGTGGTAGCTTCGCACGGCGGTCTCCGGGCAGAATTACACAACGGTCATTGGACCCCGACGCGGTCGCGGCCGACCATGTGCCGTCAGGATTCGGATGTCGGATCCGCAATCGGTTCCCTGGCCGGTCTCGCGCTATGCCAGACCGACATGGAGGTCACCCGGGAATGTTGCCTGCCGCAGAAGCCTCCCCCCGCCATGGCGGGGCGGTGTTCGTGCATTCCAGCTTTCGAACCGGTAGTACCTGGCTTTGGTCAATGTTCCGGAACAATCCGGCGGCGTTGGCATATAACGAGATATTCAACGACGCCCTGGCCACCCTCACGCCAGAGCGCGCGCTGAGCTACACGCATGCATCGTGGGCTTCGAAGCACCCGCCGGTTGGCAACTACACTGCGGAATACATCCCACTGCTACGGCCACGGGGTGGGGTGCGCCGGTATCGGCCGTCTATGGCATTCGACAGCTTCGTGCCCTCCCAGGACGGCCGGTTGACCACCAGGGAGGCCGCCTACGTGGCGCTGCTGCTGGAGCATGCCCGCGCTGCCGGCCGCGTGCCGGTGCTGACCGCCACCCGCAGCCTGGCGCGGGCACCGGCGCTGCGGGCGCGGTTCGGCGGGGTACACATCGTGCTGTACCGCAATATCTTCCGGCAGTGGGCCTCGTACACCGAGCAGGCGGTGCTGAAGAACCGGTATTTCCTCGACACCATCGCTGCGGCGATCGGCGGCGCCGCGCATGACCCGGCACTCGGCGCCCTGGCGCCGCTGCTGGCTGGCGGGTTGGATGTGCGGCGGCCGGCGATCTGGCAAGCGATGCTGCTGCTGCACGCGCATCTCTACGCCCGTGCCGCCGATGCGGCCGATCTGGTGCTGGATATCGACCGTATCGCCGCCGATCCTGCCTGCCGCGCCCAGGCGGAAGCCGATCTGCTGCGACTGACCGGGTTCGCCGTCGATCTTGCGACCGTGCGCGCCAGCATGGCGTTCTCGCTGGTCGATGCCGGCACCACCGCCGAACTCACCGCCTCGATGGCCAGCTTGCCGGCCCCGGAAACCTCTGCCGGCACCAATCGGGGCCGGGCGCTCGGCCGACAGGCCCTGGCCGCGGCGATCGACGCCTATGGCAGCTATCGCGCCGAGCATGGCCCACTGATCGACGCCCTGCAGGGCGAATTCCGCGCGATGGAGCAGAAAACACTGCGCGACAATGCGGCGATTGCCTCCCGATTGCTCGAGCTCGAGCAGCAAAAACAACGTGAGGTCGACGCGCTGGCGGCGGAACTGGCGACGACCCGCCGGGGCAAGCAACGCGAGATCGACGCGCTGATAGCTGAAGTGGAAGCGACCCGCCAGAAACGGCGGCAGGACGTCGCGGCGATCGCCATGGAACTGGACGCGATCCGGCATTCGCATAGCTGGCGGGTCACCGCGCCAGTGCGCCGCCTGGCGGAGACAATTCGCGGCCGACCGGCCTGAGCCAAAGCCGCCACAGCGGTCAGGCGAGCAGCACCTGGGTAAGATCGGCGCCGGTGGTCGCATCGACCACTCGGAACGACACCCGGCGGGCAAGCCACTGGCGTAGCTCTTCCAGCGAGACATAGCGGCCGGCGCTGGTGTCGTAGAGGCGGCTGCCCGCGTAGCATTTCACCAGAACAGCGGCGGCCGCGACAACCATGCCAGGCTCCTGGCAGATGCGCCTCAGAACGGGATTTCGTCGTCCAGGTCGCCGCCGCCCTTGGGCGCGTCCCAGGACGGGCCGCTGGGGCCGGTGCCGCCGCGCACCGGACGGTCGCCGCTGTCGCCCCTGCCGCCGCTGCGGGCCGGCGCGCGCTCGCGGGGCTGGTAGCCGCCCTCGGCGTCACCGCCGGAACGGGTGTCCAGCATGGTAAGCTCGCCCTTGAAGCGGCCGATCACCACCTCGGTGGTGTATTTCTCCTGGCCGGACTGGTCGGTCCATTTGCGGGTCTGCAGGCTGCCTTCGACGTAAACCTTGGCGCCCTTCTTGACGTATTTTTCCACCACGTCGGCGATGCGGTCGTTGAACACCACGACACGGTGCCACTCGGTGCGCTCCTTGCGTTCACCAGAGGCGCGATCGTTCCAGGTCTCGCTGGTGGCCATGGTGAAATTGACGACCTTGGTGCCGTCCTGCAGCGTGCGGATTTCCGGGTCCTTGCCCAGATTGCCGACCAGAATCACCTTGTTAACCGAACCTGCCATGACCGCTCACCACTGTGTTGCGCAATTTTTCGATCCCTACCACGAGCCGGTGGTCAGGGGCCAGATTTAGCCGCGTCGGGGATCGGCACCGGCGGCGCCGGGGCGATCGGGGTCGCAGCACCGGGGGTTGCTGCCGGCATGCCGCGCAGCAACTCCTGCGAGGTGACCGCCGGCGGCGCCGCCGTGGCTGGCGCCGGACCGCTGGGCGGCGCCACCGGCTGCTCCTGCGCGGTGTAGTCCGCCACGATGCGGGCCTGCTTGCCGTCGATCACCAGCACCTTCTGGTTGATCGCCAGCGGCACCTTGTCCTGCTGGGTGACCGACACCAGGTCGTCTTTCTCGGTGCGCACCACGTATTCGGTGGCCGGGGCATCCGACGCGCTGTGTTCAACCGTCGAGCCGATCAGGCCGCCGATCACCGTGCCGCCCAACGCCCCGAAGGCGCTGGCCGCCCCCCCTGCCCCCACCTGCGAGCCGGCGATGCCACCCGCCGCGGCACCGGTGACAGTCCCCGTGCTGGCGTTGGCGTTGACCCCCACCGCCCGGATACCGACGATCACCCCGCGCTGCACCTTCGCCGCCTGCTGCACCGCGCCGGCGTTGTAGGTGTCGGGGGAATAATGGTCTGAGCAGCCGCTCACCAGCAGCAAGGGGAGCGGCAGCAGCAGCAGGGCGGCGAGGAGTTGCTTCATCGGAACCAGTCGGATGCGGAGAGCCAGCGAATGGGGAAGAGGGGAAAATTTGCGCCGGGTCATAGAGGTTCGGGCCGCCGGTGTCATCTTTCTGAACGTCCATGCTGGCTGCATTGCGGCAATGGCGTGGCGATGGTGCCCCGGCGGGGTTTTACATTGCCGCCCGCAGCGTCATATAAGCGGAACAACTAGAGAACACAACCCGAGTCCCACCCTTCGAGGTCCTGCATGGCCGGCTCCATCCGTGTTCGCGGCGCCCGCGAGCACAACCTGAAGAACGTCGACGTCGACATCCCGCGCGACAGCCTCACGGTGATCACCGGGCTGTCCGGCTCGGGCAAGTCGTCGCTGGCGTTCGACACCATCTACGCCGAGGGCCAGCGCCGCTACGTGGAGAGCCTGTCGGCCTATGCGCGGCAGTTCCTGGAGTTGATGGGCAAGCCGGATGTCGACAGCATCGAGGGGCTGTCGCCGGCAATCTCGATCGAGCAGAAGACCACCAGCCGCAACCCGCGCTCCACGGTCGGCACGGTGACCGAGATCCACGACTACATGCGCCTG
>JBEPTZ010000106.1:0-15205 GCA_041691815.1 Rhodospirillales bacterium | reverse complement strand
CGGTGATCAGCCCGACGCAGCGATAGGCGTCGTCCACCACCAGCAGCTTCTCGATGCGGTGGCGGTGCAGCAGCCGGCGGGCCTCCTCCGGCGTCGAGCCGTTGGTGACGGTGATCAGGTTCTCCCGCGTCATCAGCTCATACACCTTCACCGACGGGTCGGTGGCGAAGCGCACGTCGCGGTTGGTCAGAATGCCGACCAGCCGGCCGGTATCGCGCTCCACCACCGGGATGCCGCTGATATGGAAGGTGCTCATCAGCGCCTGCGCATCGGCCAGCGTCTGGTCGGGGTGGATGGTCAGCGGATTGACCACCATGCCCGATTCGTATTTTTTGACCCGGCGCACCTGGGCGGCCTGCTCGTCGATATCCAGGTTCTTGTGGATCACCCCGATGCCGCCATGCTGCGCCATGGTGATCGCCATCGCACTCTCGGTCACCGTGTCCATCGCCGAGGAAATCAGCGGGATGTTCAGGCTGATGGTGCGGGTCAGCCGGGTGCGGGTCTCCACCATGCTCGGCAGCACCTGCGAATAGGCGGGCACCACCAGCACGTCGTCGAACGCCAGTGCCTCGGAAATGCGTGACATCACATCCGCCCGTGGCTGCTGGCCATTGGGCAGCGCGATGCTGGTTGAGAGGGGAGATGTATCCTGGGGTGCCATGGCCGGACCTTTCCGCTACCTTGGCGGCCCCAATTAGTCCGGAGCCGCCACCGACGCAAGCAAACTTCGGTGACAATATGGCTGCCATGTTCCAGCGGCCGGCAGCGACAGCGGGATTATGCCGGGCCGCGAAACCCGGTCGCCACCACATATTGCTCGCTGCTCTCCTTGCGGCTGGCCGGCGGCTTGGCGTGGCGCACCTTGGCGAACAGCCGTTTCATCGGCGTCAGCATCTCCCGCTCGGTGCCGCCCTGGAACACCTTGGCGACGAATGCACCCTCCGGCGCCAGCACCTTGGTGGCGAAATCCAGCGCCAGTTCGGCCAGTGCGATGATCCGCAGATGGTCGGTGGCGGCGTGCCCGGTGGTGTTCGGCGCCATGTCGGACAGCACCAGGTCAACCTTGCCGCCGAGCAACGCCAGCAGCCGCTCCGGCATGTCCTCGTCGTTGAAATCGCCCTGCAGCACGGTGGCGCCCGGCACCGGGTCCATCGCCAGCAGGTCGAGCGCCACCACCTGGCCGGCGCCGCGCTTCACCACCACCTGGGTCCAGCCGCCAGGGGCGGCGCCGAGGTCGAGGATGCGTTGCCCCGGTTTCAGCAGATGGAATTTCTCATCCAGTTCGATCAGCTTGAACGCCGCGCGCGACCGCCAGCCCTGCGCGTGGGCCGCCGCCACATAGGGGTCGTTCAACTGCCGCGCCAGCCATTGCTGCGAGGCGACGGTGCGGCCGCGCGCGGTACGCAGGCTCACCGACAGCGAGCGAATGCCGCCGGAGCCCTTTTTCCTGGCAGGGGGTTTGGACATCGGCCGGCTTGTAGCCCGCGATCGCCCGATACGCCAGCGCGCCGGGAAACTGCTTCAATGTCATCCTCGCCCGAACCAGCCGGCTGCCAGCAGTTTCTGCCCAGGTCGGAGCCATGGAGCTCGCTACCTTCCGACCGGCGAAAGGCATCAGGCTCCGGTTGCCTGCTTTATCGCGCTACTCAGGGCTTCAAGTGATCCCACCTGCGGCAATCACATTCTCTCTGATATTACCGGCTGCTGTGTAAAGATCGCCCATCGCCTTCAGGCGATATTCATGCAACCCGTCGTCGACGTTCATTGTATAATAGACGGTGGCCTTGCGCGTATCGTTGGACCGATAGTTCTTGGTCAGGTGGTCGAACATGCTCCGGTCCGCCGACCGTGAATCTCCTTCAAGGGGAAAATTCCAGTAGACCGGCGCGTAGCGACAGTTGACCTTGTTCAGCATAAGGCAACTCGGGTCCACGAACCCACCGAACATCTCATTGAATATGCCGCGTCCCGGCCCGACCGATTCCCAGATGTCGACACACACCGGCCGGCGGGTGGCGGGATGCACGAACCAGCGCAATGCGAAGGCCCAGTCGGCGCCGTCGATCGCCTGGCGCAGCCGCGCCAGATGATCCGATGACCACCAGTTGTCGTCGTCCAGATATGCGACATAGGCAGAGTTCGCCATATGGGTCAGCACGCTGCGCAACGCCCCGCCATCCCCTGGCGGCGTCAGGCCGCCGTTGCGCATCGCCGTCGAATATCCAGGCCAGTAGACCTGCACCGTGCAATTCGGCGGGCACAGCGCGCACGTCTCATCCAATATCCGGAGATCACCGAGCATCCTGTCGATACCCACAAGGATGTGGATGCGGCCGGGAAACTGCTGGCCAAAGATGCTCTTGAGAGCGTCCGCCAGGGTGGGGCGGAGGATCGTCGGTATTATGACCGCCGCATCCATCGGGTGTTGCAGATTACGATCGCCGTATGTCCTGATAAATGCCTCCATGATGGGTCGGTCTGTTCGCCTGTGGTGTGATGAAATCGCGGAATTCGGCTTTGTTCATCTCGGCTCTGGCCCTTGGACCATGTCCGGATCAAATCAGGCAGGCCGGACATGATCCAGACATGGTCTAGAGTTTCAGTTCGTGCTTCACCAGTTCCACCCAATACGCGACACCATACGGGATGGCGTCATCATTGAAGTCGAATTTCGGGGTGTGGACGCCGGCCGAGCCCTCGCCATTGCCGATGCGAATGAAAGCGCCCTGTCTCTGCTTCAGCATATAAGCAAAATCCTCACCGCCGCCGGTGGGCGGGATGGCCGGATCGACCGCCGCCACGCCGACCACCGCGGAGGCCGCGGCGATCGCCACGTCGGTCTGTTCATCGGCGTTCATCAGCGGTTCGGCCACCCAGATGAACTCCACCTCGACCCCGGCGCCGTGCATCGCCGCCAGCCCCTCGGCGAGGTCGTGGATGCGGCGCACGATGATCTCCCTGGTCGCTTCCTTGTAGTGCCGCGCGGTGCCGGAGACGGTGATCTCGGCCGGCATCACGTTGGCGGAATCGCGCGCGCCGCCGCCGATATAGCCGACGCTGATCACCGCCGGGTCGAAGGCCGAGATGTTGCGTCCGACGATGGTCTGCAGCCCGAGCACGAAATGCGCCTGCACGATCGACAGGTCGACCGACAGGTGTGGCGTGGAGCCGCCATGCCCGCCCTTGCCGGTGAAACGCACGTGAAACATGCAGCCGCCGGCCATCGAGACGCCGCGGCGGATGCCGAACCGCCCCACCGGCATGCCCGGTGAATTATGCATGCCGTACAGCGCCTCGCAGGGAAACCGCTCCAGCAGTCCGTCGGCCAGCATGGCCAGCGCACCGCCGCGGCCTTCCTCCGCCGGCTGGAAGATCAGATGCACGGTGCCGGCGAAGTCACGGTGCTCGGCCAGGTGCTGCGCCGCGCCCAGCAGCATGGTGGTGTGCCCGTCATGGCCGCAGGCATGCATCACGCCGGGGGTCTGCGAGGCATGCGCGGCGCCGGTCTGCTCGTTGATCGCCAGCGCATCCATGTCAGCCCGCAGGCCGATGGCGCGCTGGCCGGGCAGCCGGCCCTTGATGGTGCCGACCACCCCGGTCTTGCCGACGCCTTCCGTCACTTCGACGCCCCATTCGCGCAGCTTGGCTGCGACCAGCCTGGAGGTGCGCACCTCCTCCAGCCCCATCTCGGGGTGGGCGTGGATGTCGCGACGGATCGCCGTCAGTTCCGCCAGATGCGGGCGGATCAGTGCGATGGTTGGGTGTTCGGTCATGGCGGGTTCCTGAAAGCGGGCTGCGGCAGCGATGGCGCCGGACATCCTAGTCGTTATTTGTGCCGGCGGCACGACGCCCGGTCAGGGTGGGACGTTGCATCGCCCCGGCATTGGCGTTCACCCGGCGGTCCAGCCGCACGCCGTCGCCGTCGAATTGCAGGGTCACGGTGTCGCAGAACGCGGTCTCGACGAACCGCCACTGCAGTTCCAGCCGGTCCGGCGCCGGCCAGGCGGCCTGCGCCACCACCCGCAGCGAGGCCGGCTGGTACTGGTGATGCAATCGGTTGCCGGTCATCGTGGTATCGCCCTCGATGGGATCGCCGAAGCCGTTCTCGATGCTGTGGGTGCCGCGCGCGTCGGTGAGACTGAAGCGGCACGCCTTGGCGGTGAAATCCAGCGCGATTTCGGCCACGCCGTCCTCGTTGGGCGGAAACACGAAGCGCGCCCCGGCCCGGGTGCTGCCCCCGGGTGCTTGGGGGGCGCGGGCGGGCCCCGGCCGCGCTAGCCGGCCCTGTCTGGCGGCGAGCGCTGCCTCCGCCGCCGGCCGTGTGCCGCCGCCGAGGGCCGGCAACAGGCGGGTCCAGATCGCCTGCATCAGGCGCGGTGTGCTGTCCGGCAGACCCGCGGTGATGGCGATCACCGCGTTGTGCTGCGGCAGCACCACGCATTGCTGGCCGAACACCCCGGAGGCGCGGTAGCCGCCATGCGGGGCCATCCACCACTGATAGCCGTAACCCTCGCGTCGCTCGCCGGCGGCGTGGTCGGCGGCGGTCGGGGCCTGGTAGCGGCGCCCGTCCAGCCGGCCGAGCGCCACGTGCTCCACCTGCCGTCGGGTCGCCTCGCGCACCCAGGCGGCGGGCAGCACCTCGCGGCCCTCCCACTGGCCGTTGCTCAGATGCAGCACGCCGAATTTCAGCACGTCCTCGGTGGTGCAGCTCAGCCCATTGCCGCCGGTGCTGATGCCCTCCGGCGAACTGTCCCAGGTCAGCGCCGACATGCCGAGCGGGGCGATCATCCGCTGCTGCAGGTAGGCGTGCGCGGTCTGGCCGGTGGTGCGGGTGACGATCGCCGAGAGCATGTAGCTGGTAGCGCTGCTGTAGATGAAGGTCTCGCCCGGCGGCTCCGACACCGGCTCGCGCAGAAAGGCGGCGACCCAGCTTTCCCTGAGCCCGCGCCATTCACCGCCGGAGATGCCGGTGGCGTGGCCGGTGCGCATGGTCAGCAGGTCGCGCACCGTCATCGCCGCCAGGTTGTCAGACACCACCTCCGGCAGGTGCTCGGGGAAGAAGCCGGTCACCCGGTCGTCCAGCGTGAAACGGCCCTCACCGATCGCCAGCCCGACCGCCGCGGCGGTCCAGCTTTTGGTCGCCGAGTGCTGCATATGTGGCCGCTCCGCCGCGTACGGCCGCCAGAAGCCTTCGGCCACCACCGCGCCGGCCCGCCAGAGCATGAAGCTGTGCAACTCCAGCCCGGCCTCGTCGGCATCGTCCAGGAAGGCGAGGATGCCGGCGGCATCGACATGTCTTGCCGCCGGAGCGGCGCGCGGCAGGCGTTGGCCGGTCATGCGAGGGTTTCCTTTCGGATAACGCCGGGACCGTTTCTGGTGATCGCGGCCACAGCAAGACCGGCGCCGTCACCCTCCCGCACGCCATCGCCTGGCCAAAAGTGCGCCACCAATCGGCGCCGGCACTTGCTCAGACCGTGCCGATCGCATTGGCGGGCGAGCCGACAGCGCCAGGCAGGCGCAGCGGCGGGGCGGTGAGCAGGAAGCGGGAGCGACCATTGGCGCGCAGCCAGTTGGCCAGTTCGTGCAGTTGCCACATCTCGCCGAGATTGACGCCGAGTTTGAACAGGCAATGCGCGTGCAGCGGCAGGGTGGCGCAGAATTCGTCGGCGCAGGCCCGTGCCGGGTGGGCCTCCACCGCATAGTTGTCGGCGATCAGGCTGACCAGGCCAGAGTCGGTGATCCATTGCAGCAGCTTGGGGTCACGGCCATCCAGCGCCGAGGTGCTGGCGAACAGCTTGCGTACATCGGGCTGCTTGTTCATGCCGAGCAGCATCTCGGCGAAGCCGGTGCGCAGGCAGATCATGTCGCCGGGTTCGACGGTGACCCGATCCTTCTCCAGCACCATCATCAGGTCGTCATAGCCGACGATGTGGCCGGTGAGGCCGAAATGCGCCTCGAGATCGATCATCACCGCGCGGCCCTGGATGCAGGCGGCGGCCATATGCTCCACCCCCAGCTTGTGGGCGCCGGGCGGGATGGGGTTGGCGCGCTGCTCAGTCCCGGCATAGGTGAACGGGCCGGCGATATCCGGGCCGGCGCGCCAGCCATTGTAGAATACGTCTTCAGGCTTGCCGTCGCCGTCAACATCGAACATCTGGCCGACATGCGCCAGGCTGTCCCACTGCGTCGAGTATTGCAGGGTGAGCAGCACCCGGTCGTCGCAGATCACGTCGAGCGCCGTGGGGTCGTAGCAGCGCAGCGGCACCGCCATGTTGGGGCGGCCCTCGCGCATGGTGGGCATCAGTTCCGGTGGCGTGCGGCGCGGGTTGAGCACGGCGCCGCCGGGGTAGTCGAGCGGTAGCGAGAGGCAGAAGGTGCGGCCGGTCTTCACCTCGGCGATGCCTTGCAGCACCTTTTCCGGCGTCAGCAGATTGAGGCGGCCGAGCTGGTCGTCCGGCCCCCAATCCCCCCAGGTGGAGCCTTCCGGGCGGCGGGTCCAGCGGGGGGATTGCGGCATATGGTGTCCTCTCAGGCGGCTTGCTGCAGCGTCGGCGCGCTGTCGGCGATGGTGGTGCGGCGCAGGTCGCGCACCTGGTCGGCCGGGTAGCGGCGGGCGCGGTGCATGGTGGCGCGGTTGTCCCAGATTATCAGGTCGTGCGGTCGCCATGCATGCGAATGCACACGCTCGCGCTCGGTGGCGTGCTCGGTGAGGTCGCGCAGCAGGGCGCGGGCCTCGGGTGTCGGCCAGCCGAGGATGGTGCCGGCATGGGCGGACAGGAACAGCGACAGGCGGCCGGTGTCGGGGTGGCGGCGGACCAGGCGCTGCGGCACCGGGGCGAATTTCTCGATCTCGTCGGCGGTGAAATCGCCGAAGCCGAGCAGGCCGCGGGAGAAGATCTGGCTGTGTTCGCAAACCAGGTCGCGCACCAGCGCCTGGGTTTCGCGGTCCAGCGTGTCCCAGGCGGCGCGCATATCGGCGAACTGGGTGTTGCCGTCGCGGTCGGGCAGGATGCGGGCGGAGAGCAGCGAGTATTTCGCCGGCGTCGGCTTGAACGAGCTGTCCGAGTGCCACAGCATGTTGCCGAGCGCGAACAGGCGCTTGCGGTCGTCACGGGCGAGCACGGCGTTGTTCTTGTCGAGGTTGGAGATGTCGTTAATCTCCATCCGCAGCCGGCGATCGGCGCCCTGGGCGATGTCGCCGGTGGCGGTTTCCAGCGGGCCGAAATGGCGGGTGAAGGCCAGTTGCTGGTCGTCGTCGATCGGCTGGTCGCGGAACACCAGCACCGCGTATTGCGCCATGCCGGCGTCGATCTGCCGGGCCTGAGCATCGGTGATCGGCTGGCGGAGGTCGATACCGGAGACTTCGGCGACGAAATCAGGGCCGGCCGGGTCGGCGGGGCGGATGGCGATCATGGTGCGGCCCTCTGGCGGGTTGGCGATGGCGTGAGGTTATCGCGGCCAGCTTGTGCTGTCACGGCGAGGCCAGGGCGCGCTGCACGATGTCGGTCATGCGGGCGTAGTCGTCCAGTTCGTTGTAGGCGTAGGCGGACAGGCGCAGCCAGACCCCGTCGCCATGACAGTGCAGCGGCACGTCGGTGCCGGCGGCGAGCAGGCGGTCGCGCAGTGCGGCGGCGTCAGGCGGGGTGGCGTGCGGCAGGCGGACCATCGCCATGGCGCCGGTGGGGGCGTTGCCGGTGCCGGTTTCGCTGCCCAGCCGGGCGGCGACCAGGTTGCCGGCGGCGAAGGCCAGCGCCGCGTTGCGCGCCCGCAGCGCTGATCCACCAAGGCGGGCGTGGAAGTCAAGTGCGGCGGTGACCGAGAGGTAGGCGCTGGGGTCCCAGGTGCCGGTCCAGTCGAACTCGGCGGCGAAACCCTGGTTGTAGCCATGCGAGATCACCGAGGGGTGCAGGTCGGCCTGGCGGTCGTGCCTGGCCCAGAGGAAGGCGCAGCCCTTGGCGGCGGCCAGCCATTTATGGCAGTTGCCGGCGTACCAGTCGGCATCGAGGGCTGCGAGATCGAGTTCGACCTGGCCGGGGCCATGTGCGCCATCCACCAGCACCGGCACGCCGGCGGCATGGCAGGCGGCGACGATGCGGGCGAGCGGCAGCAGCATGGCGCTGGACGAGGTGATGTGGTCGATCACCGCCAGCTTGGTGCGCGGCGTGAGAGCGGCCTGGATGCTGGCCAGGATGGCGTCATCGTCGGGGCGCGGGAACGGCAGCGTGGCCTGTTTCATCACCGCACCGGTGCGGCTGGCGACGTAGCGGATGGTGTTGCCGACGGCGCCGTAGACATGGCTCAGCGCCAGAATTTCATCGCCGGTCTGGAAGCGGATGGAGCGCAGCACCGCGTTGCAGCCGGCGGTGGCGTTGGCAACAAAGGCGAGATCTTCGCCGGCGGCGCCGAGGAACTGCGCCAGCCTGGCCGCGGCGTCACGCAGTGCGTCGGGCAGCACGCTGCGCATGAAGCGGCTGGGTTGCGCCTCCATCGTACGACGCCATTCGTCCTGCGCCGCCAGCACGGCGAGCGGGGTGGCGCCGAACGAGCCGTGGTTGACGGTGACGTAGTCAGGGTCGAGCCGCCATTCGTGGCGGATGGCGGCGCCGAGTTCCAGGCTGGTCATCGGGCTAGCCGGTCGCCATCGCCGGGCGGCGGCTGCGCCAGGGGGTCGCCGCCTCGTAGGCGTGGCAGGCGCGCAGCAGCAGCGCATCCTGGAACGGCTTGGCCGCCAGTTGGATGCCGACCGGCAGGCCGCCCTCGCCAAATCCGCCGCAGATGGTCATCGCCGGCTGGCCGGTGACGTTGAACGGCATGGTGAAACCGGGCTTGTCCAGTTGCGGGCCGGTCGGTTCCGGCAGCAGCGGCGGCGCCTCGGTGGCCGCACCGGCGGTCAGCAGCAGGTCGAGATCGGCCATCGCGGTGGTGACCGCGGTGCAGAGTTCCCGCCGCCGGCGCAACGCCTGCACGTAGTCGGCGCCGGAGATCAGTGCACCGTAAGTCATCCGACCGAGCATCTGCCTGCCGTAGTCGTCGCGGCGAGTGCGCATCCAGGGTTCGTGCAGCGCGAACGCCTCGGTGACCAGGATCAGGAAGCCGCAGGCCTGGAATTCGAACAGCGACGGCAGCGTCACCTCGCGGATTTCCGCACCCTGGGCACGGTAGACCGCCACCGCCGCGTCGATTGCCTGCTGGACCGCCGGGTTCACTTTCTGGTCGGTCTCGTGGAAATGCCGCACCAGGCCGATGCGCAGGCCGGCGGCACCCTGCTTCAGGTCGGCGGTAAGGTTGGGCACGCGGCGATTGGCGCTGGCCGGGTCGGCGGGATCGTGGCCGGCCATTGCCTGCAGCAGCAGCGCGCAGTCCTCGACGGTCCAGGCCAGCGGGCCGGTATGGTCCATCGAGTAGGTCAGCGGCTGCACGCCGGCGCGGCTGCACAGCCCGTAGGTCGGCTTGATGCCGGCGACGCCACAGAACGCCGCCGGGCCACGGATCGAGCCGCCGGTGTCCGATCCGGTGCCGCCGAGGATCATCCCGGCGGCAACCGCGGCGCCGGTGCCCGAGGAGGAGCCGGAGGTGAAGTGTTCGCGGTTCCACGGATTGCGGGCGGGCGGCCAGGGCAGGCCGAAATCGGGGCCACCGATGGCGAATTCATGCGTCGCCAGCTTGCCCAGCAGCACCGTGCCGGCCGCCCGGAGCTTGGCCACCGTGGTTGCGTCGGCGGTCGGCACGTTGTCGGCCAGCAGGCGGGAATGCGCGGTGGTACGGATGCCGGCGGTGCCGTAGAGGTCCTTGTGGGCGATCGGAATGCCGTCCAGCGGCCCCAGTGGCGCGCCCTGCATGAACCGAGCCTCGGCGGCTCTGGCGTCGGCCAGCGCGCGCTCCGGGGTTTGCAGCAGGAAGGCGTTGAGCGCCGGGTCCAGTTTGCCGATGCGGTCAAGGCAATACCGGGTGAGTTCGACCGGCGAGATCCTCTTGCTGGCGAGCTGGCCGGCGGCCTCGGCGATGGTCGGGAACGGGGTCATCGGCTGGCCTCCGCGTCAGTCGCCTGAGGCACGAAGATATGCGCCGGCTCGGCTTCGCGCGGGCGCGGGGACGGGCCGCGCAGCCGCTCGAGCATCCGCTCGATATATGGCCAGCCGGCATAGATCTCGGCGGTCTGCGCCTCGGTGAGCGTGAGGCCGGCGCGGCGGATCAGGGCGGCGAAATCGGCCGGCGTGGTTTTGGTGTCCATGGAGTCCTCCGGGCGTTCGGGGCGTGGCGGCGGCGGCAGGTAGGTGGCGGCCTGGGTGGGCGCGGTGGCGCGCAGCACGTAGTCGTCGGCCAGCGGGGCGTAGAGCGCCCACAGCCGGGCCAGTTCGGCGAGCGGCGCGGTGTGGTCGTCCACCCGCAGATCGACGTAGGGGAAGCGCTCGCGGTCCACCACCAGCAGGGCGGCGGACTGGAGCGCCGCGATTTCGCCGCCCGCCGCCTCACCGGCCAGGATGGCGCGCAGCAGGCGGTCGGCCAGTGGCCGCGCGGCGTCGGCGGTGAAGCTGGCGACCATCGCCGGCGCCACCTGGTCGTTGCGCAGGATGTTGCCCAGCGCCGCGCAATCCACCCCCTCGGCCGCCGATACGGTGGCGCGGACATTGGCGCCGGTGAAGATCGCGGTGCCGCCGTGGCGGTCGAGCAGCGCCAGTTGCCGCCAGTCGCGATCCGCCGTGGCAGCGACCAGTTGCGCCATCGCCTGCGCCGCGGTGGCGCCGCCGGCCAGCAGGTCGAGCAGCGCCGGACCGAGCCGCGGGTCGGTGCGATGCTGGGTCAGCGCCGCGCCGACACCGGCACGCGCGAACGGGCAACGGGTGCCGACGGCAATCGCCGAGGTGGTGACCACCGCGCCGAACTGGCCGGTGCGGGCGCAGCGGCCGAGCATGGAAAACGTCAAGGCGGCATCTCCGTCAGTCGCTGACGCAGAGTGCCTTGATGCGGCGTGTGGCGCTAGATGCGCCTGACGGTGTAGATTTCCTCCAGCGCGCGGACGATTTCCGCCCCGTGCCCGCTGTCCCGCGCCTCGAACATCACTTCCAGCTGCGCCGTCTGCACGCTGGGTGAGGCGAACAGGCGGTGGTGCGACACGTCGATGATGTTACCGCCGGCGCCGCCGATCCGCCCAGAGATATCCGCCAGCACGCCCGGCCGGTCGGGGATTTCCAGCAGCAGCCGCACCAGCCGGCCATCGCGCAGCAGGTTGCGCAGCAGCACGTTGGCCAGCGCCCGCGGGTCGATGTTGCCGCCGCAGATCGGCGTGCCGACGCGGCGACCGGCGAAGCGGTCAGGGAACGCCAGCAGCGCCGCGATACCAGCAGCCCCGGCGCCCTCGGCCACCTGCTTGGCGCCCTCGCTCAGCAGCGCGATCGCCTGCTCCACCGCGCGCTCCGGCACCACCAGCACGTCGGCGACATGGGCGCGGATCACCGCCAGCGGGATTTCGCCGATATCGCGCACCGCGATGCCCTCGGCGATGGTCGCACCACCCACCGACACCGGCTGCCCGGCCAGAATCTGCGCCAGCGGCGCATAGGCGGCGACTTCCACGCCGATCACCTGGATGCCGGGTTTGATGCCGGTTGCCGCCACCGCGCAACCGGCCAGCATGCCGCCGCCGCCGACCGGGATCACCAGCGTGTCGAGTTCCGGCGCGTCCTCCAGCAGTTCGAGCGCCAGCGTGCCCTGGCCGGCCATCACGCCGGCATCGTCATAGGGATGCACAAACACCAGGCCCTCGGCTTTGGCCAGCACATGGGCGTGCTCAGCCGACTCGGCCAGCGTGTCGCCGTGCAGCACCACCCGGGCGCCCCAGCCGGCGGTGCGGGTCACCTTGGTGGAGGGCGTGTGCTTCGGCATCACGATCACCGCCTTGATGCCGAGCAGGCTGGCATGGCGCGCCACCGCCTGGGCATGGTTGCCGGCCGACATCGCGATCACCCCGGCCTGGCGCTCCGCCTCGCTCAGCAGCGCCAGCCGGTTGGCGGCACCGCGCTCCTTGAACGCGCCGGTGGCCTGCAGGTTCTCCAGCTTCAGTGTCACCTCGGCGCCGGTGGCGCGCGAAATCGCGTCGCAGCGTATCGCCGGCGTGCGCAGCACCCGTCCCTCGATGCGCGCGGCGGCGGCGCGCACATCGGCCAATGTGATCATCGCCATCTTCCGGGTGTCAGCCGAACCTGACCGAGAGAATTTCGTAACTGCGGTCGCCGCCAGGTGCCGGCACCGAGACGGTCTCGCCCACCCGTTTGCCGATCAGCGCCTTGGCCAGCGGCGAGGAGATGGAGAGCCGCGCCGCCTTGATGTCGGCCTCATAGACGCCGACGATCTGGTAGGTGGTCTCCTTGTCGGTTTCCTCGTCGACCAGTTGCACATGCGCGCCGAACATCACATGCTCGCCGTTCAGCGCCGTCGGGTCGATCACCTCGGCAGCGGAGGTCACCTCCTCCAACTCGGCGATGCGCCCCTCGACGAACGATTGTCGGTCCCGGGCGGCATCGTATTCGGCATTCTCGCTGAGATCGCCGTGGCTGCGCGCCTCGGCGATGGCGCGAATCACCGCCGGCCGCTCGATCGATTTCAGCGTCCGCAGCTCGTCTTCCAACCGTAGCAGGCCGGGGGCGGTCATCGGGAACTTCTGCACGTCGTGAACCTCGGGCTGGTTTCTGGTGGTAATTCTGGCGTTGCCGCAGCGAGCTCAGCAAGAGCGAAGATGGGCCGTAGCGCGGCGCCCGTCAGCCCGTTCCGCAAACACACGCGACGCGGCAAGGTTGCCCCCCTGCCGCGACGTTGCCTCAGAACGAACCACGAAAGTAGGACTGTAGCGGCGCGACTTCAAGTGTTCCGGATTTCAGCGCCATAATGGCGTGCGCCGCCGCCCTGGCGCCGGCGATGGTGGTGTAATGCGGCACCCCATGGGTCAGGGCGCTGCGGCGAATATCGAAGCTGTCGGTGACCGATTGTGCGCCCAGCGCGGTATTGATCACCATCTGCACCTCGCCGGAACGGATCGCATCCACGCAATGCGGCCGCCCCTCCAGCACCTTGTTGATCACGTCGGCCGCCAGCCCCGCCTCGCGCAGCCGGGTCGCCGTGCCGCGCGTGGCGCTGATCGAGAAGCCGCAATCGATCAGCCGCCGCGCCACCGCCACCGCCGCCGCCTTGTCGCCGTCGCGCACCGAAAGGAACACCCGGCCCGACAGCGGCAGCCGCACCCCGGCGCCCAGCTGGCTTTTGGCGAAGGCACGCTCGAAGCTGGAATCCAGCCCCATCACCTCGCCGGTGGACTTCATCTCCGGCCCCAGGATGGTGTCCACGTCGGGGAAGCGGTTGAACGGGAACACCGCCTCCTTCACCGCGACATGCGGCGCGATGCTGTCATCATCCAGCTTGAACTCGGCCAGCCTGGCGCCGGCCATCACCCTGGCGCCGATCTTGGCCACCGCCACCCCGGTCGCCTTGGCGACGAACGGCACGGTGCGGGCGGCGCGCGGGTTCACCTCCAGCACGAAGATCTCGTCGTCCTTGATGGCGTATTGCACGTTCATCAGCCCGACCACGCCGAGCGCCTTGGCCATCGCCGCGGTTTCCGCCTTCAACTCGGTCACCGTGGCCGGCGACAGCGTATAGGGCGGCAGCGCGCAGGCACTGTCGCCGGAGTGGATGCCGGCCTCCTCGATATGCTCCATGACGCCGGCGACATACACGTCGTGGCCGTCGCAGATGCAGTCGACATCCACCTCGATGGCGTCGTTCAGGTAGCGGTCGATCAGCACCGGATTGGTGCCGGAAACCCGCACCGCCTCGCGCATGTAGCGGTGCAGGCCGTTGCGGTCGAACACGATCTCCATCGCCCGGCCACCCAGCACGTAGCTGGGGCGGATCACCACCGGGAAGCCGATCCGCTCGGTGATCGTCTCGGCCTCCTCGACCGAGCGGGCGATGCCGTTTTCCGGCTGCCGCAGGCCGAGCTTGCGTAGCAGATGCTGGAACCGCTCGCGGTCCTCGGCGACGTCGATCGCGTCGGCCGAGGTCCCGAGGATCGGGATGCCGGCCTTGGCCAGCGCCTGGCTCAGCTTCAGCGGCGTCTGCCCGCCATATTGCACGATGCAGCCCAGCACGGTGCCGCGGCTCTGCTCCAACCGCACCAGCGCGATCACGTCCTCGGCGGTCAGCGGCTCGAAATACAGCCGGTCGGAGGTGTCGTAATCGGTGCTGACGGTTTCCGGGTTGCAGTTGACCATGATGGTCTCGAACCCGGCCTCCTTCAGCGCGTAGGCGGCATGCACGCAGCAATAATCGAACTCGATACCCTGGCCGATACGGTTCGGCCCGCCGCCGAGGATGATGATCTTTTCCCGCGCGCTGGGATCGGCCTCGCACACCGGCGCACCGTAGCCGCCCTCGAAGGTGGAATACATGTACGGCGTCGCGGAGGCGAACTCACCGGCGCAGGTGTCGATGCGCTTATACACCGGCTGCACGCCCAGCTTCGCCCGCAGCGCCGCCACCTCGGCGGCCGGCACCCCGGCGATCCGGCCCAGCGTGAGGTCGGAGAAGCCCAGCGCCTTCAGCCGGCGCAATGCGCCCGCCTCCTGCGGCAGGCCGCCGGCCACCTCGCGCTCGGCGGCGACGATCTTTTCCAGTTCGCGCAGGTACCATGGGTCGAACTTGCAGGCGTCGTGGATTTCCTCCACCGACAGCCCGGCCCGCAACGCCTGCGCCGCCATCAGCAGCCGGTCCGGCTTCGGCTGCGACAACGCGGCGCGGAAGGCGTCCCGGGTGCCGTCGCCGGGCGGCTCGATGGCGTCCAGCCCGTCGAACCCGGTCTCCATGCTGCGCAGCCCCTTCTGCAGCGCCTCGGCGAAGCTGCGGCCGATCGCCATCGCCTCGCCGACCGACTTCATACTGGTGGTCAGCGTTGCCGGCGTGCCGGGGAATTTCTCGAAGGTGAAACGCGGGATTTTCACCACCACGTAGTCGATGCTCGGCTCGAAGCTGGCCGGCGTCACCCTGGTGATGTCGTTGGCCAGCTCGTCCAGCGTGTAGCCCACCGCCAGCTTGGCGGCGATCTTGGCGATCGGGAAGCCGGTGGCCTTGGAGGCGAGCGCCGAGGAGCGCGAGACCCGCGGATTCATCTCGATGACGATCATGCGGCCCTCTTCGGGGGTGATCGCGAACT
>JBEPTZ010000105.1:0-15271 GCA_041691815.1 Rhodospirillales bacterium | reverse complement strand
CCGCGCAAGAAGGCCGCCGCCGCCGGCCCGGCCCGCACCCGCCGCTCCGAGCGCGGCACACCGGACGCCGTCGCGCGCCTGGAGCAGTTGCAGAAGCTCATCGTCACCTCGCTGGAGGACGACAAGGGCGAGGCGGTGGTGGCAATCGACCTCGCCGGCCGCGCCAGCTTCGCCGACCGTATGGTGATCGCCACCGGCATCGCCGACCGCCAGATCACCGCGATGGCCACCCATCTGGAGGAAAAACTCCACGAGGCCGGCGTCAAGCGGGTACAGATCGAGGGCGCCGGCGGGTCCGACTGGGTGCTGATCGATGCCGGCGACATCATCATCCACCTGTTCAAGCCCGAGGCGCGCACGCTGTACGGCCTGGAGCGGATGTGGGGCGCCGACCTCGATGAAGTGGTCGCGGAGCCGGACGCCGAATCCGCCGACTGATGCCGGATTTACGCCTGATCGCCATCGGCCGCCTCGGCACCGGCCCGGAGGCGGCGCTGTTCGCCCGCTACGCCGCCCGCCTCCGCCCGCCTTTGGCGATCACCGAGATCGCCGAGGCGCGCGGCAGTGCCCCGGAGATCAAGCGCCGCGAGTCCGCCGCCCTGCTCGCAGCCCTGCCGGCCCAGGCAACCGCCGTGGCACTCGACCTCGGCGGCAAGACCCCCGGCAGCGAAGCCTTCGCCGCACTGCTGACCGGCTGGCTGGAACTGGCCCGCCCGGTCTGCTTCCTGATCGGCGGCGCCGAGGGGCTGGACGCCAGCGTGCTGGCCCGCGCCGATTACACGCTGTCGTTCGGCAGCCTGACCTGGCCGCACCAATTGGTGCGGGTGCTGCTGGCGGAGCAATTATACCGCGCGCGAGCAATTGCTGCGGGGCATCCGTACCATCGGGGTGGAAGGCCATAAGGAAGCAGTTCTTTTTTGCAAAAAAGAACCAAAAAACTTCATCCGCCTTGCCACAGCCGAGTGGCGGAGACTCGGTACACTCCAATGGATAAAAAGTTTTTTTACTTCTTTTTGTTCACAAAAAGAAGACCTTGCCTTCAAACCGTAAACTGCTCCGCAATATTCCGCTCCGACAACCCCTGCCCGGGATCGAACAGCACCGTCGCCGCCACGCTGCGATCCTCCTGCACCGCGACCGACAGCACATCGCGCACCTCAGTCGAATCGGCCACCGCGGCGACCGGCCGTTTGTCGCTTTCCAGCACTTCGAACAGCACTTCGGCGCTGCTCGGCAGCAGCGCGCCGCGCCAGCGGCGGGGGCGGAAGGCGCTGATCGGGGTCAGCGGCAGCAGGTTGGCCGAGAGCGGGATGATCGGGCCGTGCGCCGAGGAGTTA
The DNA here is from genome assembly GCA_041691815.1 of Rhodospirillales bacterium. Lineage (GTDB taxonomy): Bacteria > Pseudomonadota > Alphaproteobacteria > Acetobacterales > Acetobacteraceae > 70-18. The sequence continues at coordinate 13,934 of JBEPTZ010000105.1, read as the reverse complement.
TAGGCGGTCGAGCCGGCCGGGGTGGAGACCAGCACGCCGTCGCAGATCAGTTCCGCCACCCGCAGATGGCCGTCGATGGTGATGCGCAGCTTGGCGGCCTGGCGCAGTTCGCGCAGCAGCGACACCTCGTTCAGCGCCAGCGCCTCGTGCACCGCGCCGGCGGTGGTGATCGCGGTCATCCGCAGCGGGTGCAGCCGGGCCACCTGGGCGCGCGCCAGGCGGCCGGGCAGGTCGTCCTCGGCGTAGGTGTTCATCAGGAAGCCGACCGAGCCGCAATTCATGCCGTAGACCGGCACATTGCGCAATAACACTGAATGCAGGGTTTCCAGCATGAAGCCATCGCCGCCCAGCGGCACGATCACTCGCGCCTGATCCGGCGGGCAGTCGCCGTAGCGCGCCACCAGCCGGGCCAGGCCATCGCGCGCCAGTTGGGTGGGGCCGGCGAGGAAGGCGATCTCGCCGTCGGCGATGTCGCCGAGCGGGGAGGGCTCGGCCGGCTCGCTGTCGGCCAGCAGCGGGGCGCCGCTCAAGCGCCGGCTCCGATATCGAGCACGTGATGGTCCAGAACGGGCATGTCGCGCCGCACCCGCGCGGTCACCGCCTGGTCGATCCGCGCGGTGGCCCAGCCCGGCCCATCCGATGCCAGGGCGACGATATGGCCCCAGGGGTCGGCGATCAGCGTATGGCCGTAGCTGGCGCGCGATTCGCCGCGGCTGCCTTCCAGGTGGCGGCCGCACAGCGCCGGGGCGGCAATCCAGCACTGGGTCTCGATGGCGCGGGCGCGCAGCAGCGGCTCCCAATGGTCCATGCCGGTGGTCTGGGTGAACGCCGAGGGCAGCAGGATCAGTTCGGCGCCGGCGCGGCGCAGCGCCAGGAACAACTCGGGGAAGCGCAGGTCGTAGCAGATCGCGCAGCCGATCCGCACGCCGTTCGCGGTATAGGTCACCAGCCGGTCGCCGGCGCCGAAGCTGCGGCTTTCGCCGAAGGTCTGGCCGTCCGGGGTGCGGGTATCGAACAGGTGGATCTTGCGGTAGCGGGCGATCTCCTCGCCGGCCGGGTTGAACGCCAGCGTGGTGTTGAACAGCCGCTCGCCCTCGCCGGCCTCGATCAGCGAGCCGCCATGGACGTGGATGTGGTGCCGCCGGGCGGTGCTGCGCAGGAACTCGTAGGCCGGGCCGGCCGGCTGATTGCTGCCCGGCGGCGGCAGGGTTTCCGCCTGTGCCAGCCGGTTGGCGCGGTCGCCGCCGATGCAGGTCCAGATTTCCGGCAGGCCGACAAGGTCGGGGCGGTCGCTGGCGATCGCCGCCTCGATCAGCCGGCCGACCTCGGCGATATTGGCTGCCTTGTCGGGTCCGGCATTCATCTGCACGGCGCTGAGACGCATGAAAGGCCCTCCGGCTGACGAGCGCAGCGGCAGGAAGCTAACCTGCGCGGCCTAGCGTGGCCAGTCGAGCCGTGGCGGGGTGCGGCTGGGCGGCGCCTGACGCGGCTCCGAGCGCGACTCCGAGTGCAGCGGCCGGCGGGCCGGGGTGGCGGAGGGGTCGGGCGGCGCCGGGTCGTTATCGGCGACCACCCGCGGCACCGGGCGCGCGGCGCGGCGCGGCTCCTGCCAGTCGTCACGCTCCGGCGCCCGCTGCTCCTGCATCCGCGACCGCCGCTCCGGCTCGCGATACTCGCTCCCCCAGCGCTCCGGCGCGGCGCGTTGTGCCGGCGGAATCGGCGGCCGCGGCGCCTCGCTGAGATACATGCCGCGTTCCGGCAGCCGCAGCGCCACCGCGCGCACCTCGCCCTGGATTTCGTCCAGCCGCGCCTCGATCGACTCCAGCCGGCCCTTCAGCCCCAGCACGCTGAACGGCATCGCCAGGAATGCCAGCAGGTAGAGCACCACCGGCACCAGCACGATCAGCGCCGCCCACCAGGGCAGCCATTCCGGCAGAGAGGTAGGTATTGTCATGACACCGCCCTATAGCAGGCCCCGATCGAGCCGATCCAACGGCTTTTTGCCGCCCGCGCCGCCGATTGGCCGGCCGCATGGCTGGATTTGGCGCCGCCACTGTGCGATGGCAAGACGACCTTCGGTAGAGTGGGATAGACGCGATGAAACTGCTGATACCCGGCCCGGTGAACACCCGTCCAGAAGTCCAGGCCGCGATGACCCAGGACCTGGCGCCGTGGGACAATGATTTCCGCCCGATGTATGCCTCGGTGCGCGAGCGGGTGCGGGCGATCGCCGGCGGCACCGCCGAGGCGCATGTCTGCCTGGTGCTGCAAGGCTGCGGCCATTTCTCCACCGAGGCGGCGCTGCGCACCTTCGTGCCGGCCGGCGGCCGCATCCTGATCCCGATGGTCGGCGCCTATGCCGACCGCATGGCGCGGCTGGCGCGCGAAGCCGGGCGGGTGGTGGTGGAACTGCCGGTCGACCACCAGGTGCCGCTGGATACCGCCCTGGTGGCCGCAGCCCTGGCCGCCGACCCGACCATCTCGCATGTCGGCACAGTCTACAGCGAGACCGGCAGCGGCGTGATCCACGACCCGGGGCCGCTGGGTGCGGTGGTACGCGCCGCCGGTCGGCGGATGATCGTCGACGCGGTCTCCGCCTTCGGCGCGCTGCCGTTCGACATCTCGGCGCAGCCGGAAGTGGACGCCATGGTGTTCACCTCGAACAAATGCTTCGAGGGCATGCCCGGCCTCGGCTTCTGCGTGGCGCCGATCGAGCGGCTGCTGGCCTGCACCGGCAATGCCGGAAGCTGGTCGCTGGATTTCGCCGACGTCTACGCCCAGACGGTGCGCAGCGGCCCCGGCAGCTTCCGCTTCACCCCGCCGGCGCAGGTGCTGGCGGCGTTCAAGGTGGCGCTTGACATCTACGACGCCGAGGGCGGCCAGCCGGCCCGGCTGGCGCGCTACGTGGCCAATCGCGACGCGCTGTATCAGGGCGTGGCGGCACTCGGCCTGCACCCCTATCTCGGCGCCAACGTGCAGGGCCCGATCGTGATGAACGTGCACGCGCCGGCCGACCCGGCATGGAACCTGCAAGCCTTCGTCGACGGGTTGAAGGCGCGCGGCTACCTGATCAGCAACTTCTACAACACCCCGCAGCCGAGCTTCCGGGTCGGGCTGATCGGCGCCATCACGCCGGACGACATGCGCGGCTTCGTCGCCGCGATCGACGCGGTGCTGCCCGAAATCGGCGTGCGCCACCGCCAGCCGGCGCGCCAGGCAGCCTGAGCCGGTAGGCAAGGGCTGTTTTTTCCGCCGGAAGGCGGCAAGATATCGCCGCCGCCGGAGTCTTGCCGGCACTCCGGGGGAGCGACACACATGAACACCGACCTTGAGATCGCCCGCGCGGCACAGCTGCGCCCGATCGCCGAGATCGCCGCCAAAGTCGGGATTCCCGAGTCGGCGCTGGTGCCTTATGGCCGCACCAAGGCCAAGATCGATTTCGCTTTCATCGACAGCCTGGCCGCAAGGCCGGACGGCGCCCTGTTGCTGGTGACCGGCACCAGCCCGACCGCGGCCGGCGAGGGCAAGACCACCACCACCGTCGGCCTCGGCGACGCGCTGAACGCCATCGGCACCAAGGCGATGATCGCGCTGCGCGAGCCGAGCCTCGGCCCCTGCTTCGGCATGAAGGGCGGCGCCACTGGCGGCGGCCACGCCCAGGTGGTGCCGATGGACGACATCAACCTGCATTTCACCGGCGATTTCCACGCCATCACCTCGGCCAACAACCTGCTGGCGGCGATGGTCGACAACCACCTGTACTGGGGCAACACCACCGGGCTGGAGCCGCGCCGCGTCACCTGGCGCCGTGCGCTGGACATGAACGACCGCGCCCTGCGCAGCATCGTCAACGGCCTCGGCGACGGCAATGGCGGCGCCCGCGAGGACGGCTTCGACATCACGGTGGCCAGCGAGGTGATGGCGGTGCTGTGCCTCGCCTCCGGGCTCTCCGACCTGCAGGCCCGGCTCGGCCGGATGATCGTCGGCAGCAAGCACGACGGCAGCTTCGTCACCGCGGCCGACATCAAGGCCAGCGGCGCCATGGCGGTGCTGCTGCGCGACGCGCTGATGCCCAACCTGGTGCAAACCCTGGCCGGCTCCCCGGCGCTGGTGCATGGCGGCCCGTTCGCCAATATCGCGCATGGCTGCAATTCGGTGATGGCCACCAGACTGGCGCTGAAGCTGGGCGCCGTGACGGTGACCGAGGCCGGCTTCGGCGCCGACCTGGGCGGTGAGAAGTTCCTCGACATCAAATGCCGCAGCGCCGGCCTCTCCCCCGCCTGCGCCGTGGTGGTGGCCACCGTCCGGGCGCTGAAGATGCAGGGCGGCGTCGCCAAGAACGCCCTCGGCCCGGAGGACGTGGCCGCCGTGCAGCGGGGCATCCCCAACCTCGCGCGGCATGTCGAGAACATGGGCAAGTTCGGCCTGCCGGTGGTCGTCGCGCTGAACCGCTTCACCAGCGACACCGACGCCGAAATCGCCGCGGTGCGCGAGGCGATGCAGGCGCTGGGCACCGAAACCTGCCTGTGCACCCACTGGAGCGACGGCGCCGCCGGCGCCACCGACCTGGCCCGCGCGGTGGTCGCCCGCATCGAAGCCGGCAAAGCTGCCTACCATCCGCTCTATCCGGACGCGCTCGGTCTGGCCGACAAGCTGCGCACCGTGGCGCGCGAAATCTACCGCGCCGACGACATCGAGCTCTCGCCGATCGCCGCGCGAAAACTGGCCAGCTACGAGAAGGCCGGCTTCGGCCATGTGCCGGTCTGCGTCGCCAAAACCCCGTACAGCTTCAGTGCCGACCCGACGCTGCTCGGCGCGCCGACCGGCTTCACCCTGCCGATCCGCGACGTGCGGCTGTCGGCCGGCGCTGGCTTCGTGGTGGCGATCACCGGCACCATCATGACCATGCCCGGCCTGCCGCGCACACCCTCGGCGGAGGGGATGCGGCTGTCGGCCGAGGGGTTGATCGAAGGGCTGTCGTAAGGCAGGCAAGTCTTCTTTGTTTGAAAACAAAGAAGCAAAAAAGCGTCCCCCATTACGCCGGAGACCCGAAACCGGGTCCCCGGCGCAACGGCTCAGTGAAACAGCTTCAGCGCGTTGGTCAGCGTCTCGATCACCCCCCAGGCCAGCGGGATGCCGACCAGCCCCCAGGCCAGGATCAGGTGCAGCGTTGTGGTGCCACTCTGGTACGACGACATGCTCCTACCCTCCTCACGCCAGACCGGCGGCGCCGGCCTCGCCCTGTTTCATGTGATAGCGCTGGTCCACCGCCTTCACCGCGATATTGCACAGGAATCCTATCACCAGCAGCCCGGCCATGATGTACATCGTGGCGTTATAGGCCTCGGCCTTCGGCACCCCATGCTCGACCTGATACTGGCGGATGTAGTTGACCAGCACCGGCCCGAAGATGCCCGCCGCCGCCCAGGCGGTGAGCAGCATGCCGTGGATCGCGCCGACATACTGGGTGCCGAACATATCCTTCAGATACGCCGGCACGGTGGCGAAGCTGCCGCCATACATGCTGATGATCACCAGGAAGCACAGGATGAACAGCGCCACGCTGCCGATCGAGCCGGCCAGCGGCACCAGCGAATACAGCCCGATGCCAAGCAGGAAGAACACCGCATAGGTGGTCTTGCGCCCCAGCAGGTCCGACATCGACGCCCAGAAGAACCGCCCGCCCATGTTGAACAGGCTCATCAGCCCGACGAAGCCGGCCGCCGCCACCGGGGTGATGTGGCCGGTGAACACCTCCTGGATCATCGGCGAGGCCTGCCCGAGCACGCCGATGCCGGCGGTCACGTTCAGGCACAACACCCACCAGATCAGCCAGAACTGCGGCGTGCGCACCGCCTGGTAGACATGCACATGCTGGTCGGTGATCAGCTTCCTGGCCTGCAACGGCGCCACATAGCCGGCCGGCGCCCAGCCCTCCTGCGGGATGCGCACGATCGCCGAGCCGATCATCATGAAGACAAAATAGATCACCCCCAGCGACACGAACGCCCCCCCACGCCGACGCTGGTGGCACTGGCGAAATGATGCATCAGGAACACCGACAGCGGCGCGGCAATGAACGCACCGCCGCCGAACCCCATGATCGCCAGCCCGGTGGCCATCCCCGGCCGGTCGGGGAACCATTTGATCAGCGTCGAGACCGGCGCGATATAGCCCAGCCCCAGCCCGATGCCGCCGAGAAACCCGTAGCCGAGATAGACCAGCCACAGATTATGCATCGACACCCCGAGGGCGGCGATCAGGAACCCGCCGCCGAAGCACAGCGCCGCGGCCAGCATCGCCTTGCGCGGCCCGCCTTCCTCCACCCAGCGGCCGAACACCGCCGCCGAGACCCCGAGCATGAAGATCGCGATGCTGAAGATCCAGCCGAGCTGCGTCAGCTTCCAGTCGCCCGGCCCGGATTGCGCCACGCCGAGTAGGCGCGACAGCGGCAGGTTGAACACGCTGAAGGCGTAGGCCTGGCCGATGCACAGATGCACGCAGAGCGCCGCCGGCGGCACCATCCAGCGGCTGAATCCTGGCGGCGCAACGGTGCTGTTGCGGTCCAGATATGTTGCGAAGCTCAGCGCTCTCCCTCATTTTTTATTGTTGTATATCAATTTATTGCGGACGTTCGGCACAGGAATGACAGGCACGCCCATCGCTGGGCATGCCGGTCCGGATGCAGGCAGGTCAGGGTTGCACGGTCTCCTTCACCAACAGGGTCACCGCCGCGCGCGACAGCGGCTGCAGGCCCTCGCCGCCGACCTCCAGATGCGCGATGATGGCGCGGCGCATCCGTGGATCCCAGAATTTCACCAGGTGGTTGGCGGTCTTTGCAGCACCGGTCTCCGGCCCCTCGCGGGCGAAGAAGCCGGCGATCTGGTTGACCATCATCACCAGCCGCTCAGCCTGCATCGCGTCCTCCGCCTCTCCCGGCGCCGGTCCCGGCGACAATCCGCGCCGGATGGCTGAACACCTCGAACCCATCGGCGCGCGCCACCGCCACCAGGGTGATGCCGGCCGCCTCGGCAGTACGCACCGCCAGCGCGGTCGGCGCCGAGATCGCCACCAGCACCGGGCAGCCCATCATCGCGGTCTTCTGCACCAGTTCCACCGACACCCGGCTGGTGGTCATCACCATCAGATCGGCAGCCGAAACCCCGGCCAGCGCCGCCGCCCCGGCCAGCTTGTCAAACGCGTTATGCCGGCCGATATCCTCGCGCACGAGCATCACGCCTTTGGCCGGTGAGGCGGCTCCAGGCCGAAACAACCCGGCGGCATGCACTGCCCCGGTCTCGCTGTTCAGCGCCTGCACGGCCGGCAATGCCTCCAACGCATCGGCAATATCCCCCGCCCCGATCCGCAGCCCGCTCACCACCGGCGGCGAGGCGCGCAACGCCTGCGCCAGGCTGTCGATGCCGCACAGCCCGCAGCCGGAGGGGCCGGCCAGGGTGCGCCGCCGTGCGTTTAGCGCCGCCACCGGAGCCTCCGCCAGCCACATGCGCAGTTCCACCCCATCGGGCCCGCCGAGCACCTCCAGTTCCTCGATCTCGGAAAATACGCGCACGATGCCTTCGGACAGACTGAACCCGACCGCGAAATCCTCCAGGTCGGACGGCGAGGCCAGCATCACCGCATGGGTGGTGCGGTTATAGGTCAGCGCCACCGCCACTTCCTCGGCCAGCACCCGGGTCGCCGCCGCTGCTTTTCCGCCGCGCCAACGCAGCGATGGATAAGCGACCGTCGGCGCAGGCACCGGCAGCGGCCCGTGCCGACGAGGATCGCCCGCCGTCATTCGGCCGCCGGAGCCGGGGCAGCCGCCGGAGCGGGCGCGATCCGCCGCGCCGCCTCGGTCATCGCGCGATACGTGGTCTGCCACTCCGATGGCCCGTTCGACGGGCTCACCTGCACCGCCGTCACCTTGTATTCCGGGCAGTTGGTCGCCCAGTCGGAGAACTCGGTGGTCACCACGTTGGTCTGCGTGTCGGGGTGGTGGAAGGTGGTGTAGACCACCCCCGGCGCCACCCGGTCGGTCACCCAGGCGCGCAGGCTGGTCTCCCCGGCACGGCTGGCCAGCCTGACCCAGTCGCCATCCTTAACGCCCCTCTGCTCGGCATCGTGAGGATGAATTTCCAGCCGGTCCTCGTCATGCCAGATGCCGTTCTCGGTGCGCCTGGTCTGCGCGCCGACATTGTACTGGCTCAGAATCCGCCCGGTGGTCAGCAGCAGCGGGAAGCGCGGCCCCACCCGTTCGTCGGTGGCGATGTATTCGGTGACCATGAACCGGCCCTTGCCGCGCACGAACTGCTCGATATGCATCACCGGCGTGCCAGCCGGCGCCGCCGCATTGCACGGCCACTGCACCGAGCCCCGTTCCAGCAGCTTGAAGCTGATGCCGCTGAAGGTCGGCGTCAGTGCGGCGATCTCGTCCATGATCTCCGAGGGATGGTTATAGCGCATATCCATCCCCAGCGCCCGGGCGAACAACTCGGTGATCTCCCAGTCGGCATAGCCGTTGCGCGGCGCCATCACCCGGCGCACCAGTTGCACCCGGCGCTCGGCATTGGTGAAGGTGCCGTCCTTCTCCAGGAAGGTGGAGCCGGGCAGGAACACATGCGCGAAGCTGGCGGTCTCGTTGAGGAACAGGTCCTGCACGATCACGCATTCCATCGCTCCCAGCCCGGCCGAAACGTGCTGGGTGTCGGGGTCGGACTGCAAGATGTCCTCGCCCTGAATGTACAGCGCCTTGAAGCTGCCATCGAGCGCCGCGTCGAACATGTTGGGGATGCGCAAGCCCGGCTCGCGGTCCAGCGTGGTGCCCCACAGCGCCTCGAAACTGCCGCGCACCGCGTCGTCGGACACATGCCGGTAGCCGGTGAGCTCATGCGGAAAGCTGCCCATGTCGCAGGAGCCCTGCACGTTGTTCTGGCCGCGCAGCGGGTTCACCCCGCCGCCCGGCTTGCCGATATTGCCGGTGACCATCGCCAGGTTGGCCAGCGCCATCACCGCCGTGGTGCCCTGGCTGTGCTCGGTGATCCCCAGCCCGTAATAGATCGCCGCATTGCCGCCGGTGGCGAACAGCCTGGCAGCGGCGCGGATTTCGGCCGGATCGACGCCGCACACCGGCCCCATCGCCTCCGGGCTGTTGGCCGCATCGGCGACGAAATCGGCCCACTCGCCGAAGCTCTCCATATCGCACCGCGCCCGCACGAAGGCGTCGTCGGCCAGCCCTTCGGTGACGATCACATGCGCCAGTGCCGTCAGCATCGCCACGTTGGTGCCGGGCAGGATCGGCAGATGATGCGTCGCCTCGACATGCGGCGCCCGCACCAGATCGATCCGCCGCGGGTCGATCACGATCAACCGCGCCCCCTTGCGCAGCCGCTGCTTCATCCTTGAAGCGAACACCGGATGCGCGTCGGTCGGGTTGGCGCCGATCACCAGCATCACGTCGGCCTGATCCACCGAATCGAAATCCTGGGTGCCGGCCGAGGTGCCGAAGGTCGAACTCAGCCCATAGCCGGTCGGTGAGTGGCACACCCTGGCGCAGGTATCGACGTTGTTGTTGCCGAACCCGGCGCGCACCAGCTTCTGCACCAGATAGGTCTCCTCGTTGGTACAGCGCGACGAGGTGATGCCGCCGACCGAACCGCGCCCGTACTCGCCCTGGATGCGGCGGAACTCGCTGGCGGCGTAGCCGATCGCCTCGTCCCAGGACACCTCGCGCCACGGGTCGGTGGTCCTGGCGCGGATCATCGGCTTCAGGATGCGCTCGCGGTGGGTGGCATAGCCATAGGCGAAGCGGCCCTTGACGCAGGAATGGCCGTGATTGGCCTTGCCGTCTTTCCACGGCACCATGCGCACCACCTGCTCGCCGCGCATCTCCACCTTGAAGCTGCAACCGACGCCGCAATAGCCGCAGGTGGTGACTTCGGAATGTTCCGGCTGGCCGATCTCGATCACCGATTTCTCGATCAGACTGCCGGTCGGGCAGGCCTGCACGCAGGCGCCGCAGGACACGCATTCCGAGGCCAAAAACCCCTCGTCCATGCCGGCCACCATCACCGAGCCGAAGCCGCGATCGGCGATGGTCAGCGCGAAGGTGCCCTGCACGTCGTCACACGCCCGCACGCAGCGCGAGCACAGGATGCAGCGCGCCGGGTCGAAGCTGAAATACGGGTTGCTATCATCGGTCGCGGCGGCCAGATGGTTGGCGCCCTCGTAGCCATAACGCACCTCGCGCAGCCCCACCGCGCCGGCCATGTCGTGGAATTCGCAGTTGCCGGCAGCCGGTGCGGTCAGCACGTCGCGTGGATGGTCGGTGGCGTACAACTCCATCACCCCGCGCCGCAGTTGTGCCAGCAGCGGCGTTTGCGTCGAGACCGTCATCCCGGCGGCCACCGGCGTGGTGCAGGAGGCCGGGGTGCCGTTGCGCCCCTCGATCTGCACCAGGCACAGCCGGCAGGAGCCGAACGCGTCCAGCATGTCGGTGGCGCACAGGCTGGGCACCTTGATGCCGGCCTCCATCGCCGCCCGCATCACCGAGGTGCCCTCCGGCACCGTCACCTGATGGCCGTCGATGTAGAGCGTCACCAGGGTTTCGGAATGGCTGGCGGGCGTGCCGTAGTCGGTTTCCTTGATCAGGGTCATGACGTGAGGCCTTTCATTCGGCCGCGACCTTGTGGGGTGCGGCGAAATCCTCCGGGAAGTGGCGCAGCGCGCTCAGCACCGGGAACGGCGTGAAGCCGCCCAGCGCGCAAAGCGAACCATGGCGCATCGTGCTGCACAGATCCTCCACCAGCGCGATATTGGCCGCCACATTGGTGCCGGCGCGGATGCGGTCGATCACCTCCACCCCGCGCACCGAGCCGATGCGGCAGGGCGTGCATTTGCCGCAGGATTCGATGGCGCAGAACTCCATCGCAAACCGCGCCTGGGCGGCCATGTCCACCCGGTCGTCGAACACTACCACACCGCCATGGCCGATCAGCCCATCGCGGGCGGTGAAGGCTTCGAAATCAAACGGTGTGTCGAACAACGCCGGCGGGAAATAGGCGCCGAGCGGCCCGCCCACCTGCACCGCGCGCACCGGCCGACCAGTGGCGGTGCCGCCGCCGATCTCCTGCACCAGTTCGCCCAGCGTCACGCCGAACCCGGCCTCGAACAGTCCGCCGCGGGCGATGTTGCCGGCCAACTGGATCGGCATGGTTCCGCGCGACCGTCCATAGCCGATATCCTGGAACGACGCCGCCCCATCGGCCAGGATCACCGGCAAGGTGGCCAATGAAATCACGTTGTTGACCAGCGTCGGCTTGCCGAACAGCCCATGATGCGCCGGCAGCGGCGGCTTGGCCCGCACCACGCCGCGCCGACCCTCCAGGCTGTCGAGCAGCGCAGTCTCCTCGCCGCAGACATAGGCGCCGGCGCCGACCCGAACCTCGATATCGAACCCGCCGCCCAGCCAGCCATCCGCGCGCGCCAGGATCAGCGCCGCATTCAGCGTGGCAATGGCGTGCGGGTATTCCGAGCGGACATAGATGTAGCCCTGGCTGGCCCCGGTCGCCAACGCGGTGATCGCCATGCCTTCCAGCAGCACAAACGGATCGCCCTCCATGATCATCCGATCAGAAAAAGTGCCGGAATCCCCCTCATCGGCATTGCACACCACGTATTTCGGCGCCCCCGCGGCCGCCGCCACAGTGCGCAGCTTGATCCCGGTCGGGAACCCGGCGCCGCCCCGCCCGCGCAGCCCGGAGCGCACCACCTCCTCGACCGTCTCCGCCGCCCCCAGCGATTGCGCCCGCGCCAGCCCGCGCAGTCCGCCATGGGCGCGGTAATCGGCCAGCGACAGCGGATCGGTGATGCCACAACGGGCGAAGGTCAGCCTGGTCTGCCGGCGCAGGAAATCAATCTGCTCCGGCGGCCCCAGCCGGCGCGGATGCCCACCCTGGCCGAGCAGCGCATCCAGCAGCGTCCCGGCGTCGCCTGGCTCCGCCGGGCCATAGGCGATGCGGCCGGCCGGCGTGGCGACCTCCAGCATCGGCTCCAGCCAGTACAGCCCGCGCGAGCCGGTGCGGGTCAGTTCCAGCACCACGCCACGGCTTTGCGCCGCCGCCTGCAACGCCGCCGCCACCTCATCGGCGCCGACTGCCAGCGCCCCGGCATCGCGGGGCAGGAACAGGTGCAGGGTCATCGCGTGCTCTCCTGCAACAGCGCATCCATCCGGCTCGGATTCAGCCGCCCGACCGGCCTGCCATCCAGCATCGCCGCCGGCGCGCAGGCGCAGAGCCCGAGGCAATACACCGCCTCCAGCGTCACCGCGCCGTCCGAACTGGTGCCGCCCCAGTCCAGCCCCAACCAGGCCCGCGCCTGCTCGGCCAGCGCCACCGCACCGGCCGACTGGCACGCCTCGGCGCGGCACAGCCGCAGCACGTGGCGGCCGCCGGGGCTGGCGCGGAAATCGTGGTAGAAGGTGAAGATGCCGTGGATTTCGGCGCGCGAAATGTTCAACGCGGCGGCGATCAGCTTCAATGCATCCGAATGCACGAAGCCGAATTCGGCCTGAATCGCGTGCAAAATGGGCAGCGCCGCGCCTGGCTTGCCAATATTCGCCGCGATGATCGCCTCGGCCGTTTCCCGGCTCCAGGCTGATTTGGATTCCATGCCCAGTCTCCCCCTTTGATGAATGTACGGGTCTGGCGCGCCGGATCAAGAGAATCGTGCCACGATAGATCAGAAAAAGCCAACTGGGCGGGAGTGCATGCCGTGAACCAACCGACCGTGCTGATCGCCGGCGCCACCGGGGCCGCCGCGTCGCGGCTGATGGCGGTGCTCGCGGCGGAGTATCGCGTGGTCGGCCTGTGCCGCACGCCGCCGGGCGCCGGCTATGTTTCGGCCGACCTGTCCGATCCGGCGTCCTGCCGCGCCGCCGTCGCCGCGATCGGGCCGGTGACGCATCTGGTCTATGCCGCGCGGGCGCCGTTCGGTGAGGGCGGGGTGGAGGATGCGCCGGCCAATCGCGCCTATCTGGCCAATCTGCTGGATGCCGCCGAAACACCGGCGCTGCGGCATGTGCATCTGGTGGAGGGCACCAAATGGTACGGCATGCATCTCGGCGCCTTCCCCACCCCGGCGCAGGAGGACGATCCGCGCCATCTGCCGCCGAATTTCTACTACGACCAGCAAGACCTCCTGGCCGCCCGCGCCGCCGCCGGGGGATGGCACTGGACCGCCAGCCGGCCGGCTTTCATCGTCGATTTCGCACCGAACCGGGCGCGCAATCTGATCTCCGGCATCGGCGCCTACGCCGCACTCTGCCGCGCCGCCGGCACGCCGTTCGACTTCCCCGGCGCGCCCGGCGCCTATGACCGGCTGCTGGAAATGACCGACGCCAGCCAGCTTGCCCGCGCCATACGCTGGATGCTCGCCACCCCCAGCGCCGCCGACCAGGCGTTCAACATCACCAACGGCGACCTGTTCCGCTGGTCACGCCTGTGGCCGCGCCTGGCCGACTATTTCGGCCTGCCGCGCGGCACCGTCCGCCCACTGCCGCTGGCGCGCTGGATGGCCGACAAGGAGCCGCTCTGGCAGACCATCGTGGCGCGCCACGGCCTGGTGCAGCAACCGCTCGGCGCCATCGCGCGCTGGGATTTCCTGGATTTCGCCCTCGGGCTGCAACACGACGTGGCGTGCAGCATGAACCGGGCGCGGCTGGCCGGGTTTCATGATGCCGAGGATACCACCGCGATGTTCTGCCGGCATCTGGATGCGTATCGGGCGGCGCGGGTGTTGCCGTAAGGAAGAGTCTTCTTTTTGTGAACAAAAAGAAGCAAAAAAACTTTTTATCCATTGGAGTGTACGGAGTCTCCGCCGCTCCGCTGTTGCAAGGCGGATGAAGTTTTTTGGTTCTTTTTTTCAAAAAAGAACCCTTA
>JBEPTZ010000104.1:0-15597 GCA_041691815.1 Rhodospirillales bacterium | reverse complement strand
CCCGATGCCTTACCGCCTTCTCAAACTGGCTGACTATCCTGGGTAAGCAGGAAAAACTTTATCCGCCTTGCAACCTTGGCGGAGCGGAGGGCGCGAAGTTTTCACGCCCCAGCGTGTGGGACGACGCCGGGTTCGCCAGCGCGGCTCCGCTACCGCCACCTGCGCGCGCAGCGCCGGATGAAGTTTTTTTGCTTCTTTTTGTTCACAAAACGAAGACTTTTTCTTGCTTCACAGCAGCAGAATACCCGACCGCATCAGCCGACCTCCAGCGACCGGGCGATGCGCGGCAGCCGTCGCAGCACCACGAGGCAGGCGGCGGCGGCCAGCAGTGTGCCCAGCAGCACCGGCCATTGCAGCCCGGCATATTCGCCGACCATGCCGTAGACCACCGCACCCAGTGCCGGCGCGGCACGGCCGATCATCCCCCACAGGCTCAGCACCCGGCCCAGCATGTGCCCGGCGGTGGAGGTCTGCAGCAGCGTCTGCACCGCGATGCCGTGCATCGTGGTCGCACCCCCCAGCGTGGCGGCGCAGACCAGCGCGAAGCCGAAATGCTCGGTGGCAACGAAGCCGGCCACCGCCACCACCATCACCACGCCGGCCAGCATCGCGAGCTTGGTGAGCCCGGTCAGCCGGCCGCGCAGCGCGATCAGCAGGCCGCCGGCCAGCGCTGCTAGCCCGATCACGCTGGAGACGGTGGCCAGCCCGCCGGCGCCCTGGTGGAACAGCCGGTCGATATACGGCGGCAGCATCTCCTGCACCGGGCGGATCAGCACGCCGATCAGGCCGGCGAACAGGAACAGCGGCCCCATGCCGGGGTGGCGGGCGACGTAGACGAAGCCGTCGATCACCTCGCGCAGCACGCTGCCGCCGGAGGCATGGCCGCGCCGCGCCTCCGGGTCGAGCCGGATCCACGGCAGCGTGACGCTGGCGAACAGATAGGCCGCGCAGTTGACCAGCATCGCCGGCACCACGCCGGCCACCGCCACGATCAGCCCGCCGATTCCCGGCCCCAGCGAGCGGGCGAGATTGTAGCACAGCGAATTCAGCGCCACCGCGCCGGGCAGCTCGGCGCGCGGCACCATGCCCGGCACCAGCGTCTGGCGCACCGGCTGGGCGAACGCCTGGGCAGTGCCCAGCAGCACCTCCAGGGTGGCGATGTATTCGGATCAGCCCGGACAGCGTCAGCACGGCGAGAGTGGCGGCATGCAGTGCTGTGAACAACTGGGTGGAGACGGTGAGCCGGATGCGGTCAACCCGGTCGGCCCAGGCGCCGGCGAACGGCGAGACGATGACCGAGGGTGCCAGGTTGCAGAACGCCATGATGCCGACCCATAGCGGCGAATGGGTCAGTTCCCAGACCAGCCAGTCCACCGCGATCTTCTGCACCCACAGCCCGGTCCAGGACAGCAGGCTGCCGCCGTAGTAGATGCGGGTGTTGCGCCGCGACAGCACCGCGCGAATGCCGGAGGTATCGGCCATGCGTCGGGTGTGCCGCTATTCAGGGGCGCGGCGGCACGGCCAGCGGGTTGGGCGACGGGCGGTGGCTGGGTGCCGTGACGGGGGCCGCCGGCGCGGTGTCGCGGGTCGGGTCGACCCCGTCCAGCGTGCTGCCGACATTGCCGGCGGCGCCGCGCACGCAGCGATCGATCATCTGGTCGCGGGCATATACGCCGCCGAGCGCCTCGTTCCTGGCCGCGTAGACGCTGGTGCCGGCGAACGGCGTGTCACGCGTGCCGCCGGCGAAGGCGTCCTGCTCGTAGACGTCGCCGCGATTCTGCGTCGAATAGACCTGATCCGCCCGGGCGCGGCAGGCGTCACGCTGCGCCCGTTCGCCATGCGACATCGGCGCGCCGCAACCGGCGAGGGCGACCAGCAGCGCCAGCGAGGCGCCGGGCAGGTGGCGCCGGAGATTGGTCATGCGCGGGCTCCTGAAGACGGAAAGGGGGCGGCGAGGGTCAGCGGGCGCAGCCGCTCGCGCAACGCGGTGTCGTCGAAACGGCCCTGTGCCGTCAAGGGTGCGCTGGCGGCGGCGCGCAGCGCCTCGGGATGCAGCGCGGCGCCGTCGCGTTTCAACTGGAACAGCCCGGCGGCCCAGGGCGCACGACCCAGCAAGTCCACCAGCGCCAGCAGCCTGAGGCACAGCGCCAGCCCGTACGGCCGGCTCATATCGGCGGTGGCGTCCACCGCGCGGGCCCAGCAGCAGGCATCGCGGTCGGTCAGCGCCAGGTCGGTGAAGCTGCCGTCGGCGCGGCGGAAGCGGAACAGCCTGGTCTGCCCCCAGGCCTCGCCGATCGCCGCCGCCCGCGCCGCGTCCCACGCCGCTGCCAGGTCACGCGCCCGCACCGCCGGCAGCGCCTCGGGCGGCAGGCCGACCAGATACGTCACCGCCCCGTCCTCGGCGCCGCGCACTTGCACGAACTCGCTTTCCGCTGCGTTCTCCATGCAGGCAGGATGGACTGTCGCGCCGTGCCGCGCCACCCTGTCGGCAACATTTCAGGAGTGCGCCCGATGTCCGAGATCGCCGACCTTACCGCGACCGTTGCCGCCGCCCGCATCCGCGCCGGCAAGCTGGATGCCGTGACCCTGATGGAGGCCTGCCTGGAGCGCATCGCCGCGCGCGAGCCAGTGGTGCGGGCATTCGCGGCATTCAACGCCGAGCAGGCCCGCGCGGCCGCCCGCACCGCCCGGCAAGGCGTGCTGCATGGCCTGCCGATCGGAGTGAAGGACGTTCTGGATACCGCGGATTATGCAAGTGAATATGGCTCCGAAATCTGGGCCGGCTACCGCCCGCGCGCCGATGCCGCCGCGGTCGCCTGGGCGCGTGCCGCCGGCGGCGTGCTGGCCGGCAAGACCGTCACCACCGAATTCGCCACCCGCCGGCCCGGCCCCACCACCAACCCGGTGAACCCCGCCCATACCCCGGGTGGCTCCAGCAGCGGCTCGGCGGCCGGGGTGGCGGCCGGCATGTTCCCGCTGGCCTTCGGCACCCAGACCGGCGGCAGCGTGATCCGCCCGGCGGCGTTCTGCGGCGTGGTCGGCTACAAGCCCAGCTTCGGTACCATTGCGCGCCACGGCATGAAGGTGATGTCGGAAAACCTCGACACCATCGGGGTCATGGCGCGCAGCGTCGCCGATTGTGCGCTGTTCGCCGGCGCCGTGGCCGGCATCGACCTCGGCGACCCCGACGCCAGGCCGGGCGCGGCGCCGCGCATCGGCCTGTGCCGCTCGCCGGTCTGGGCGCTGGCGGCGCCGGAAACCGTGGCCCTGATGCAGCGCGCCGCCACCGCGCTGGGCCGCGCCGGCGCCCGCGTCGCCGACCAGGAGTTGCCGCCCGGCTATGCCGCGCTGGTCGACGCGCACCCGATCCTGATGAACGCCGAAAGCGCCGCCTCAATGGGCTGGGAACTGCTCTGCGCCCGCGACGGCATCAGCGACGGGCTGCGCGAGCGGCTGGACTGGGGCCTCGCCCAGGGGCCGCAGGCGCTGGCCGATGCCCGCGCCAGCTTCGCCAGCCTGCAGACAGGTTTTGCCGCCGCAATGGGCGATTGCGACATCCTGCTGACCCCTGCCGCCCCCGGCGAGGCGCCGCACGGGCTGGACTCGACCGGCGATGCCGCCTTCAATTCGATCTGGACGTCGCTGCATGTGCCTTGCGTCACGGTGCCGGCCGGGCTCGGGCCGAGCGGGCTGCCGCTGGGAATCCAGATTGTCGGGCGGATCGGTGATGACCGCCGGGTGCTCGCCTGGGCGCAATGGGTCAGTGCCGCGATCCAGCAGTAAGGCCTTCTTTTTGTGAACAAAAAGAAGCAAAAAAACTTTTTGTCCATTGCACTCCCGCCGCCCTGCTTGCCGTGACCGGTGGCGGAGTGCAGGTTCCGTGAACTCCCCAGGTAAGGCGATCCGCATGAGCACCACCCCGGAAGACGTTGGTCTTTCAACCGAACGCCTATCGCGCATCGATGGCTGGATGGACCGGCTGGTGGCCGACGGCAAGCTCGCCGGCCTCTCGGTCAACGTGCTGCGGCGCGGCCAGCTGGCCTATTCCCGCGCCACTGGCAAATCCGACCTGGCGCGCGGCACGGCGTTCGACGCCTCGACCATCGTGCGCATCTATTCGATGACCAAGCCGCTCACCAGCACCGCCATCATGATGCTGTACGAGGAGGGTCGCTTCCAGCTCGACGACCCGATCACCCGATTCCTGCCCGCCTTCGCCCACCAGCGCGTGGCCACCGGCGGCAGCCGCGGCAAGCTGGAAACCGTGCCGGCGATGCGCGACATCACGTTTCGCGACCTGCTGACCCACACTTCCGGCCTCACCTACGGCTTCATGGAGTCGAGCGGGGTGGATGCGATGTACCGCGACACCGGCGTCGATTTCCAGACCAGCGACAAGACCCTCGCCGAGGTGGTCGACCTCGCCGCTGCCTGCCCGCTGATCGCCCAGCCAGGTGCCGAATGGAACTACTCGATCGCCACCGACGTGCTCGGCCGGCTGGTCGAGGTGATCTCCGGCCAGCCGTTCCACGAATTCCTCGCCAGCCGGGTGCTCGGCCCGCTCGGCATGGCCGATACCGGTTTCCACGTCACGCCGGACAAGATCGCCCGCTTTGCCGCCAACTACGTCCGCCACCCCAAGACCGGCGCGCTGCTGCAGTTCGACGAGCCGGCAACCAGCCGCTTCGCCGCCCACCCCGCGGTATGCTCCGGCGGTGGCGGCCTGACCTCGACCGCCGCCGACTATCTGCGGTTCTGCGCCATGATGCTGAACGAGGGCGAACTGGACGGCACCCGCCTGCTTGGCCGCAAGACCGTGGAGTTGATGACCTCCAACCACCTGGACGGCGATATGGCGGCGATGGGCATGCCGCGCTTCAGCGAGTCGAACTATGCCGGCATTGGCTTCGGCCTCGGCTTCTCGGTCACGCTGGACCCGGCGCGGGCGCAGATTCTCGGCTCGCCCGGCGAATATGCCTGGGGTGGTGCTGCCAGCACCGCGTTCTGGTGCGACCCGGCCGAGGACATGGCGGTGGTGCTGCTCACCCAGTTGATGCCCAGCAGCACCTACCCGATCCGCCGCGAACTGCGCGTGCTCACCTACCAGGCGATCATCGACTGATACCAAAGCTCGCTGGTGACGACTCTTCCGTCACCAGCGAGCTTTGGTATCGCGCGCCGGGCTGGCGGGTGGCGGCGCGCCAAACGAGAGTCATAGCAAGGGTCGCGATCAGCGAGCCTTGGTATGAACCGCTTGGCAACCGCCCCGCCCGCATGATACCCAGCGCGCCGATGCGGGCGTGGTGGAACTGGTAGACGCGCCGGACTCAAAATCCGGTTCCGCAAGGAGTGTCGGTTCGATTCCGACCGCCCGCACCACTTTCTCTTGCGCTGCCGCGCCGCAGCACACGAAACGTTGCGCGCGATTCACCGCCAGCGATACTTGATTTTCCCGCCTCATTGATAGCAGCCTGACGGTTCTGCCCACCCTGCGCGGGCGCACTGCAAGAGGTGCTGCGACGAAGTGACTCCTGAGACGCATGCCCCCGCCCTGCCGCGGCACGCGCTGCTCCGTTGCCTGCTGCTGGTGGCCGCCGCGGTGGTGCCGGTGCTGCTGGTGCTGGCGTGGCTGCGGGCCGATCTGCGGGCCGACCGCGAGGTGCATCTGGAGTCGCGGCTGCGCCTGCATGCCAACCTGCTCAGCGCCGATATTTCCGACATCCTGCGTTCGGGCCAGCAACTCGGGCGGGTCATTCTGCGCCTGCCGACGATCCGCGACGCCGCCGCCGACTGCAGCGCCCAGTTGCGCGACCTGCTGCACGACCTGCCGGCTTACGAGGCCATCAGCGTGGTCAGCGCCAACGGTCAGCAGCGCTGCGGCACGTCCGACACTGGGCTGGCGACATTGCCGGCGGCTGGCGACCCGGCAGGCCGGCAGGGCTTCAGGATCGGACACTTCACCGCAGCCGCCGGCACCCTGGGTCCCACGCTGCCGCTGCTGTTGCCGTTTGGCGGCCGGGACGGCGAGCGTGCCACGCTCGTGCTCGGGCTGAGCCTGGACTGGCTCGGCACCCGGCTGCGTAGCCAACTCAACGACGGCGCGGCGGTACTCACCGTCTCGGATGCCAGTGGCGTCATTCTGGCCCGCGTGCCGGATGATTCCACGTTTGTTGGTCTCACCCTGCCGACAGCGATGCGGTCCGCCGGCGTCGATGCGCAGCCGACGCTGGTTGCCGGCCTCGGCGGCCAGCAGCGCGTGACGGCCATCGTGCCGGTCGCCGGCACCGGGCTGGCCGTCAGCGTGGGCCAACTGCCGCAAGCGGGGCTGGCTGGTCTTGCCATCTGGGAGCGCCTCGGCGGCCCGGTCGCCGCGTTGCTGCTGCTCGCCACCCTGGTCAACGTGTGGCTGCTGCTACGCTTCAATGCCCGGCTGGACCGCCGGCCGATCGCCGCCCTGGCCAGCATGACCGAGTTGCTCGGCCGCCAGCGCGCCGAGCTGCAGGAACTGAACGCCACCCTGGAGGCAAGGGTGGCGGCCCGCACCCGTGAACTGGTGGCCAGCCGCAATCAGCTGCAACTGCGCAGCGTCGAGCGCGAGAAGGCCGACACCGAGTTGCGCGAGGCGCAGAAGCTCCAGGCAGTCGGTCAGCTCGCCGGCGGCATTGCCCATGATTTCAACAATCTGCTGGGCAGCGTTACCGCCGCGTTGGACCTGTTGCGCCGCCGCCTCGGCCCGATCCTGGCCACCCCGGGGCAGGCTGACATCGCCACCCCGCTGCAAACCGCGCAGGACTCGGCACATCGCGGCGCCAGCCTCACCGCCCGGTTGCTGGCCTTCGCCCGCCGCCAGCGCCTGCTGCCCGCCGTCACCGACCTCAACCGGCTGGTGGCCGAACTGCCGGGGCTGGTGGCCGGCACGCTGGGCCGCGACATCACCGTCCGCACCGAACTCACACCGGAGTTGTGGCCGGCCTTCGTCGATCCCGGCCAGGTGGAGGCGGCACTGCTCAACCTGGTGTTCAACGCCCGCGACGCCATGCCCGGCGGCGGCATATTGACGCTGGCCACCGCCAACCTGCTGCTGCCCGACGATCTGCCCGCCGGCCCCAACCTGGCGGCCGGCGCCTATGTTGCGGTGCGCGTCACCGATACCGGCGTTGGCATCGCGCCCGACGTGCTGGCGCGGGTGTTCGAGCCGTTCTTCACCACCAAGCCGGCCGGCAGCGCCTCCGGCCTCGGGCTGTCGCAGGTGCATGGCGTGGCGCTGCAATCCGGCGGCGACGTGCGCATCGACAGCCGGCGCGACTCCGGCACCACCGTCACCCTGCTGCTGCCGCGCGCGACGCAGCGGGCGGAGGCGGGGCCGTGGGCCGAGACCGGCCACCGCGCCGCGCCGCCGCCCGGCCTGCGCATCCTGGTTGCCGACGACGACGACGCGGTGCGCCGGATGACCGGCGAGATCCTGGCCGAACGCGGCCATCACCCGGTGCTCGCCGCCGACGCCACCCAGGCGCTGGCGATTCTGGAGAAGGACGTTGCCGATACCGGCGGCAGCTTCGATGTGCTGCTGTCGGATTACGTGATGCCGGGCACCAACGGCATGGCGCTGATCCTGATGGCCCAGGCGCTGCAACCGCGGATGCATGCGTTGCTGGTCACCGGCCATGCCGAACTGGACCCCGATGATCCGCTGCGGCCGCAGGACATCCTGCGCAAGCCGTTCACCATCGCCGCCCTGGAAGAACGCCTCGCGCTGATCCGCGCCGAGGCCACGCCGATCACGCCGGAGCCGGCCGCATAGCGTTACGCGACCACCGCCTCGGCCTGCATCGCCAGCACCCCGCTGCGATGCCGCGCCCACAGCGCCACCGCGCCATCCGCGCCCGGCTGTCCGCAGACGGCGAACGGCGTCGTATCATAAGTTGGCGATAACGCACGGAATTTGAATGATTTCAATACTCCGTCATGGTGGCGCCGCAGCAGATCGAGCAGCAAGGTCGCCAGCAGCGGGCCATGCACGACCAGACCGGGATAGCCTTCCTCGGTGGTCACGTAGCGGCGGTCGTAATGGATGCGGTGGCCGTTGAAGGTCAGCGCCGAATAGCGGAACAGCAGCACGTCATCGACCTTGATATCGCGCTGCCATGCGGCCGAAGCGGGCGCTATCGGCGGGGCAGGGGGCGCCTCGCCGGGAGCGGCGGCCTCGCGGTAGACGATGTCGTGCTCCTCGGTCAGCGCCAGTCCATCGGCGCCGGACACCTCATGGCGCACCACCACGAAAATCAGCGTGCCGCTGCGCCCCTGCTTCATCGACACGTCGCGGATGGTGGAAACCCGGGTGATCGCCTCGCCGAGCCGCAGCGGTTGCAGGAAGCTGAACCGCCCGCCGGCCCACATCCGCCGTGGCAGCGGCACCGGCGGCAGGAACCCGCCGCGTTTCGGATGGCCGTCCGGCCCGAGTTCGGACTGGCGGGCGGTCGGCAGGAAATACAGCCAGTGCCACAGCGGCGGGAGCGCATCACCGGCGGCCGGCGGCTTATCGTCGCGGTCCAGCGTGGCGGCCAGGGCGGCCACCGGAAACAGTGTCGCGGTATCGCGCAGGGTCTGCTGCCGTCCGATCCAGCCCTGCAGATGCGCGATATCCATCGTTCAGTACCCTATCGCCAGCACGCGATCGACCATCTCGCCGGACAGCCCGACATAATTGGCCGGATCGAGGAAGCCGGCCAGTTGCGCGCGGCCCATATGCGGCTTGATCTCCGGATGCTCGGCCAGCAGGTCGAGGAAGGTCCCGCGCCCGGCGATCACTTCGCGGCAGATGTCATACACCAGATCATGCGCCCGCTGCCGCCCCAGCACCGGACCCAGGCCCATCATCACCGCCTCGGACTGGGTGAGGCCCTTGGTCAGGTCCAGGTTGGCCCGCATCCGCGCCGGGTCGACCTGCAGGCCGCCGACCAGGAAGCGCGCCTGCTTCAGCGCCCCGGACGACAGCAGGAAGATTTCCGGCAGCGCGATCCATTCGATCTGCCAGGTGCCGGTGGCCCGCTCATGGTCCTCCACCATCGCCTCCAGCAGTGCGGCGACGTTCTGGCGGACCATGGAGACGCAGCCCTGGATGTAAGCGGAAGAAATCGGGTTGCGCTTCTGCGGCATGGTCGACGACGAGCCGCGCCCCTCGTGGAACGGTTCGAACACCTCCTCCACCTCGGTCTGCATCATCAGCTTCACGTCCATGCTGATCTTGCCCAGCGTGCCGGTGACCAGGCCGAGGAAGCAGCCGACCTCGGCGATGCGGTCGCGCATGGTGTGCCAGGCGATCTCCGGCTGGCCGAGCCCCAGCTCCTCCATCAGCCCCTGCTGCACCGCCAGCCCCTGCGCCCCGAGGCTGGCCAGCGTGCCGGTGGCGCCGCCGAACTCGCCGACCAGCACCCGCGGCCGCAACTCCCCCAGCCGCTGCAGATGCCGCTGGAAGCCGGCCAGCAGCACCGCACATTTATAGCCGAAGGTGATCGGGGTCGCCTGTTGCAGGTTGCTGCGCCCGGCCATCGGCGTATCGCGGTATTTCGCCGCCAGGCTGGCCAGCGAATCGGCGATCGCCCGCAGATCGGCTTCTACCAGCTCCAGCGCGTCGCGGATCGCCAGGATCGCCGCGGTATCGGTGATGTCCTGGGTGGTCGCCCCCCAATGGCACCATTCGCCCAAGCCATCGCGGCACCGCGCCACGATCTGCTGCACCACCGGCAGCACCGGATAGCCGATCCTCTCGGTCTGCGCCTTCAGCAAGTCCATGTCGAAACTGCCGCCGTCCTGGCATTTCGCCACGATTTCGCTGGCCGCCTCGTCCGGGATGATGCCGAGCCGCGCCTGCACCTTGGCCAGTGCCGCCTCGATGCGCAGGTAATATTCCACCCGCATCTCGTCGCTGAACACGCGGCGCATCGCCTCGGCGCTGAAAATGTCGCGAAACACGCGGGAATCGAGGGTTGAGGCGATCATTTCCGGTCCTTTTCGCGGCATTCGGCGGTGATTTTCGGCCAACCCGGCGTGCTTGTCGATTGCCGCCGCCCGGCGCCGGGCAGCTATGCGCTGGCCCTTCTCGGCGATTTATGCTGCACTGCGGTATAGACCGCGCCGGTGCACGGCTTCGTGCTTGCGCCGGATGAACCGACTGGTAGACTGCCCTTGCAGAGTGGCCGTGCCACGACCACCTGCCCGGATCAGACTGCCTCGCTGCCAACGCCATGAGGCTCATGAGACCGAGTCATAAAGATCAAAAAGGATAAAGTCGTGGCCACTGAAAAATCGCAGAATGTTCAGGACGTGTTCCTGAACCACGTGCGCAAGAACAAGACCCCGGTGACCGTATTCCTCGTCAACGGCGTCAAGCTCCAGGGCATCATCACCTGGTTCGATAATTTCTCCGTCCTGTTGCGCCGGGACGGGCACACCCAGCTGGTCTACAAGCACGCCATCAGCACCGTGATGCCGGGCGCGCCGATCCAGTTGTTCGACGGCCCGAAGGTCGAGGCCGTTGCCGCGCCCACCAGCCCGAGCACGCTGACCCTGGGCGCGCGGGAGCCGCAACCTGTCGCAGAATAACGAGGCCGGCCACGCGCCTGCCACCAGCACCACGACGCCGGTTCGCGCCGCGGTCATCCTGCCCTGGGAAAAGCCCGAGCGCGCCGCAGCCGGGCTCGACCTGTCGCGCGCCTCGGAAGCCCGGCTGGCCGAGGCGGTCGGTCTCACCGCCTCGATCGGCCTGGTGATCGTGCATACCGCGATCCTGCCGTTGCGCGCTCGCCGCCCGGCCACCCTGCTCGGCAGCGGCCAGATGGCGGCGCAGGGCGAGGCGCTGAAGGCGGCCGGCGTCGATGTCGCGGTGCTCGACGCCCAGCTTTCTCCGGTGCAGCAGCGCAACCTGGAAAAAGCCTGGAACTGCAAGGTGATCGACCGCACCGGGCTGATCCTGGACATCTTCGGCGAGCGCGCCGCCACCCGCGAGGGTTCGTTGCAGGTGGAGCTGGCGCATCTGGAATACCAGCGCTCCCGGCTGGTCCGCTCCTGGACCCATCTGGAGCGCCAGCGCGGCGGCTTCGGCTTCCTCGGCGGCCCCGGCGAGACCCAGATCGAGGCCGACCGTCGGTTGATCGGCGAGCGCATCGTGCGGCTGAAGAAGGAACTGGAGCAGGTGCGCCGCACCCGCGGCCTGCACCGCAGCGCCCGCAAGCGGGTGCCGTACCCGATTGTGGCCCTGGTCGGCTACACCAACGCCGGCAAGTCGACGCTGTTCAACACCCTCACCGGCGCCGCGGTGATGGCGAAAGACCAGTTGTTCGCGACACTCGACCCAACCATGCGCGGCCTGCGGCTGCCCTCTGGCCGGCAGGTGATCCTGTCCGACACCGTGGGCTTCATCAGCGAGTTGCCGACCGAACTGGTTGCCGCCTTCCGCGCCACGCTGGAGGAGGTCGCCGAGGCCGACGTGATCCTGCATATCCGTGACACCGCCCACCCGGACAGCGCCAGCCAGCGCGCCGACGTGGTCGAGGTGCTGGAGAGCATGGTCGCCTCCGGCCTGCTCGGCGCCGACTGGCAGCGCCGCAGCATTGAGGTGCTGAACAAGGCCGACCTGGTGGGCGGCATCGGCCGCGTCCCCACCCGCGCCAACACCGTCGCGGTGTCGGCGATCACCGGCGAGGGGCTGGAGGCGCTGAAGGCGGCGATCGACGCCCGCATCGCCGAGGGCATGCAGCTGAGCGAATACGACATCCTGCCCGAAGATGGCCAGCGCCTGGCCTGGCTGTACCAGCACGGCGAGGTGGTGGCGCGCGATGACGGCGAGGCCCGCATCCATCTCACCGTCCGCCTGCTGCCCGCCGACCGCGCCCGCTTCGAGCGCGAGCAGGATCAGCGCGTGGCCGGACCCGGCGGGATGAACGGCTCGACCAACTGACCGGCCAGGTTCGGCGGCACAGGCGAATCGGTGCCATAGCGGGCCGGCCACGCCTTCGGCAGATGCAAGGTACCGAACAGCCGGTCGTAGACCGGCAGCACCGCGGCGTAGTTATGGTCGCGATACTCGTCGTTGGTGTGGTGCCAGTGGTGGAACGCCGGCGTGGTCACCAGCGCCTCCAGCCAGCCGAGTCGCCAGCGGATATTGGCGTGGATGAAGAAGCCCCAGAACGTGCCGATAACGATCACGATCGGCGCCACCAGCGCGTTCGGGCCGCTGGTCTGCGCCAGCCCCAGCGCGAACACCGGGACCAGCCCGCACAGCCGGGTGAACACCATGTCCACCGGATGAGCGCGGGTATTGGTGAGGAAATCGATCTCCTCGGCGCTATGGTGCACCTGATGGAAGCGCCACAGCAGCGGGATCTGGTGCGACCAGCGATGCCCCCAATAGAAGCCGAGTTCCCCCACCAAATAGGCCGCCACGATCTGCGCCCAGAACGGCAGCCCAGCCAGCATCCCGGGCGGGATCGCCCATTGTGCCGCACCAGCGAGCAACGCCATCGGCAACGCCAATGCGCTGGCCACAACCAGCGAGTTGATGAAATAATATGCGAGGTCGATGCCGGTATCCCGGCGCCAGATTCGCTGCTTGCGGATGGCAAACAGCCGTTCCAGCGGCACGAAGATCGCGGCGAGCAGGGCCAGCCAGACCGTCAGGCGCAGGATATCGGTCGCCGCACCGATCATTGCCGACCCGGTGCCGCCATAGCGGTCAGACGCGCCGTTTGCGCCGGCGGATAACCACCAGCCCGGCCAGCCCACTGCCCAGCAGCGCCAGGGTCATCGGTTCCGGAACCGCGTACATCGAGACATTGGCCAGCGTTACAATCGGCGGTGCGCCGGTCGGGGTGCCGACGGACAGGAACGTGAGGATTTGGGTGGCCGCCGCAGCGGTGAAGGTCATGCTCTGCGTCGCCCAAGCGGTCCAGTCCCCGGTATTGGGGTGAGTCACGATGGCGGTGCACTGGGTCTGGCCACCAACCGTACAGTCGCTCCCGTCAACATGGGGAGTCTGGCCCGACACGCTAAAAGTGACCTGGAGCCTATCAGTTGTCGCGCCTCTTACACTTTGCAATTGGCCGGCGCCCCAGTCGAAATTCAGTTTATAGGTCATTCCCACCATGAGCCCGGTGATGGTCTGAGAGATCGCGGCCTGAACGCCTGAGCTCTGATCGCCATCCAGCGCAACAAAGTGGGCACCGGCACCTGGATTTGTATCGATCGTGAAGGTCCGCAACATCTCCGAGCTACCATATTGCGTCACTGCGGACTGAGTGGTCGCGGTTGCAGAATTAGACATCCACAACATGTAGCCGTTATTTCCGGTCCAGCCATTAACAATCTGGCCGCCCCAGTAAATCGGATTGGAAGTGATGCCTTTGTTGCCAGCGACAGAGCCGAATTCGGTGTTTGCTGTAACGGCCACGCACGGAGAGGTTAGGTGCCCAACTGTCCCGGATACCGAACTCACCGCACAGGTTTGTGAAAAATTTCCGTTCGTGATCAGGTTCACCGCCGTGGCATCAGCCGTCGTGCCAAGGCAGCTCATGGCCCCGATGATCGCTGCGGTGAGCGTGAAAATGCGCACGGTAATTACCCCAAATGTCGAAAACACACGACGTCGATTCTGCCAGCCACACCAGACAAACTAATATCAGCCACCAGCTTATAGCCAGCCGAGGCCCGCATACCAACGGAAAAACGCTGTATCAACATAAAATTACCGCCTGCATTGTCAACCAGCCCTCATCGCGCCAGGATGCGCCAGCATGCCAAGCTTCTCAACCGCCGCCGCCCGCACCGTCGCCGCCATCCTGCGCACCGCCGCGCAAACCGAGATTCTCCCCCGCTTCCGCCGCCTCGATCCCGCCGCCATCCGCGCCAAAACCGGCCCGCTCGACATCGTCACCGAAGCCGACGAGGCCGCCGAACGCCGCATCACCGCTGCCCTCCGCCAGGCGTTCCCCGGCTGCGTGGTGGTCGGCGAGGAAGCCGCCAGCGCCGAACCCGGCCTGTTGGCCGCGCTCGCCGACGCCGACCTCGCCTTCGTGGTCGACCCGGTGGACGGCACCTCCAACTTCGCCGCCGGCCTGCCGCTGTTCGGCTGCATGGCCGCCGCCATCGTGCGCGGCGAGACGGTGGCCGGCATCATCCACGACCCGCTGGGCGACGATACCGCGCTGGCGGTGCGCGGCGAGGGCGCCTGGACGGAAGCCCCGGACGGCCGCCACACCGACCTGCGCGTCGCCGCTCCGGTGCCGCTGGCCGAGATGGCCGGCGCGGTCAGTTGGCGCTTCCTGCCCGAACCCGCCCGCACCCGCGTCAACCAGGCGCTGCCGAAGGTGGCCGCCAGTTTCCAGTATCGCTGCGCCGCGCATGAATACCGCCTGGTCGCCGGCGGCCACTGCGATTTCGTTCTATACGGCCGCCTCTACCCATGGGACCACGCACCCGGCGTGCTGCTGCACCAGGAGGCCGGCGGCTACTCCGCCCGGTTCGACGGCACCGCCTACCGCCCCACCCATCTCGGCGGCGGCTTGATCTGCGCGCCAGACCGGGCAAGCTGGCAGGCGCTGCATGACGGCCTGCTCGCAGCGGGCTAAATCGGCCCAACACCGCAGGAGGCCCCGATGAGCTGGCTCCCCACCCCCGACCCGGACGCCGATGGCGCCGTCGATCTCGTCGTCGAGCCCTCCACCAAGGACCTCGGCGGCTTCTCGGTCCGCCGCGCGCTGCCCAGTATCAAGCGCCGCATGGTCGGCCCGTTCGTGTTCCTCGACCACATGGGGCCGGCGCTGATGGCCACCGGGCAAGGCTTGGACGTCCGGCCGCACCCGCATATCGGTCTGGCGACCCTCACCTACCTCACCGAAGGCAGCTTCGTGCACCGCGACTCGCTCGGCTCACTGCAGGAAATCCGCCCGGGCGAGGTCAACTGGATGACCGCCGGCCGCGGCATCGCCCATTCCGAGCGCACTGCCGCCGCAACCCGCCTGGCACCGCACCGCATCCAGGGCATCCAAAGCTGGATCGCGCTGCCGAAAGCCGATGAGGAGACCGCCCCCGGCTTCTCGCATCACGGCGTCGAAACGCTGCCGGCGGTCACCGATCGCGGCGTCTCGCTGCGGCTGATCATCGGCAGCATGTTCGGCCAGGCCTCGCCGGTGCCAACGTTCTCGGCGATGTTCTACGCCGACGCCGAACTGGCCGCCGGCGCCGCACTGCCGCTGCCCACCGAGCACGCCGAACGCGCCGTCTACGTCATGGAAGGCGAAATCGAGATCGGCCCCGACCGCTTCGCCGCCCCCCGCCTGCTGGTGTTCCGCCCGTCCGACGCCATAACCCTGCGCGCCACCCAGCCCAGCCGCGTGCTGCTGCTCGGCGGCGAACCGATGGACGGGCCGCGGCATATCTGGTGGAACTTCGTCTCCTCCTCGCAGGACCGCATCGAAGCCGCCAAGGCCGACTGGAAGGCCGGCCGCTTCGAAGCAGTGCCCGACGATGATGAATTCATCCCGCTGCCGGGGTAAGCAAGAACTTCTTTTTGTGAACAAAAAGAAGCAAAAAAACTTTTCATCC
>JBEPTZ010000103.1:0-15793 GCA_041691815.1 Rhodospirillales bacterium | reverse complement strand
GCGCCCGACGACCCGCTGGCGTTCGACGATACCCCGTTCGCGGCCCCACCGCCGGTTGCAGCACCGCCGGTCGCGGCGCCCGCGCCGGTGCCCCCGCAGATCGAACTTCCCCCCGATGACGCGGCGCATGACCCGTTCGCCGAAGCCGACGTCGCCTCGGCGCCGTTCGTGCCGACCGCCACCATCCCGCCGACCCGCATTCCCCCGGCACCGCCCCCGGCAGCACCCGCGGTCCGGTCGCCGCCGCCGGCGGGCGATGACGCGCTGCTGGCCGCCTTCCTGCATGGCGCCGGCATGGAGGAGGCGCGGCCAAGCGACCCGCTTGCCACCATGGAGCGGCTGGGCGCTGCGTTCCGCGCCGTGGTCTCCGGCATCCGCCAGACGCTGATCGCCCGCGCCACGGTGAAGGGCGAGTTCCGCATCGAGCAAACCCAGATTCGCGCCCGTGGCAACAACCCGCTGAAATTCTCGATGGGCGACGACGACGCGCTGGCCTCGCTGCTCGGCGCCGGCCGCAAGGTGGACATGGCGCCCGCCGCCGCGATCACCGATGCGCTGGCCGATATCCGGCTGCACGAACTGGCCACCATGGCGGCGATGCAGGCCGCGGTGCGGGCGCTGATGGAGCGGCTGGACCCGGCGCCATTGCGCGCCGAGGGCGAGCGGGCCGGCGGCCTGCTGTCGGCGCAGAAGCGCGCCCACGCCTTCGAGAGTTTCGAGAAACTGCACGGTGAGATCAGCCGTGCCTTGGCCGACGATTTCGACAGCGTCTTCGGCAAGGCGTTTGCTCGCGCCTATGAGCAGGCCTTGCACGAAGCATCCGACAGGGAACCCCAGCCATGAACCGCCGCAGCTTCCTCGCCCCCGCCATTCTGCTGCCGCTGCTGACGTTCGGCTGCGCCGCGCCGCCGCCGCCGCCGCCCGAACTCGACCTGGCGATCACCGCCGGCGCCGACCAGAACCCGGACGCCGCCGGCCATGCCTCGCCGGTGAAGATCTTCATCTACCAGCTGGCCTCCGGCGCCAAGTTCGAGCGCGCCGACGTATTCGCGCTGACCGAACGCGACAAGGCCACCCTCGGCGAGGATATGCTGGCGTCCGATGCCATCGTGGTGGCGCCGGGCGAGGCGCGCTCGGTCAAGAAGCAGATGAAGACCGGCACCCAGGTGCTCGGCGTTGTGGTGCTGTTCCGCGATATCGATCATGCTACCTGGCGGCAGATGACCAAGGTGGCGGTCAGCGGCACCACCGCGTTGAAATTGACCACCAAGGGCATCACCGCCACGCTCGCGCCGCGCTGATCGTCCTGCTAATCTGTATGCGTCGCCGCCGGGTTGCACACTCCGGCGACGGCGCGGCATGGTCTGGCCGGATTTCGGCATGTGAGGGAGGCGGGCACTCGACGTCATGACGTGGACCAACCGGGTGGTCTGGCAGGAAGGCATGTTCCTGCGCGCACAGCATTTTCAGCAGCAGGACCGCTACCTGGAGGCGTTGGTGCGCGGTCGTACCGCGGCATTGCGGCCGCATCCCTGGGGCATCACCGAGATGCTGATCGACCGCGACCTGCTGGCCACCGGGCGATTCGCGCTGGCCTCGGCCGCCGGCGTGTTCGAGGACGGCACGCCGTTCGCGATTCCCGGCGAAACCGACCATCCGGTGCCGCTGGAACTGCTGGAATCGGCGCGTAACACGGTTGTGTACCTGGCCCTGCCGGTGCGCCAGCCGGGTGCGGTGGAGATCGCCGGCGACGACGGCACCGAGGGCCGCTTCGCGCTGCGGCCGTTCGAGGCCTACGACACCCATTCCGCCTCGCCGCAGCCGGCCGAGTTGCAGGTCGGCCGCCTGCGCCTACGCTACATGCTGGAGAGCGAGGAGCGTGCCGGCTACCTGTGCATCGGCCTCGCCCGCATCGTCGAGGTTGCCGCCGACAAGCGGGTGACGCTCGATGATCGCTGGATTGCCCCGGCGCTGATCTGCGCCGCCACCCCGCCGCTCGCCGGCCTGCTCGCCGAGCTTTCCGGCATGCTGAACCAGCGCGGCGAGGCGCTGGCCGCAAGGATGACCGCCCCCGGCTCGCGCGGCGCCTCGGAGATCCAGGATTTCCTGCTGCTGCAGACGGTCAATCGCTGGCAGGTGCTGCTGGCCCATTGGGCGGATTCCGGCAACGTCCATCCAGAGGATTTCTACCGCACCCTGCTGCAGATGGCTGGCGAGTTCGCCACCTTCACCGAGACCACCACCCGCCGGCCGAACACCTATCCGCCGTATCGCCACGACGATCTGCAGCGCAGCTTCGCCCCGGTGGTCGCCGATTTGCGCCGCTCGCTGTCGGCGGTGATCGAGCAGACCGCGATCCCGGTGCCATTGCAGGAGCGCCGGCACGGCCTGCGGGTCGGCCCGATCGTCGACCGTTCGATCCTGCGCGGCTCGAACTTCGTGATGACGGTGCAGGCCGACATGCCGACCGAAAATCTGCGCCGGCTGTTCCCCAGCCAGGTCAAGATCGCCGCCGTCGAGCATATCCGCGAGCATGTCATGTCGCAGTTGCCCGGCATCGCGGTGCGGCCGCTGGCGGTGGCGCCGCGGCAGATTCCGTTCTATGCCGGGGCAACCTATTTCGAACTGGACCGCAACTCGCCGCACTGGGCGCAGATGCAAAGTTCCGGCGGATTCGCCATCCATGTCTCCGGCGAATACCCCAACCTGCGCATCGAGCTATGGGCGATTCGCGGCTAGGGCGTGCAGTGCAGACTGGCGACGGACGGCAGACTGGCGACGGGCGGAGGAGGGGCGGGTGAGCGACAATCCATTCGAGGAAGACTCCGACCGCACGGTGATCCGCCCGGTCCCAGGCGGACGCAAGGCTGCCCCGCCAGCCGCCCAACCGCCCTCCGGGGGCGGCTTCGGCGCCGGCGCCCCACAACAGCCGCCGATGCAGCCGGCCGCCCCGGTCTACGCAGCATCGGCCGCCGTGGCCGACGGCGCCGAGCACATCACCCTCGGCGGCAACCCACTCACCGCCGCCGCCGCCCCGCTGCTGCAACTGCTGGCCCGGCTGCGCAGCACCGTCAGCCAGCCCGACCCGGCCGACCTGCGCGAGCGCGCCACCCGCGAACTGCGCGCCTTCGAGCAGCAGGCCCGCGACGCCGGCATCCCGATCGAACAACTCCGCCCGGCCCATTACGCACTCTGCGCCAGCCTGGACGACGTGGTACTGAACACCCCCTGGGGCAGCACCGGGGTGTGGGACAGCCGCTCGCTGATCTCCACCTTCCACCAGGAAGTCCGTAGCGGCGAGCGCTTCTTCGACCTGCTCGGCCAGCTCCGCCAGAGCCCCGGCACCTACCTATCGGTGCTGGAGCTGATGTATCTCTGCCTGTCGCTCGGCTTCATGGGCCGCTACCGCCTGTCGCCGCGCGGCGCCAGCGAACTGGAGAAGATGCGCGAGGACCTCTACGCCGTCATCATGCGCCAGCGCCAGGCCGCCGAGCCGGCGTTGTCGCCGCACTGGGAGGGCGCCGCGGCGCCGTATCGCCCGTCCCGCGCCTCGGTGCCGGTCTGGGTGGTCGCGGTGCTCGGGGTGGCGATCGTCTCCGGCCTGTTCATCTGGTTCTCCGGCAGCCTGAACGCCAAGTCCGACGACCTGTTCGCCCGCATGCTGGCCGCCCCGCCCGCCACCATGCCGGCCATCACCCGCGCCGTCGCCGTGGTGCCGCCGCCACCGCCGCCGCCGGCACCCGGGCCGCAATTCCTCGACAAGCTGCGCACCTTCCTCGCCCCCGAGATCAAGCAGGGCCTGGTGGTGGTGCTGGGCACCGAGCAGGCGCCGCTGGTGCGCATCCGCAACCGCGGCCTGTTCGGCTCCGGCCAGGCGGTGGTGGAAAAGAGCTTCATCCCGCTGCTGCAGCGCATCGGCGAGGCGCTGAAGACCGAGGCTGGCCGTGTCACGGTGATCGGCTATACCGACAACCAGCCGATCCACACCGTGCAGTTCCCCTCCAACTTCCAGCTTTCCACCAAGCGCGCCGAGGCGGCCAAGGCGATCATCGCCGCCGCACTCGGCGACCCCTCGCGGATTACCGCCGAGGGCCGTGCCGACGCCGATCCGGTGGCCCCCAACACCACCGCCGAGGGGCGTGAGGCGAACCGGCGCATCGAAGTCTTGTTGCAGCGGCAGGGTTCCTGACGATGGCGTTTCTCCGTTTCCTCGGCTCCCGCTGGTTCCTAAGCTTCATCGGCGTGGCGCTGCTCGCGGCGCTGCTCTGGGTGTTCGGCCCGTTCCTCGACGCCCTCGCCGACGTCGTGATCCGCGTCGTCATCATCGCGGTGCTGTTCCTCATCTGGTTCGGCATCAATTTCTGGATCTCCTGGCGCCGCCGCCGCGCCGATGCGGTGCTGGCCAAGGGCGCCGCCGAATCGGCGCGTGACGCCACCCAGGCCGCCAGCGCCGAGGAAGCGGCGGCGATGGGCGACAAACTCACCCAGGCGCTCTCACTTCTGCGCCGCGCCCGTGGCACCCGCGGCTACCTGTATGAGCAGCCCTGGTACGTCATCATCGGCCCGCCCGGCGCCGGCAAGACCACCGCTCTGCTGAATGCCGGCCTGCAATTTCCGCTCGCCGCCGAGATGGGTCAGGGTGCGGTGGCCGGCGTCGGCGGCACCCGCATGTGCGACTGGTGGTTCACCGAGAACGCAGTGCTGATCGACACCGCCGGCCGCTACACCACCCAGGATTCCGATGCCGCGGTGGACAAGGCCGGCTGGCTCGCCTTCCTCGATCTGCTGAAGCGCACCCGCGCCCGCCAGCCGCTGAACGGCGTCATCGTGGCGATCTCGGTCGCCGACATGGCCGCCGCGCCGCAGGCCGAGCGCCTCGCCCATGCCCGGGCCATCCGCACCCGGGTCAAGGAACTCACCGACCGGCTGGCGGTGAAGGTGCCGGTCTACGCGATGTTCACCAAGGCCGACCTGCTGGCCGGCTTCACCGAATTCTTCGACGACCTCGACCGCGAGCGCCGCAACCAGGTCTGGGGCACCACTTTCACCCTGCCGGCCCGCGCCCGCGATGTGCCGGAAGGCGGCGTGCTCGGCAGCTTCCCGGCCGAATTCCAGGCCCTGGTGCAACGCCTCAACGACCGCCTGCTCGACCGCCTGCAAGCCGAGCGCAGCCCCGAGCGCCGGGCGATGATCGCCGGCTTCCCGGCCCAGTTCGCCAGCCTGGAGCAGCCGCTCGCCGCCTTCCTGCAGGATGCGTTCGGCGGCAGCCGGCTCGACCCGGCGCCGTTCCTGCGCGGCATCTATTTCGCCTCCGGCACCCAGGAGGGCACGCCGATCGACCGCCTCACCGGGGCGCTGTCACGCGCCTTTGGGGTGGACCAGCGCCGCGCCCCCAGCCTGCGCCCGGAGCAGGGCCGCAGCTACTTCCTCGGCCGCCTCCTCAAAGACGTCATCTTCGGCGAGGCGATGCTGGTCTCCAGCAAGCCCGGCGCCACCCGCCGCCGCATGCTGATCCGCACCGCCGCGTTCAGCCTGATCGCGTTGCTCACCCTGGGCGCCGGCGGCTGGCTGTTCAGCCGCGACGTCGCCGCCAAAAGCGACATGGAGCAGACCGCCGCCGCACTGGCGGTCTACGAGCAGACCGCCAAGCCGCTGAAGCTCGATCCGGTCAACGACGACGACCTGCCGAGGGTGATGGCGCTGCTGGAGCAGGCCCGCCATCTGCCGCACGGCTACGACAGCGGCCCGCTGCCCTCCAGCCTGGGCGGCGTCGGCCTGTCGCAGGACGCCAAGCTCGCCTTCGCGGCGCGCGAGGTCTACAAGAACGCCCTTGGCCGGGCGATGCTGCCACGGCTGATCTGGCGGCTGGAATCGCAGATCCGCGGCAGCCTCGACCGTCCGGATTTCACCTACGAGGCCACCCGCGTCTACCTGATGCTCGGCAATGCCGGCCCGCTGGACAAGGGCCTGGTGCGCGAATGGATGCAACTCGACTGGGAGCAGCGTTATCCCGGCCCCGGTTCGCAGCCGTTCCGTGACGCGCTGATGCGCCACCTGACCGCGATGCTGGACAACCCGCTGCCCAAGGTCACGCTGGATGGCGCGCTGGTGGCCGATGCACGGCGCACCTTCAGCCGCGTCACCCTGGCCGAGCGGGTGTATTCCCGCCTGAAGCCGATGGCCGCCGCCCAGCATATCGCGCCATGGGCGCCGGCGGATGCGATCGGCGCCACCGGGGCCACGGTGTTCGTCCGCGCCTCCGGCAAGCCGCTCACCGACGGCATCCCCGGCTTCTACACCCTCGAGGGCTTCCACAAGGTGGTGCTGCCGCTGCTGCCGGAGGCCACCAAGGAGGTCGCCAGCGAAAGCTGGGTGCTCGGCACCCGCCAGGAAGTCGACCCCAACTCGCCGCAGATGCAGAACCTGGAGCACGACGTGGTCGGGCTCTACGTCAACGACTACGCCAAGCAGTGGGACGCCATGCTGGCCGACCTCAACGTGGTGCCGCTGCGCAACATGGGCCAGGCAGTGCAGGACCTCTACGTGCTGTCCTCGCCGCAATCGCCGATGAAGGAACTGCTGGTCAGCATCGCCCGCCAGCTCACCCTCTCGGTGCCGCCGGCCGAGCCCAAGGGCGCCGCCGACCAGGCCGGCGGTGCCGCCGGCAAGGCGGTGGCCGCCGGCCTGGTCCGCCCGCCCGCGACACTGAACCGGCTGCAGGGCCTGCTCTCCAAGCCCGGCGGGCCGCCGCCGGAGCCGCCCGGCCGCGCGATCGACGACCGCTACAAGCCGTTGCGCGATTTCGTCGGCAAGGGGCCGGGCGCGCCGGTCGATATCGTGCTGAAACTGATGAACGACCTGCAGGGCCAGTTGAACCGCCTCGCCTCGGCCCCGGCCGGCGCTGCCGCCGCACCGGCTGTCGCCACCGGCGAAGACCCGGCGGCGCAGTTGCGGGCGGAAGCCTCGCGCGATCCGGAGCCGGTGTCGCGCTGGCTGCTGGCGCTGGCCGGCGGCGGCACCACGCTGCGTGGCGGCGGCGCCAAGCAGGCGGTGGCGGCGGCGTTCGCCGGCGCCGGCGGCCCGGCCGCGCTGTGCGGCCCGGCGGTGAATGGTCGCTACCCGTTCTTCTCCGGTGCGACCAACGAAATCCCGCTCGATGATTTCGGCCGGCTGTTCTCGCCGGGCGGCCTGCTCGACGGCTTCTTCAACACCCAGTTGCGCCCGTTCGTCGACATGTCCGGCTCGGTCTGGCATGCCCAGAAGGTCGACGGGGTGGCGCCGCCGATCTCGCCGGGCGACCTCGCCGAGTTCCAGCGTGCGGCGGTCATCCGCGACCTGTTCTTCGCCGCCGGCGGCAATCAGCCCTCGGTGCGCTTCGACATCATCCCCGGAACGCTGGACAGCGGCGCCACCCAGGTGACGCTGGATTTCGACGGCGTGGTGGTCACCAACTCGCACGGCCCGCCGCGCGCCACGCAGATCACCTGGCCCGGCCCCAACCGCATGAACAATGTGCGGCTGGTGTTCGACCCGCCATCGCCCGGCGATACCGGCGTGAAGCAGGCCAGCGGCCCCTGGGCGCTGTTCCGGTTGTTCGCGCAGGGCACGCTGACCCAGGCGGGCGGGGCGGATAAATACATCCTGGCCTTCAATGCCGGCCAGCGCTCCGCCACCTTCGAGATCCGCGCCGGTTCGGTGCTCAACCCGTTCAAGCCGGGCGTGTTGCAGGATTTCCGGTGCCCATCGGTGAAGTAGCGGCCGCCGCCACGGCCCAGTGCGGGCTGTTCGGCAAGCTGCCGGCGCGCGGCGATTTCGTGCGCGCCGGGCTGCCGCGCGGCTTCGTGCAGCCATGGGATGACTGGCTGCAACTGGTGATCGCCGGCAGCCGCGCGCAACTCGGCGAGAAATGGTTGCCGGCCTGGATGGAAGCGCCGATCTGGCATTTCGCCCTGCCAGCCGGCATATGCGGCGACGACGCGGTACTCGGCGTCTGGATGCCGAGCATCGACCGCGCCGGCCGGCATTTCCCGCTCACCCTGGCGATGGTGTTGCCAGAGGGCCTGCCGGATCCGGCACCGGCCGCCGATTTCCTCGCCCGCGCCGAAGCCGCCGGCCTGGCGGCGCTGCAATACGAACTGGCGCCAGACGCGGTGATGGCCCGCCTCGCACCGGAAACCGCCCTGCTGGAACCGCCGGCCACGCTCCCCGATCTCATGCAGCTTCGTCCCCGCGAGGCGCTGTGGTGGACCGAAGGCTCGCCGCTGGTGCCAGCCGGCCAGCGTGCCGGAATGACGTTGCCAGGGGTTAGCGAATTCATCACGATGCTGGATGCAACCGGCACGATCGACTCCACGGCCGCTCCCGCCACCGAGGAGACCGGCCATTGCGACAGGCTTGGGCTGGACACGCTTGGGGAGGCGTCTGAATGACCCGGTTTCGCTCCTGTGTGGTTACGCATAACGGCACCGTGCGCGACCATAACGAGGACAATTATGTCGACCGGCCGGATATCGGCCTGTGGGCGGTGGCCGACGGCGCCGGCGGCCACGAGGCCGGCGAGGTCGCCTCGGCGATGATCGCCGAATCGCTGTCCAGCATCCCGTCCGGCCTGTCGGCCTCCGAACTGCTCGCCCAGGTGCGGCTGCGCATCTCGGCCACCCACCAGGCGCTGCGCGACGAGGCCGCCCGCCGCGGTCCGCGCGCCACCATCGCTTCCACGCTGGTGGTGCTGCTGGCGCGGGACGGCCATTTCGCCGGCCTGTGGGCCGGCGACAGCCGCATCTACTTGCTGCGCGCCGGCCAGTTGTCCCAGGTCACCCGCGACCATTCGCTGGTGCAGGAACTGGTCGACGCCGGTACCATCACCGCCGCCGAGGCCGAAGGCCACCCGCGCGCCAACGTCATCACCCGCGCCGTGGGGGCGGCCGACGACATGCTCGAACTGGACAAGGTCAGCGGCCGGCTGCTGGCCGGCGACCGCTTCCTGCTTTGCAGCGACGGCCTCAACAAGACCCTGCCGGACTGCGACCTGGCCGTGGCGCTGGCCGACAACAGCGGCATCTCGCCGGCGCAGGGGCTGATCGACATCGCGCTCGCTCGCCGCGCCACCGACAATGTCACCGCCGTCACCGTCGACGTGGTGTCGTAGTCGAATCCGACTGCGATCGCGCGCCGCGCCGGTTGCCCGCACCACGCCGCCGCCCCATTTTGAGGACGGACGGCTGGCGGCCGTCATTTCGTCTGTTCAAGGAGAAGCATCCCATGGGTCAACTCGACGGCAAGGTCGCCATCGTCACCGGCAGCGCCAGCGGCATCGGCAAGGAAATCGCGCTGCGCTACGCCCAGGAGGGCGCCCGCGTGGTCATCGCCGACCTCGCCATGCCGGCGGCGCAGGCCACGGCGAAGCAGTTCCAGGACCTCGGCCACACCGCGCTGGCCGTCGAGATGAACGTCACCGACGAGGCGGCGGTGGAGGCCGGCATCGCAAAGGTGATGAGCGAATACGGCCGCATCGACATCCTGGTCAGCAATGCCGGCATCCAGATCGTCCACCCGATCGTGGAATTCCCGTTCAGCGACTGGAAGAAGCTGCTGGCGATCCATCTGGACGGCGCGTTCCTGACCACCAAGGCCTGCCTGAAGCACATGTACGCGGCCGGCAGCGGCAGCGTGATCTACATGGGTTCGGTGCACTCCAAGGAAGCCTCGGTGCTGAAAGCCCCCTACGTCACCGCCAAGCACGGCCTGATCGGGCTGTGCAAAGTGGTGGCCAAGGAAGGTGCCGCCCACGGCGTGCGCGCCAACGTAATCTGCCCCGGCTTCGTGCGTACCCCATTGGTGGAAAAGCAGATTCCCGAACAGGCCAAACTGCTCGGCATCAGCGAGGCCGAGGTGATCAAGAACGTCATCCTGAAAGACACCGTGGACGGCGAATTCACCACCGTGCAGGACGTGGCCGAGGCGGCGCTGTTCTTCGCGGCAGCCAAGACCAACGCGATGACCGGGCAGTCGATCGTGGTCAGCCACGGGTGGTTCATGCAGTAAGCAAGCACTTCTTTTTGTGAACAAAAAGAAGCAAAAAAACTTTTTATCCGTTTTGGAGACTCTGGAGTCTCAGCGGCTCCACTGTTGCAAGGCGGATAGAAAGTTTTTTGGTTCTTTTTTCAAAAAAGAACGCGCTCTATTCTTCGATTAATGGCGGCCTAGAAACCTTGATCGGCGGCAACGGCTCGGTCCAGCGGCTGATTTCCACCAGGCAGCTTTGCGGGCTTGGTCCCTGGCCGAGGCGGGAGGTGCCTTGGTCGCGGGTCAGCACGTTGGGGTTGCCGTGCACGCACAGGCTGCCGGGTTGGCCGGGGTGTTCGGGGTCGAACCAGGCTCCGGTGGGCAGCAGCACCACGCCGGGCAGCAGGCCTTCGGTGATCCGGGCGGCGGCGAGGCAGGCGCCTCTGGCGTTGAAAACCTTGACGATTTCGCCGTCGCTGATGCCGCGCGCGGCGGCGTCGGCGGGGCCGATGGCGAGGGCTTCGCGGCCGTGGATTTTGCTGGCGGCGCTGGGGCCGAACGGGTCGAGTTGACTGTGCAGCCTTGTGGCCGGCTGGTGGGAGAGCAGGTGGAGCGGGTAAGTCTTTATGTTGCCTAGATATTCCTGCGGCGGCTGCCAGCTTGGGTGGCCGGGGCAGTCGGCGTAGCCGAAGCCGGCGATGCGGTCGGAGAATAGCTCGATGCGGCCGGAAGCGGTTGCGAGTTTCGCCGCGTCGGGGTTGGCGCGGAAGGCGCTGAACGGGATGTGCGGGGTGGGTGGAATGGGCAATTCGACGTGTCCGGCGGCCCAAAAAACATCGAAATTCGGGATGAAAACGCCCCGCTTGGCGTAAATTTGCTGCGCCTGGCCGTACATCGCGCGCAGCCAGGCGTCCACATCACGCTGTTGGGTGAAGCGGTCGCGCACCCCCAGGGCGTCCGATATGTCTGACATATAATCAAATTCGCTGCGGGCCTGGGCGACCGGCGGAATCGCCCGATGCATCGCCAGGATGAAACGATCGGCACTGCCGGAGGCGATGTCGTTACGCTCCAGCGTGGTGCTGGCCGGCAGCACGATATCCGAGTGGCGGGCGGTTGCGGTCCACCAGGAGTCGCTGGTGATGATGGTCTCGGTTTTGGCCCAGGCGCGCAGGAGGCGGTTGAGGTCCTGGTGGTGATGGAACGGGTTGCCGCCGGCCCACCAGATCAGCCTTGTATCCGGGTAGGTTCGGGTGCTGCCGTTGTAGTCGTAGGCGCCGCCGGGGTGCTCCAGCATGTCGGTGATGCGGGCGACCGGGATGCTGCTGTTGGCCGGGTTGGGCAGGGCCGGCAGGCTGACCGAGGGCATCATGCTGCGCTGGGCGCCCATGCCGTTCTCGCTGCCCATGCCGAAGCTGATGCCCTGGCCCGGCTTGCCGATGCCGCCGAGCATCGCGGCCAGGGCCACGGCCATCCAATACGGCTGCTCCCCGTGGTCGGCGCGTTGCAGCGACCAGGCCAGCGTCATCATGGTGGGAACCGAGGCTGCCTCGCGGGCCAGATCGGCGATCGTCTCGGCGCTGAGGCCGGTGATGGCGGCGGCCCAGGCGGGGGTTTTCGGCTGACCGTCGGTCTCGCCCAGGATGTAGGCGCGGAGTTTTTCGTGGCCGGTGGTGCAGCGGGTGAGGAAATCGCGGTCTTCCAGGCCCTCGGAGAGCACCACATAGGCCATCGCCAGCATCAGCGCGGTGTCGGTGCCGGGGCGCAGCGGCAGCCAGCGGGCGCCGGCGAAATCCGGCATGTCGCCACGGATCGGCGAGATGTTGACCAGCCGGACGCCGGCAGCCGCGGCGCGGGCCAGCCAGTAGCCCATCTCGTGCCGGCCGCCGCCGCCGGAATTGACCTGGCCGTTGCGCAGCGTGATGCCACCGAAGCACAGCATCAGTTTGGCGTTGGCGCAGATATCCGGCCATTGCACCATCGCGGCATCGAGGATGTCGTTGCTGCCGACGATATGCGGCAGCAGGGTCATGCCGGTGGCGTAGGAGTAGTTGGTGATCTGGGCGGTATAGCCGCCGGCGCTGGCCAGCAGGCGGTGCAACTGGCTGCGGGCGTGATGGAAGCGCCCGGCCGAGGACCAGCCATAGGAGCCGCCGAAGATGCTGGCCGGGCCGTGCGTGTCGCGCACCCGCGCCAGTTCGCCGGCAACCAGCCGGGTGGCCTCGTCCCAGGGGATCGGCACGAAGGCCTCGCCGCCGCGGAAGGTGCCGCCGGCGCGGTCGCCGCGCAGCCAGCCCTTTCGCACATAGGGGCGGTCGATGCGCACCGGCGAGTGCACCGCCTCCGGCATCGCGCCGATCAGTGCCGGCGGTGCGGGGTCACCGGGGAAGGGAATGGTGCCGACCAGCCGGTCGCCCTCGACCACGGCAGAATATGCGCCCCAGTGAGATGAATGCGGCACGATCTGCGTCACTGTCTGCTCCTCAACCGAGGCACCCCCGGTTCCCAGGGCATGCAATAAAGGTCTACACTGCCGGTTTCGCAAGGTACGCCTTGCGTCACCCGAATACCTGAGAGGGACACCATGACCCCGCCGCCCGTCAACTCAACCGCCGCCCGCGATATCGCCAATGTGCTGCACCCGTATACCGACCTGAAGGCCCACCAGGAGGTGGGACCGATGGTGATCGCCCGTGGCGAGGGTGTTCGCGTGTTCGATGACAACGGCAAGGGCTACATCGAGAGTGTCGCCGGGCTGTGGTGCGCCTCGCTCGGCTTCTCCAACGAGCGCCTGGTGCAGG
The DNA here is from genome assembly GCA_041691815.1 of Rhodospirillales bacterium. GTDB lineage: Bacteria > Pseudomonadota > Alphaproteobacteria > Acetobacterales > Acetobacteraceae > 70-18. The sequence goes on along the minus strand of JBEPTZ010000103.1, from coordinate 2,987 downwards.
CCGCGGCGGCGCAGATGCGCAAGCTGCCATTCTACCACACCTTCACCGCCAAATCGCACATGCCGACGATCGATCTCGCCGAGATGCTGATCCAGCGGGCGCCGGTGCCGATGAGCAAGGTGTTCTTCGCCAACTCCGGCTCCGAGGCCAATGACTCGGCGATCAAGATGATCTGGTACTTCAACAACGCTATCGGCCGGCCGGAGAAGAAGAAGCTGATCGGCCGGGTGAAGGGCTATCACGGCATCACGCTCGCCGCCGCCAGCCTGACCGGGCTGGAAGCCAACCACCGCAGCTTCGACGTGCCGCTGGACCGCTTCCTGCACACCATGACGCCGCATTATTATCATGGCGCGCTGCCGGGCGAGAGCGAGGAGCAGTTCGCCACCCGCTGTGCAGACGAGCTTGAGAAGCTGATCCTGAAGGAAGGCCCGGACACAGTGGCCGGCTTCTGGGCGGAGCCGGTGATGGGCGCCGGCGGGGTGATCGTGCCGCCGCGCGGCTATTACCAGAAGATCCAGGCGGTTCTGAAAAAGTATGACGTGCTGTTCGTCGCCGACGAGGTGATCTGCGGCTTCTGGCGCACCGGCAACTACTGGGGCAGCCAGACGCTCGGTATCGAGCCGGATATTCTGGTCTGCGCCAAGGCGCTGTCGTCCTCGTACCTGCCGATCTCGGCGGTGATGGTCAACGAGCGGGTGTTCCAGGGCCTCTCGGAGGAAAGCCACAAGATCGGCACGTTCGGCCACGGCTTCACCTATTCCGGCCACCCGGTGCCGGCGGCGGTGGCGGTGGAGACGCTGAAGATCTACGACGAGATGAAGATCGGCGACCACGTGGCGGCCGTCGGCGCGGTGATGCAAAGCGAAATCCGCCGCCGCTTCACCGATCACCCGCTGGTCGGTGATGTCCGCGGCGTCGGGCTGATCGGGGCGATCGAACTGGTGAAGGACAAGGCGACCCACACCAACTTCGACGCCTCACTGAAGATCGGCGGCCGGTGGGGCAAGCTGTGCGAGGCCAACGGAGTGATCGTGCGGACCGCGTCGAACGACTCGCTGTGCCTCAGCCCGCCGCTGATCATCAGCGCCGACGAGGTGAACGAGATGCTCGACGGGATCGGCAAGGCGCTGGACGAACTGACGGTGCAGTTGCGGCGGGAGCAGATTTCTGTCGTGAGTTGAGCGAGGAAGTCTTCTTTTTGTGAACAAAAAGAAGCAAAAAAACTTTTTGTCCCCTGGGGCCTGGGCCATGGTCCCAGACTCCAGGGGATGACGGTTTTTGGCGCCAGCTTGTTGATTTCGGTGGACGACTTCAAAAACGTCTACGCGACCGGCGCGGTTGGTCAGGTGATTCTGGTTGCGGTTCCGTTGCTTGGGTTGAAACTGAACACTGGCCCCTCCCAGGAACCAAAATCGATCTGACCGGTGCGCCGGAGTAGCGTATCCCACCAATTTGGGGTATGATAGTAATACTGTGTCTCGGATGCAGCAATTACAGTTGCGCCCGTTATAAGCGCAAGTTCACCACAGAACCGCATTCCATCGCCTGTGGTATTTTCATAGCCCGTTCTGGTGTTTGCCGGACCGCATGCGAACAGCGTGATGGTGGAGACCAGGCCAGTCAGCGCTCCGGCGATTCGGATATTTCCGAACGTCAGCCCCGGATCGCCCAGGGCCAGCCCGTAACCCAGCGCATAGATCGATACCTGCGCGTTCGGGTCTTCTACCCCTTGCTCGTAGCCGTGGCACATGATGAACAGGTTATCGAGCCCGCTCTGCATGCCTGCATAGGCAGACGCCCAGGCGATGACGTGAGATGTGGCCATCCCCCTGGGCACATCGAAGGTGTTTTGCGCCAAACCATCCGGCGAACGGCCGAGAAGTTGCGCATCGTGGATCAGCATGTTTTTCATGGCGGATTTCCTAGACCCTCTCATGTGGCTCATAGGCGTCGGACACACATTGGCCTGCGGATCACGGAATATTCTAGTGAAGATATGATAACTCCGGAAAAGTTGACAGCTTGGAGGCGGGCGGGGCTTCGGGGATTGTTTTTTGTACTGCATCTTGGCGATCTGGTGTCATCCCGGTTTGCCGGTGTAGCTTGCGCTTGATGCGGCGTGCATCGAGCCCGCCTCTGTGAGGGGAGTCTTCCATGCAGACCCGCCAGATCGGCCCTTTCGGCCTTGCTGTTTCGGCACTTTCGCTGGGCACCATGGGGTACGGCGACGCGATTGATCGAGGCGAGAAGATTGCGGTGATTCGTACCGCTGTCGAACGCGGCATGACCTTCTTTGATACCGCCGAATCCTATGGCCCCTTCACCAACGAGGCCATGCTGGGCGAGGCTCTCGAGCCCTTCCGGGGACAGGTTGTCATTGCCACAAAGTTTGGCTGGGACATTGATCCTGATACCGGCATCCATAGTGGCGAGACAAACAGCCGACCCGAACACATCCGCCGCGCCGTGGAAGGCTCGCTGCGCCGTCTGCGGGTCGAATCCATCGACCTCTGTTACCAACACAGGGTCGATCCGAACGTGCCGATGGAGGATGTTGCCGGCACCGTTGGCGAACTCATCGCCGAGGGCAAGGTCGGACATTTCGGCCTCTCCGAGGCCGGAGCGCAGTCGATCCGCCGCGCCCATGCCGTGCAACCCGTGACCGCATTGCAAAGCGAGTATTCGCTCTGGACCCGGGAACTGGAACAGGATGCCATGCCGGCGCTGAAGGAACTGGGGATCGGGTTGGTTCCCTTCAGCCCGCTGGGAAAAGGCTTCCTGACCGGCACGATCGACGCAGCCACGAACTTCTCCACGACGGACTTCCGACGCGGCATCCCCCGGTTTGCGCCCGAGGCGCGGGAGGCCAACCGTAAGCTGGTTGATGGTCTGGCGAGCGTGGCTGCGCGCAAAGGCGCAACCCCTGGGCTGCGGATTCCGAGCTGATGGCGCCCGTCATTCCGATTTGATGCCGCCCACTATTC
>JBEPTZ010000102.1:0-15980 GCA_041691815.1 Rhodospirillales bacterium | reverse complement strand
GGCGCATACCTGTCACCCGCGATCAGTTCGCGCTGGTCGGCTTTTCTGGATTTGTTACCCACAACGTTACCCAGAACCGCCACAGCGAGGCAAGTTGTCCCGGTATCTCATTGAATTTCTTGGTGAGCCCGGTGGGACTCGAACCCACGGCCCCAAGATTAAAAGTCTCGTGCTCTACCATCTGAGCTACGGGCTCACGCGGGGTGGCTTGAAAAGCAAGCCACCCGGTTCGTCAAGCGATCAGCAAGCAGGTCAGTTCTTCACATCCGCCGCCACCCGCATATGGATGATCTTATCGGGATTGCTGACCATGCCGCTGGAGCCGCTGCCGCGCTTGATCTTGTCGACATACTCCATGCCGGAGATCACCTGGCCCCAGATCGTGTATTGCCCGTCCAGATGCGTGGACGGCGCGAACATGATGAAGAACTGGCTGTCGGCGCTGTTCGGGTCGGACGAACGGGCAGCACCCACCGTGCCGCGCAGAAAATGCCGCTTGTTGGTGAACTCGGCCGGCACATTGCCCAGCCCGCTGCCGCCGGTGCCGGTGCCGGTCGGGTCGCCGCCCTGCGCCATGAAGCCCTCGATCACCCGATGGAACGGCGTGCCGTCATAGAACCCCTTGCGGCACAACTCCTTCACCCGCGCCACCGCCTTCGGCGCGATATCCGGCAACATCTGGATGACCACACGGCCATCCTTCAGGTCCAGGTAGATCTCGTTTTCCAGATCGGGGGCAGCTTCGGCTTCACTCATGGTCATTCCAAGAACAGGGGTTGCAACAACGCCAGCCAGGGCGACCCTGGCGATGAAGGCGCGACGGCGCATGGGATATCCTCCGCAGAACACTGAACGGCAGAAGGCTCAGGACCAGCTACCCTCCGACATCCCCGGCCGCGATCCGGGCCATGGTTGCCTCGAAGGTCGCCGGCGACACGAACGAGGCGATGTCGCCGCCCAGTTGCGCCACCTCCTTCACGAAGCGGGAGGAGATGAACTGGTGCCGCTCGCTGGACATCAGGAACACCGTCTCGATCTCCGGTGCAAGCCGATAATTCATCCCGGCCATCTGGAACTCGAAATCGAAATCCGACACCGCGCGCAGCCCGCGCACGATCATCTGGGCGCCGAGATCGCGGCCGAACTGGATTAGCAGCCGTTCGAACCGGCGCACCTCCACCCGCACCCCGTCGCGCGCGCAGATCGCCGCACACTCCGCTTCCACCAGCCCCACCCGCTCGTCGAGATCGAATAGCGGCCCCTTGCCGATGTTGATCGCCACCCCCACCACCAGCCGATCCACCAGCCGCGCGGCGCGCGCAATGATGTCCAGATGGCCGTTATGGATCGGGTCGAAGGTGCCGGGATACAGCGCGACCCGCTCTCGCCTCGAACCCGGTTCAGCCATCGCTGTCTTCCCCTTCACCGGTTTCCGGCGGCACTGCGTCCGGCGCGACATCAGGCGACGGATCCGGCGCATCCGCCTCGTCAGCCACCTCCTCCTCCAGCACCGCGAACACGCTGGTCACCCGCTCGTCGCCATCCAGCCGCAACAGCGTCACCCCCATGGTCGCCCGCCCGGTCAGCCGCACCTGGTCGGCCGGAACCCGGATCAGCCGGCCGGCGTTGGTCACCAGCATCACCCCGTCGCCCGGCCGCACCGGGAAGGTGGCGGCCACCGCATTGCCGGTGCGCGCACTCAGCCGGATATTGGCGATGCCCTGCCCGCCGCGCCCGCTTACCCGATATTCGTAGGCGGAAGACCGTTTGCCGAAACCGCCATCGGTCACCGTCAGCAGCAATTCCTCGGCCGCTTCCAACTCGGCGATCCGCTCCGGCGTCAGCGCCACCTCGGCCACCATCTCCTCGGCCTCATCCGGCTCGCCCGCCGCATCATCCTCGCCGGCGCGGCGCGCGGCGGCCGCATGCCGCAGATACGCGGCGCGCTCCTCGACGCTGGCCTCCACATGGCGCAGCACCGACAGGCTGATCACCGCATCCGGCTCCCGCCCTTCGGCCAGCCGAATCCCACGCACCCCGGAACTGTCGCGCCCGGCAAACACCCGCAGCATGTCGTCGGTGGCCTGGAAGCGGATGCACCGCCCCAGCCTGGTCGCCAGCAGCACGTCATCACCCTCGCGGCAGGTGGCAACGCCGATCAGGCTGTCGCCCTCATCGAGCTTCATCGCGATCAGGCCAGAGGCGCGCACATTGCGGAAATCCGACAGCCGGTTGCGTCGCACATGCCCGCTGGAGGTGGCGAACACCAGATGCAGGTTCTCCCAAAGGCTCTCATCCTGCGGCAGCGGCAGCACCGTGGTGATTTCATCCTGCCCCAGGTCGGGCAGCAAATTCACCAGCGCGCGGCCCTTGCCGGTCGGCCCGCCCTCCGGCAGGCGCCACACCTTTTCGCGATACGCCTTGCCGCCGGAGGAGAAGAACAGCACCCATTGATGGGTATGGCCGTTGAAGCTGCGGGTCACGATATCGTCGCCGCGGGTGCTCGCCGCCGAGCGCCCGCGCCCGCCGCGGTGCTGCTCGCGAAAGGTCTCCAGCGGCGTGCGCTTGATGAACCCGTCCCGCGTGATCGTCACCACCATCTGGCCGGGCTCGATCAGGCTCTCATCGTCCTGCTCCGCCAGCCCGTCGACGATGGCGGTCATCCGCGGGCTGGCGATCTCGGCGCGCACCGTCACCAACTCGTTGCGCATAACTTCCATGCGGCGCGGATGGCTGGCGAGAATCTCCAGCAGATCGGCGATCTTCGCCGCCACCTCGCCCATCTCGGCATGGATCTTGTCGCGCTCCAGCCCGGTCAGCCGCTGCAGCCGCAATTCCAGGATGGCCCGCGCCTGCTCCTCGGTCAGCCGCACCGTGTGGGCGGGGCTGACCACGTTGCGCTCATCCTCGATCAGCGCCAGCAGCGGCAGCACCTCTTCCGCCGGCCAGTCGCGCTGCATCAGCGCGGTGCGCGCCGTGGCAGCCTCCGGGCTGGCGCGGATCAGCCGGATCACCTCGTCGATATTGGCCACCGCGATCGTCAGCCCAACCAGGGTGTGCGCCCGCTCTCGCGCCTTGCCGAGGTCGTAGCGGGAGCGGCGGAGGATCACTTCCTCGCGGTGGCGGATGAACGCCCGCAGCGCGTCCTTCAGCCCCATCAGCCGCGGTTGCCCGAGGTCCAGCGCCAGCATGTTGACGCCGAAACTGGTCTGCAACTGGGTGAAGCGATACAGTTGGTTCAGCACCACCTCAGGGGTGGCATCCCGCTTCAGTTCGATCACGATGCGCATGCCGGAGCGGTCGCTCTCGTCGCGCAGATCGCTGATCCCCTCAACCTGCTTGCTGCGCACCATGTCGGCGATGCGTTCCAGCAGCGTCGACTTATTGACCTGATACGGAATCTCGGTGACCACGATGGCGTGGCGGTCGCGGCGGATCTCCTCGATCTCCGCCCTGGCGCGGATCGCCAGCGAACCGCGCCCGGTCTCGAACGCCGAACGGATGCCGGCGCGGCCGAGAATCATGCCGCCGGTGGGGAAATCCGGCCCCGGCACGATCTGCATCAACTCTTCCAGGCCGATCTCCGGGTTGGCGATCAGCGCCAGCGTCGCATCGACAATCTCGCCGGGGTTATGCGGCGGAATATTGGTCGCCATCCCCACCGCGATGCCGCCGGCGCCGTTGATCAGCAGGTTCGGAAACGCAGCCGGCAGCACCTTCGGCTCATTATCCGACTCGTCGTAGGTCGGCTGGAAGTCCACCGTATCGCGGTCGATATCGCCGAGCAGGTAGCTGCTGGCCCGTGCCAGCCGCGCCTCGGTGTAGCGCATCGCCGCCGGCGGATCGCCGTCCACCGAGCCGAAATTGCCCTGCCCGTCGATCAGCCGCAGCCGCATCGAGAAGCTTTGCGCCATCCGCACCATGGCGTCATAGATCGAGGCGTCGCCGTGCGGATGGTATTTGCCCATCACGTCGCCGACCACTCGGGCGGATTTGCGATACGGCTTGTCGGCGGTGAACCCGGATTCCTGCATGCCGAACAGAATCCGCCGATGCACCGGCTTCAGCCCGTCGCGCGCATCCGGCAGCGCCCGGCTGACGATCACCGACATCGCATAATCGAGGTAGGAGCGGCGCATCTCCTCCTCAAGCACCACCGGCATTACGTCGGATGGCGGGACGCCACCGGCGGCCGGATCGTCAGGCGTGTCGCTCACGTCGGTCTCGATTCAAACTTGGATGGGGTCAAAACTGGATAGGGCGGCGCAAGCAGGGCGACGGCGTCACACAGAACGGGCCGGCGCGCGCACCTGGCGCGGTCGTTGGTCTGCCTCGGCCTCGCGCAACGCGCACCCTCCCGCCATTCGATCTGTGCGCCAGGAGCGGCGCGCGGCGGCATATTACACCAGTTTGCCCGCCGGGCCACCCCGGCGCCGTATTCAGCCCTCCAGCGGCGGGCCGACAATTTCCAGGCCCTACTCGCCGCTGATCCGCGCCACCTGCGCTATGTCCCGCGGCACCACAAGACCGGACACGGCGGCGAAGAACCGCTCGAATCCACCCGGTACCACCGTCATCAGCATGCGCACCGGGGTGTCGCCGAGCACCCGGAAGGTATGCGCGATGCCCCGCGGCAGCGAAGCGGCATCGCCCGGCACCGCCTCATGCACCTGGCCATCGATCCAGACCAGCAGCTTGCCCTCCAGCACGTGGAAGATCTCGTCTTCGCGGTGATGGATATGCCGCGGCGGGCCGTCACCGGGAGCAGACAGGTTCATCCACACCGCATAGGCACCGGCGGTCGCCTCGGCCGGCACCACCACCCGCATCTCCGTGCCACTGATGCTCGGCACCAGGGTGCTGGCATGCAAGCCGGCCAGCACCGGCCGGCGCGGCTGAACCGCATCATTCTCGACGGGCATCCTGGCACTCCATGGCGGCAGCGTGAAAGGCGGCAGCTTCTAGCCAGCACCGGCCGCAATGGATGTGACGCAGATCACACCGCAACGACGCCCAACCCCGTCAGGCCTTGTTGCGCGTCACCAGCCGCCCGGCCCGCGCCTCGGTCGCCCCCTGCCCGAGTACGAAGGCGCTCTGCCCGTTCACCCAGGTTTCCAGGATGCCGATCGCCGGGCGGGTCGGATGGTCGAAATCGGCGGCATCCTTCACCGTCGCCGGGTCGAACAGCACCAGGTCGGCATAAGCGCCTTCGCGGATCACCCCGCGATCGACCATCCCGAACACCTCGGCCACCCGCCCGGTCATCTTGTGCACCGCGGTTTCCATGCTGAACAGCTTCAATTTGCGCGAATAATGCCCCAAAACCCGCGGAAAACAGCCCCACAGCCGCGGATGCGGGAACTTGTCGTGCGGCAACCCGTCGCTGCCGATCATCGACAGCGGATGCTTCATGATCCGCTGCACATCCGGCTCGTCCATCTGGAACAGGATCGCGCCGGCCGGCAGCAACCGCTCCGCCGCCTCCTTCTGGCTGGTGTTCCATTGCTGCGCGATCTCGGCCAGCATCCGCCCTTCCATCTCCGGATGCGGCACCGACCAGGCGATCTTCACCGGCACATCAGGCCGCACCCGGTCTGGCATCAGCACGGTGGAGCCGGCGTAGTACGGATAGATATCGAACGCCACACTCTGCTGCGCCGCCAGCCGCTCGATCAGCGCCAGCGTCTCCACCGAGCGGCCGAAATTCTCCGGCATCGAGCATTTATGGTGGCTGATCACCACCGGCACGCCCGCGCCGCGACCAATCTCCGCCGTCTCGTTGATCGACTCCAGCACCAGCGACGCCTCATCGCGCATATGGCTGACATAAATCCCGCCCGCCGCGCGCAACGCCTGCGCCACCGCGATCACCTCGCTGGTCGGCGCCATTATGTTCGGCGGATAATACAACCCGGTGGAGAACCCGCTGGCGCCCTCGGCCAGGCACTCGCCCAGCCGTTTCTCCATCTGCGCCGCCTCGGCATCGCTCGCCGCGCGCTGGGTGTCGCCGCTCATCGCCTCCACCCGCAGCGACATATGGCCGATCAGTGCGTAGGTGTTCACCGGCGGCGGCGTGCTGGCCAGCCGGTCGGCGTATTCCCCGAAACTGCCGAACGTCCACCAGCTTTCATCGCCGAGCAGATCGAGCGGCGGCACCGGCCGCTGGTTCATCTTCACCGGGCTCAGGCTGATGCCGCAATTGCCGACCACGACGGTGGCAACGCCCTGGCTCATCTTGCACAGCATGCATTCCGGCCCGCACAGCACGGCGCGGTCGTCATGCGTGTGGGCGTCGATAAACCCCGGCGCCACCGCCATGCCGGTCGCCACCACCTCACGATCCGCCGTCATCGCACCAAGATCGCCGACGCCGATGATCCGGTCGCCGCGCACCGCCACATCGCCCTGGGTGCGGGCCGCACCGGTGCCGTCGAAAATCGTCGCGTCGCGCAGGATCAGGTCACAGCGCAGGCTCATGAAATCCTCCTCAATCCCGCGGTCTGCGCCGCGTCCACGCCGCCATCGGCGGCCAATGCCACCTTATATACCGCACGCGCCGCCTCGGGCGTCACCAATCCATCGCGCACATCGCGCGCCACCAGCGCCGGCTCGCGCGTCGCCGGGTCGCCCATGCCACCGCCGCCCGGCAGTAGCAGCAGCAGCCGCTCGCCATCCGGGATCACCTGGAACCCCTTCGGCCGCAACGCCGCCCCGCTGCGCGCCAGCTTCACCGCGCCGCCGACCCCATCCAGGCCGCCCTCCCGCCCCTTCGGCGGATGCCCCACCCGATCGAACACCGCGTTCACCGCGAACTCCAGGTCGCCCTTGCCGGCAATCTCCATCACCTGCCCAAACCCACCGCGCGTCCGCCCCGCCCCCGCCGAATCCGGCCGCAACTCCTTGCGCCAGAACACCACCGGCGCGATGTTCTCGGTCGCCTCCACCGGCATCGTCCGCACCCCGGAGGGAAACGCCGTGCCGTCCAGCCCATCCCGCCCCGGCCGCGCGCCAGTGCCGCCGGAGTTGAAGGTGATCACCTCGAAATCGCCCAGCACCGGCTTGTTGCTGCGCGCCTGGCCCGACACCCCCGCCCCGCCGCGCAGCGGCGAATTCCACAGGCAGGACGAACCCTCGGCGGCCACCCGCTCCGGCACCACCTGGTGCAGGCAGCCCATCATCAAATCCGGCAGCAACTGCCCGATCACATGCCGGGTGCTCACCGGGTACGGCCGCGGCGCGTTCAGGATGCAGCCATCCGGGATCACCATCCGGAACGGCTCCAGGCTGGCCCAGTTGTTCGGAATCTCCGGCGCCACCACCACCTTGATGCCGAAGCACGCATAGGCCCGGCAATACGCCGCCGGCACGTTGATCCCCCGTTGCGACAACCCGGAGGTGCCCTCAAAATCCACCTCGATCGCGTCCTCCAGAATGGTCATCGCCGCCGCCAGTCGCACCGGCTCCTCATACCCGTCACTGTAGATCTCCGCCGAAAACGCCCCCCGCTTCAACTTCGCGATCTCCGCCACTGTCGCCCGCCGCGAACTGTCGAAGATGAACTCCGCCAGCGGGTCCAGGCTCACCATGCCGAACTCGCCCATCATCTGCGTCAGCCGCTTGGCGCCGGCGTCATTGCAGGCGCACAGCGAATACACGTCCCCCTCCAGCTCCACCGGCAGCCGCGAACCCCAGCGGATGAAGTCGAAAAACGTCTCGTTCGGCTGCCCGCGGTCGAAGCATTTGACGATCGGGATATAAAGCCCCTCCTCGAACACGCTGCGCCCTTCCGGCCCCATCCCCAGCCCGCCGACATCGATCACATGCGCGGTATTGGCGAACAACCCGACGATATGCCCGTCATGAAACGCCGGCGTCACCACCGTCAGATCGTGCAGATGCCCGGTGCCCAGCCACGGATCATTGGTGATGTAATGGTCGCCCGGCTGCATGCCCTCGGCCGGAAATTTGGCCAGAAAATGCCCGACGCTCTCCATCATCGAGTTGACATGCCCCGGCGTGCCGGTCACCGCCTGCGCCAGCATCCGCCCGTGCAGATCGAAAATCCCCGCCGACAGATCGCCCGCCTCGCGCACCGTGGTGGAAAACGCGGTGCGGATCATGGTCTGCGCCTGCTCCTCGACCACCGCGATCAGCCGGTTCCACATGATCTGCCGCTGGATGCCGGCCAGCGCGCCACTCGCGTTGCTCATAGCGCCGCTCCCCGCAGCATGCTCATAGCGCCGCTCCCCGAACCAGTTCGATATAGCCCAGCGCATTGATACTGGCCGCCCACCCCGGCCCCACCAGGGTCGACGTCTCATCCTCGGCAATGATCGCCGGCCCCGAAAGCGTCGCCCCCGCCAGCAGCGCCGCCCGCTCATGGATCGCCCAGTCGGACACCTCGCCGGTCACCGTGTCGCGCACCGCCTGCGTCCGCACCGCCACCGCCGCGCCACCCGACGCCACCGCCGGCGCATCCGCAACCGGCTCCACCACGGTCGCCACCAGCACCGCGTAACTCATGATCTCCACATCCGACCCCGGCACCGGCCGATCGTAAAACCGCGAATACTCCACGTCATACGCCGCCCGGATCACCGCAACATCGCTCTGCGCCAGCACCCCATCGGGCAACTCCACCGGAATCTCGTGCCCCTGCCCGACATAGCGCATGAACGCGATCCGGGTCTGCTGCGTCGGTGCGCCAAAACTGCCCTGCGCCACCACCGCCTCCGCCTCCCGCGCCATATCCGCCAGCAGCCCGTTCACCGCCGCCACATCAAACGTCGAGAACCGCTGATACAGCGACCGCACCACCTCATAGCCCACCGGCGCCCGCAAAAACCCGATCGCACTGCCCACCCCAGCGCCGGACGGCACCAGCACCCGCTCGATGCCGATCTTCTCCGCCACCCGGCAAGCATGCACCGGCCCGCCGCCGCCGAACGCGATCATCGTGCGCCCCTCATAGGTCTTGCCGGATTCGATCGCATGCACCCGCGCCGCGTTGGCCATGTTCTCGTCGACCATCTCCACCACCCCCAGGCCCGCCATCTCGGCCGACAGCGCCAGCTTGCCGCCGACATGCTCGGCCAGCGCCGCCAGCGCCGGCTCGGGATGCAGCACCAGGCTGCCGCCGGCAAACCGCTGCGGATCATACCGCCCCAGCGCCAGGTTGGCGTCGGTCACCGCCGGCCTGGTGCCGCCCTGGCCATAACAGGCCGGCCCCGGGCTGGCCCCGGCACTCTCCGGCCCCACCCCGCTCCGCCCCATCGCATCCACCCTGGCCAAGCTGCCGCCGCCGGCGCCGCTCTCCACCCTCTCGATCACCGGAATCCTGAGCGGCAGCCCCGACCCCTTGCGAAACCGCCCCACCCGCGCAACCTCGAACGTCCGCGACGTCTGCGGCTTATACCCGTCGATCAAACAGATCTTCGCCGTGGTCCCCCCCATGTCGAACGACAGCACCCGCTGCAGCCCGCATTGCCGCGCCACATGCGCCGAGAAGATCGCCCCCCCGGCCGGCCCGCTCTCCACCAGCCGGATCGGAAACCGGCACGCCGTCTCGATCGTGGTCAACCCGCCGCCCGACAGCATCAGAAACACCGGCGCCGCCATCCCCATGTCATGCAGTGCCGTCTCCAGCCGCCCTAGATAGCTGGCCATCAGCGGCTGCACATAGGCATTGGCGACCGTGGTGGAAAACCGCTCCCACTCGCGCATCTCCGGCGACACCTCGCACGACAGGCAAACCGGCACACCCGGCAGCGCCTCGGCCAGAATCTCCCGCACCCGCCGCTCATGCACCGGGTTCACGAACCCATGCATGAACCCCACCGCCACACTCTGCACACCCTCGGCCTTCAGCACCGGCGCCAGCGCCCGCACCGCCGCCTCGTCCAGCGGCAGCAGCACCTGCCCCTCATTGTCCAGCCGCTCCGGCACGGTGAGCCGCAGATACCGCGGCACCAGCGGCTCCGGCAGCACGATATTCAGGTCGTACTGGTCGTACCGACTCTCATTGCCCAGCGCCAGCACATCGCGGAACCCCTCGGTGGTCACCAGCGCCGTCTTCGCCCCCTTGCGCTCGATCACCGCATTGGTCGCCAGAGTCGTGCCATGGATCAGAATGGAGATATCCCCCGCCCCCACCCCGGCCGCCGCCAGAATCGTCCGAATACCCGCCAGCACCCCCAGTTCCGGCGCCGCCGGCGTGGTCAGCACCTTGGTGGTGCTGCGTCGCCCCTTATGTTCCAGGGCGAGATCAGTGAAGGTGCCGCCGATATCAACGGCCAGTCTTGCTGAGGTGGGGCGGGCTGAAGCCATGGGTCGAGGTCATCCGTTCGTGAAAGAGGCCATAGTCAACCGCCGGTAAGCAAGACTGGCAAGCAAGCAGTTCTTTTTGTGAACAAAAAGAACCAAAAAAACTTTTCATCCATTTGGAGACTCCGGCGGCTCCACCCCTCTGCTGTTGCAAGGCGGTTAAAAGTTTTTTGCTTCTTTTTTTCAAAAAAGAAGCCTTCCCTTACCCTGCCATCCCCGCCGCCCAACGCGTCACCACCGCCGCGCCTTTGGCGAAATCCTCCATCCGCATCGCCTCGTGCGGATTATGGCTGCCATTCTGGTTGCGCACGAACAGCATCCCGGCCGGCACCCCCGCCTGTGCGAAGCTCGCCGCGTCGTGCCCGCCGCCCGACGGCATCACCCGATGCCCGATCCCCAGCGCCTGGGCCGCCCGCACCAGCCCGGTCTGCACCTCGGCGTCCATCGGCGTCGGCGCGATCTTCTGCAGCCGCCCGAGTTCAAACCGCACCCAGCGCCGCGGCCCGATCTCGGCCACCAGCCGCTCCAGCTCCACCGCCATCGCCGCCAGCGCCGCTGGGTCGGTGCTGCGCACATCAAGCTGAAACCGCGCCTCGCCAGGCACCTTGGTGAATCCGGCCTCCACCGTCGTCCCCATGGTGCAGAACGTGCACACCAGCCGCAACCCGCGCGCCTCCAGCCGCGCCCAATGCTCATCCAGCCGATACGCCAACTCCGCCAGCGCCATCGCCGCATCGGCCCGATACTTCCGCGGCGTCGCCCCGGAATGGTTGTATTCCCCGAACACCGCCGCATCGCGCAGCCGCAGCGAGCCAGGCAGCCCAGTCACCACCCCGAGCGGCACCCCCTCGGCCTCCAGCACCGGCCCCTGCTCGATATGCAACTCCAGATAGGCGGCGATGCTCTCCGGCGGCAGCAGGCACCGCCCCGCCCGCACCGCCTCCGGGTCGAAGCCCTCCTCGGTCATATGCGCAGCCAGGCTCCGGCCGGTATCCTGCCGCGCGACCTCCAGCGCCTCCGCCGGTAGCCGCCCCAGCGCCGCCCGGCTGCCCGGCAGGCTGGTCGGAAACCAGGCCCCGGCCTCCTCCGCCCGATTGGCCAGCACCACCACATCCCGCGCCGGCCGAAACCCCGCCCGCTGCATCCCCGCCACCGCCGCCAGCCCGGCCAGCACCCCCGCCGCGCCATCGAAATTGCCGCCCTGCGCCACCGAATCCAGGTGGCTGCCCAGCACCACCCGCTTCGCCGCCCGGTCCGCCCCCGGCAGCACCATCAGCAGGTTCCCGGCCGGATCGACCGCCGTCTCCAGCCCCAGCGCCGCCGCCTCGCCGCGCAGCAGCACATGCGCCATCCGCTCGCCCGGCCCATAGGCGTCGCGCGTCACCCCCACCCCGTCGAAGCTGCGCTCGCGCAGCGTGTCGAACAGCCGCGCGGCCAGCGTCACATCCGGGGTCAGGTTGGGCAGCATCGCGCTCCCTCCAGCAATCACCGCCGCACCCTGCCCCGCCCCGCCCCCTTCCGCAACCGCCCGCGAAACGGCATAACAGCGGCAAAGCCGGGGAGAAACCCATGAAGCCGCGCCTGATCGTCAGCCGCCAGATCGCGCCCGATGTCGCCATCCGCGTCCACGCCGAATACGACAGCCCGTACAACGGCGCCTCGATGACCGCCGAGGAAGTACTGCGCGCCCTTACCGACCACCAGGCCGACGCGCTGATGATCACCTCGCATGTCCGCTACCCCGCCGAGGTCATCGCCGCCATCCCGGCGCACGTTAAAATCCTCGCCACCTGCAGCGTCGGCACCGAACATATCGACATCGAGGCCGCCCGCGCCCGCCGCCTGCCGGTTACCAACACCCCGGAGGTGCTGAACGAATGCACCGCCGACCTGGCCTTCATGCTGATCCTCAACGCCTGCCGCCGCGCCCATGAATACGACGCCATCATGCGCCGCGGCTGGCGTCACGGCTACGGCCTCGGCGAGATGATGGGCCTGCGCGTCGCCGGTAAAACGCTGGGCATCCTGGGCATGGGCCGCATCGGCCGCGAGGTCGCCACCCGCGCCCGCGGCTTCAGCATGCGCATCCTCTACTGCAACCGCTCCCGCCTGCCGCCGGACCTCGAACAGGGCGCCGAATACTTCGCCGACCTGCGCGCCATGCTGCCGCACTGCGACATCCTCACCGTGCACGCCCCCGGCGGCCCGGAAACCGCCTCGATCATCAACGCCGAAACCCTCGCCCTGCTGCCCAAGGGTGCGGTCTTCGTCAACACCTCGCGCGGCGGGCTGGTGGACGAGGACGCGCTCTACGAGGCGCTGGCCAGCGACCACCTGTTCGCCGCCGGCCTCGACGTGTTCCGCGCCGAACCGGAGTTTGACACCCGCTTCGCAGACCTGCCCAACACCTTCCTCTGCCCGCACATGGGCAGTGCCACGGTGGAAACCCGCAACGCCATGGGCTACCGCGCACTGGACAACATCGCCGCCGTGCTGGCCGGCAAACCGCCGATTGACCCGTTATGGAAGTAAAGCAAGCCGTTCTTTTTTGAAAAAAAGAACCAAAAAACTTTCATCCGCCTTGCAACATTGGAGTTGTGGAGACGCCGTACACTCCAATGGATAAAAAGTTTTTTTGCTTCTTTTTGCTCACAAAAAGAAGACTTCCTTCCCTAAAAGGACCCCCAGAATGCCCAAGCCCGTCCTCCTGGTAACCCGCAAGCTCCCCGCCGCCATCGAGGCCAGGTGCGCCCGCGACTACACCGCCCGCCTCAACGAGGCCGACACCCCCCGCACCGGCGCCGACATCCTCGCCCTCGCCCAGGGCGCCGACGCCATCCTGGCCTGTGCCGCCGACCGCATCGATGCCGCCACCATGGCCGCCCTGCCGGACACGGTGCGCGTCGTTGGCACCTTCAGCGTCGGCTACGAGCATATCGACGTCGCCGCCGCCCATGCCCGCGGCATCAAGGTGGTCAACACGCCGGACGTGCTTTCGGTCGCCACCGCCGAATGCGCGATGCTGCTGATCCTCGCCGCCGCCCGCCGCGCCGGCGAGGGCGAGCGCCTGGTCCGCGCCGGCAAGTGGGAAGGCTGGGCGCCCACGCAACTGATGGGCACCCTGGTCTCCGGCCGCCGCCTCGGCATCTTCGGCATGGGCCGCATCGGCCGCGAACTGGCCCGCATGGCCGGCGCCTTCGGCATGGCCGTGCATTACCACGACATCGCCCGCCTGCCGCCGGAGTTGGAGCACGGCGCCACCTTTCACGCCTCGGACGAAACCTTCCTGCCGGCCTGCGACGTGCTGAGCCTCAACGCTCCAGGCGGCGCCGGCACGCTGAAGTGGCTGAATGCCGCCCGCATCGCCCGCCTGCCGCGCGGCGCCATCCTGGCCAACGCCGCCCGCGGCACCCTGGTCGACGACGACGCGGTGATCGCCGCCCTCAAATCCGGCCATATCGGCTATGCAGGCCTGGACGTCTATGCCGGCGAACCGAACATGAACCCCGGCTATCTCGGCCTGGAAAACGTCGTCCTGCTGCCGCATCTCGGCAGCGCCACCACCGAAACCCGCGACGCCATGGGCCACGTGGCGCTGGACGGCATCGACGCCGTCCTGGCCGGCAAGACACCGAGCAACCTAGTCAAGTAAGACATCTCACAAAGAGACGTAGAGACGAAGAGAAGCGAATCTTCCTGCTCTTCGTCTCTACGTCTCTTTGTGAATCTTCCCTGCCTAACCCTTCGCCAGCAGCGCCCCGATCCGCCGCACCGCCTCCTTCAACTGCGGCAGGCTGGCGGCATAGGACAGCCGCACATACCCCTCGCCCAGCGCCCCGAAGCTGGTGCCCGACAGCGACGCCACGCCGCCCTCCTCCAGCAGCCGGTTCTGGAAGGTGTGGCTGTCCATCCCGGTGCCGGTGATGTTCGGAAACGCATAGAACGCGCCGCCCGGCATCACGCAGGTCACCCCCGGCAACTGGTTCAGCGCCGGGATGATATACGACCGCCGCTCGGCAAACGCCGCCACCATCTGCTCGGCCGGCTCGCGCGGCCCGGTCAGCGCCGCGATCCCGGCATATTGCGTCGCCGCGTTGACGCAGGAATGCACGTTGATCGCCAGCCGCTCGGCCTCCACCGCCCACGGCTGCGGCCACACTCCGTAGCCCATCCGCCAGCCGGTCATCGCATAGGTCTTGCTCCAGCCGTCCAGCAGAATCAGCCGATCGGCGATCTCCGGATAGGTGGTGAGGCTGGTATGCGTGCCCTCATACAGCATCTCGCCATAGATCTCGTCGGACAGCACCGCCACATGCGGATGCCGCACCAGCCCTGCCACCAGCCGATCCAGTTCGCTCTTTGGCACCACCCCGCCGGTCGGGTTGGCCGGGCTGTTCAAAATCAGCAGCCTGGTGCGCGGCGTGATCAGGCCCAGCACCTCATCGGCGTTGAACGAGAATCCGCGGCTCTCATGCAGCTTCATCGGCACCGGCGTCGCCCCGGAAAACCCGATCACGCTCTCGTAGATCGGAAACCCCGGGTTGGGATAGATGATCTCGCCGCCCGGCTCGCCGAACATCATGATCGCGAAAAACATCGTCACCTTGCCGCCCGGCACCACCAGCACCCGGTCCGGCGACACCTGAACCCCATGCCGCCGATGCAGATCGGCCACCACCGCCTCGCGCAGCGGCAATATCCCGTTGGCCAGCGTATAGCCGTGATGCCCATCCGCCAGCGCCTTCCGCCCGGCCTCGACAATATGCGCCGGGGTTTTGAAATCCGGCTGCCCGATGCACAGGTTGACGATGTCCTTGCCCGCGGCCTGCAGCGCGCTGGCCCGCGCCAGCACCTGAAACGCCGCCTCGGTGCCAAGCTGGCTCATGCGCTGAGCCAGAACGGGGTGAGCGGATGAAGTAACCATGCTGCGGCTCCTCGCAATGCGTCCGCGCTATACGTCCGGCGCTGCCCTCCTGCAAGTCAGCAGACCTGTCGCAACGGTTGCCCGAAGCGATCGTTGCTACCATGTGGGCCCGGCTCCGCTGGCCTGCCCGGCCTTGTAAAGCGCAGCGAAACCGGCTTGGATCATCACCGGGTGCATAGCGCCGAGGCACCGGAATGCATTGCGCATACGGAATGCCCACGGGGGAAGAACACATGCGGCCATCGTACCATCAGAAGTAGTGATTATGCCGCTGGAGAATACAGCAGTCGCGTCGGCAACTGGCGAAGCGCCGGATTCCTGATCAACTTGGTCCAAAAGCGATCCCAGAGCGCCACTGTTGATAGATTGTTCGATGGCTATCTGCTCGTCAGATGTAACACCATAACGTACAAACGCTGCGCTCCATTGGGCCTGCGTCAACAGAGTCATTTCAAGTGCCCCTCACAGCCGGATCGTCCAACATCCTATCGATCTCGGCCTCCGATCCGAACCTGTCGACAACGATAATTTCAGGGTCAGGGATTTTCACAAATTCTGATACTTCTCGGAGTCTGTAGCGCGCCACAGCCACCAAGGCCTCCCGAACATCAATGAACAACCCCTCAATATCTTTGATGTTCGGTAAGGATTTATGCGTTGCAGCAAACGCATTGCTATAACTTTTCCTGCTTACCCAGGATAGTCAGCCAGTTTGAGAAGGCGGTAAGGCATC